>JAFMJY010000126.1 GCA_017853245.1 Burkholderiales bacterium | reverse complement strand
ACCCCGGTTCCACCGAGAGCCCAGAGCATCGTGGGCCCAAAGCCGAAGCGCGCGTTCAGGGGGCGTACGGCTGCCGCTGCAGCCAGGGAGCCCACGCCCGCCATCATGAACAGCACGCCCACATGCCCTGCCGAGAACCCGAGGTCCCGCGTTGCGAACAGAATCACGACCGCCACGTAGATGTGGCGGAACACTTGCCAGAGCGCGAGCGACCAGGCGAGCGCCCGCAGCGTTGGATTTCGCCAGATGGCAAGAAGGCCTTCCCGAATGGCCAACGCAACGGATTGCCGGGATGCCTTCGGCGTATCGGTCGCCGCGGACTGAATGCCGCGCAGCATGAGCGCCGAGGCGATAAATGAAAGCGCATCCATCAGGATTGCAACTGGCGCCGTGAGCCACTGGATCAGCGCTCCCGCCAAGCCCGGGCCCATCAGTTGCGCGGCCGAATCCGAGACGCCGATCTTGGCGTTCGCTTCCACCAGGTTATGCCGGCCCACGCGCTCGGTCATGAAAACCTGATAGGCAGGCCACCCGATGACGGTACCCGTGCCGATCAGGAACGCCACGGCATACAGCAGCGGCATGGTGAGCACGCCCAGCCACGCGGCGAGGGGCACGCTGAGCAGTGCTACCCCGCGCCCGATGTCGGACCAGATGATTACCGGCAGCTTTCGCGTTCGATCGATCAGCACGCCGGCAAAAAGCCCGAACAGCGGGTAGGGCAGGGCGCCCATGGCCGTGAGCACACCCACCTCGAACGGCGTGGCCTGCAGGAGGAGCGCCGCCGTAAGGGGCAGCGCGAGGAAGGTGATCTGGCCGCCGAAGTGGGTGACGGTGAGAGAGGCCCAGAGCTTCAGGAAGTCCGGGTTCTCCCACAGCCCCCCAAGCCGCCGGACGGCCGCGAAGGGAGAGGGCAAACGTTCTTTTTCTAGGCGGCGACGAGCTCGCGGAGCACGAAGGGAAGGATACCCCCGTGGAGGTAGTAGTCCACCTCGATCGGCGTGTCGATCCGAAGGAGCACCGGCACTTCCCTCGAGGAGCCGTCCTTGCGGCGGATGACGATGGTGACATCCATTTGCGGCTTGATGCCGTTTTCGAGCCCCACGACGTCGATGGTCTCGTCACCCTTGAGGCCCAGCGATTGCGCCGAGTCCGTGCCCTTGAATTGGCAGGGTAGAACACCCATGCCGACGAGATTGGAGCGGTGGATGCGCTCGAAGCTGCGTGCGACCACGGCCTTGACCCCGAGAAGCTGCGTGCCTTTGGCCGCCCAGTCGCGAGACGAGCCCGTGCCGTATTCCTCACCGCCGAAGATCACGGTAGGCGTGCCAGCAGCGATGTACTTCATCGCAGCCTCGTAGATCGGCATCTGCTCTGCCGAGGGCTGGAACAGGGTAAGGCCGCCCTCGACGCGCGTGCCATCCGGCCTTGCCGGCAGCATGAGGTTCTTGACGCGCACGTTCGCGAACGTGCCGCGCATCATCACCTCGTGGTTGCCGCGACGGGCCCCGTAGCTGTTGAAGTCCGGCTTCATCACCTGGTTGCCGATGAGGTACTTGCCGGCGGGCGACGTGTCCTTGATTGCGCCGGCGGGCGAGATATGGTCGGTGGTGACCGAGTCGCCGAAGATGCCCAGCACGCGGGCCCCCTTCACATCCGACGCCTTTCCGGAGTTCATGGTGAAGCCCTCGAAGAAGGGGGGCTCTGCGATGTAGGTGGACGCGGGCCAGTTGTAGACTTGGCCCGTGGAGGACGAGATGCCCGTCCACAGCGGGTTGGCCGACGCGAGGTTCGAGTACATGCGCCCAAACACGGCGGGATCGGTTGCGTACTTGAGAAGCGACTGAATCTCGTCGGAAGTCGGCCACACGTCCTTCAGGAACACCGGGCCGTCCTTGCCTTGCCCCAGCGGCTCGGCCTCGAGGTTTCGTAGCACTGTGCCGGCGATGGCGTAGGCCACCACGAGCGGCGGCGAGGCGAGGAAGTTGGCGCGGATGTTGGCGTGGATACGTGCCTCGAAATTGCGGTTGCCGGAGAGCACGGCCGCGCAGACGAGGTCGTTGTCCACCACGGCTTTTTCGATCGGCTCGGCCAGCGGGCCGGCATTGCCGATACAGGTGGTGCAGCCGTAGGCGGCGACACTGAAGCCCAATTTTTCGAGATACGGCAGCAGGCCTGCGGCGCGGAGGTATTCCGTGACGACCCGCGACCCGGGTGCCAGCGAGGTCTTGATGCCGGCGCGAACGGTGAGGCCCTTTTCCACCGCCTTTTTGGCAAGAAGGCCCGCGGCAATCAGTACGCTCGGGTTGGAGGTGTTGGTGCACGAGGTGATGGCGGCGATGAGCACATCGCCGCTGCCGAGATCCAGCCCGTCGCTGGTCTTCACTCGCTTGGCGAGATCCTCGGCCTTCTTGGCAAAACCGTTCTCGGCCACAGGCTTGGAGAAGAGCGACGTGAATTGCGACTTGAGGTTGCCGAGGTCGATTCGGTCCTGCGGGCGCTTGGGGCCGGCCACCGACGGCTTGATCGACGCGAGGTCGAGGTCGAGGACGGTCGAGTAATCGAGCTGGCCCTTCTTCGGCATGCCGAACAGACCCTGGGCCTTGAAGTAGGCCTCGAGCGCCGAGACTTCATCCGACGTGCGGCCCGTGTTGCGGAAGAACTCGATGGTGCGCTCGTCCACCGGGAAGAATCCCATGGTGGCCCCGTACTCGGGCGCCATGTTGGCGATGGTCGCGCGGTCCGTGACGGCGAGCGTTGCAGCGCCTTCGCCGAAGAACTCCACGAACTTGCCGACCACCTTCGCCTTGCGAAGCATTTCGGTGACGGTGAGGGCAAAGTCTGTCGCCGTGACGCCTTCACGCAGTCGTCCGGTGAGGTTTACGCCCACCACATCCGGCGTCAGGAAGTAGACCGGCTGGCCCAGCATGCCGGCCTCAGCCTCGATGCCGCCCACGCCCCAGCCCACCACGCCGATGCCGTTGATCATGGTGGTGTGGCTATCCGTGCCCACCAGCGTGTCCGGGTAGTAGACGCCGCCTTTCTGGTGCACGCCGCGCGCGAGGTACTCGAGGTTCACCTGGTGGACGATGCCGATGCCCGGGGGCACGACCTTGAACGTGTCGAAGGCCTGCATGCCCCACTTCATGAACTGGTAGCGCTCGCGGTTGCGGTCGAACTCGAGCTTCATGTTGAGGTCGAGCGCGTCCGGCGTGCCGGAGTGGTCGATCTGCACCGAGTGGTCAACGACGAGGTCCACGGGCACCAGCGGCTCGATGACCTTCGGGTTCTTGCCCATCTTGGCCGCCACGCCGCGCATGGCCGCAAGGTCGGCGAGGAGCGGCACGCCCGTGAAATCCTGCAGCACGATACGCGCGAGCACGAAGGGAATTTCCTCCGTGCGGGCGGCCTTGGCGCCCCAATTGGCGAGTTGGCGGACGTGCTCCTCGGAGACCTTCTTGCCATCGACGTTGCGCAGAACCGACTCGAGCACGATACGGATCGAGACGGGCAGTCGGCTCACGTTGGGGAAGGTCTTGGCGAGCGCCGGCAGGGAATAGAGCTGGCCGCTCTTGCCAGCAGCGGGAGTAAAGGACTGCAGGGTGCCGAATGCGTTGTGGGTCATGGGTGTTCTCTTGTCGGTAAGTTGTTTGTGGGTATCAGGGGCGCGCAGCGGGACGCAACTGCACGTCGTATTCGAGGCCCTGGTCATCACGGCAGGAACCGCCGCCCGTGCGGCCGGCGTCTCGCAGGTCGCAGCGCAGGCCCTTGCCGTCGGGCGATTGGAGCAGGGCCTTGGCGGTGCCGCCCTTGGGGTTGTCCATCGTCACCGTGGCGCCGCTACCCCACACCCTGCCTCTTGGGGCCCCCATGCCGCCGGTGACGAATCCCGACGTGCGGCTGGGGGAGGTCTCCACGACGATGCCCGAGTAGGTGGTGGCATCGATGGTGATGGCCATGATCCCCTCGCCGTCTGACGTCGACTGAAGCGTGCCGGTGTAGACCTTGCCGCTCGTGCGGGGCATGAGCGTGACCTGGTAGGTCGTCGCGCAGCCGGCGACGAGGAGCGCGGCGAGGGCAAGGGAGGGTGCGGCAAGTCGCATGGCGGGCTCCGGCGGCGTCAGGTCATCATCATGTCCACGAATTCGTGAACGGGTGTGGCGTCCAGGCGCTTGGGGTCCAGGCAGAGGTCCAGGATCGCCTGCCGCTGCTTCTCCGGGAAGCGGCGCGCGAGGTTGGTCTTGAACTTCTCGACCAGCACCGGCATGCCTTCCTTTCGGCGACGCTTGTGCCCGATGGGGTATTCCACCACGACCTCCTTGAGCTTGGTGCCGTCCTTCAGGACGACGGTGAGCGCGTTGGCGATCGAGCGCTTTTCCGGGTCATGGTAGTCCTTCGTGAAGCGCGGGTCCTCAACGCACTTGATCTTGTCCCGCAGCGCGTCGATGCGTGGGTCGGCCGCCACGTTGTCCTCGTAGTCCGCCGCAGTGAGGCGGCCGAGGATGAGGGGAACCGCCACCATGTACTGGATGCAGTGGTCGCGATCCGCGGGGTTGGCGAGCGGGCCTTTCTTGTCGATGATGCGGATGCAGGCTTCGTGCGTGCGGATGGAGATCATGCCGATGTCGTCGGCCGTCTTACCTCGCTTCTTGAGTTCCCCATGCAGCGTCATGGCCGCCTCCACCGCCGTCTGCGAGTGGAACTCTGCCGGGAAGGAGATCTTGAACAGGACGTTCTCCATCACATAGCTGCCGTACGGCCGCTGGAACTTGAACGCGTTGCCCTTGAAGAGCACGTCGTAGAAGCCCCAGGCCTTGGCCGAGAGGACGGACGGGTAACCCATCTCGCCCGTGCGGGCGATGAGGGCCAGGCGCACGGCGCGGCTGGTGGCATCACCCGCTGCCCAGCTCTTGCGCGAGCCCGTGTTCGGGCTGTGACGGTAGGTGCGCAGCGACTGCCCATCCACCCACGCGAGGGAGACAGCGTTGATCACCTCGTCGCGCGTGAGGCCCAGCATCGCAGCCACCACCGCGGTGCTCGCCACCTTCACCAGCACCACGTGGTCCAGGCCCACTTTGTTGAAACTGTTCTCGAGCGCGATGCAGCCCTGGATCTCGTGCGCCTTGATCATGGCCGTGAGCACGTCACGCACCGTGAGCGGCTTCTTGCCGGCTGCGA
Source organism: Burkholderiales bacterium (assembly GCA_017853245.1). Lineage (GTDB taxonomy): Bacteria > Pseudomonadota > Gammaproteobacteria > Burkholderiales > Usitatibacteraceae > FEB-7. The sequence continues at coordinate 873 of JAFMJY010000126.1, read as the reverse complement.
CGGCGTTGCGCGAAAGCCAATCGGCGGTCGCCAGGATGCCGCCCAGGTTGTCCGAGGGGTGTCCCCACTCCGCGGCGAGCCAGGTGTCGTTGAAGTCAAGCCAGCGGATCATGGCGCCGATGTTGAAGGCCGCCTGGATGGGATCGAGCTGGAACGACGTCCCCGGCACCTTGGCACCGTTGGGCACGACGGTACCCGGTACCACGGGCCCCAGCAGCTTCGTGCAGGCGGGGTACTCGAGGGCCTCGAAGCCGCAGCCCAGCGTGTCCATCAGGCAATAGCGCGCCGTTTGATAGGCCTCCGTGCTGGTGACCTTGAACTTGATTGCGTAGTCGGCGATGTCGACGAGAACCTTGTCGGGCTTGGGGCGAGCGTTCGAGATGTGGGCGGACATGGTTTCTCCTACTTGCGCTTGTTGAGGGGCACGAAGGCGAGGTCCTCCGGGCCGGTGTAGTTGGCGCTCGGGCGAATGATCTTGCCGTCGATGCGTTGCTCGATCACGTGCGCGCACCAGCCGGAGGTGCGCGAGATCACGAAGAGCGGCGTGAACATGAGCGTGGGCACGCCCATCATGTGGTAGCTCGTGGCGCTGTACCAATCCAGGTTCGGGAACATTTTTTTCTCCCGCCACATCACCTCTTCGACCCGAGCCGAGATGTCGAAGAGCTTCATGGTGCCCGCGTCCTGGGAGAGCTTGCGGGCGACTTCCTTGATCACCTGGTTGCGCGGGTCCGCAATCGTGTAGACCGGATGCCCGAAGCCGATGATCACCTGTTTTTCGGCGATGCGCCGAACGATGTCGGCCTCCGCCTGGTCCGGGTCGTCATAGCGCCCGATGGTGTCGAAGGCGAACTCGTTGGCGCCGCCGTGCTT
>JAFMJY010000125.1 GCA_017853245.1 Burkholderiales bacterium | reverse complement strand
GCACGGCGAAATACAACCAGTTGCTCCGCATCGAGGAAGAGCTGGGCGACGGGGCAATCTTTCCCGGCCGCGCGGCCTTCCACCAGCTTCGCCCATGAAATACCTGGCAGCCGCGCTTGCCCTGCTGGCGCTGCTGCTGCAGTACCCGCTTTGGCTTGGCAAGGGCGGCTGGCTGCGCGTGTGGGACCTCGATCGCCAGATTGCCGCACAGGAGGCGACCAACGCGCGACTCAAGGCTCGTAACGACGCGCTGGAAGCCGAGGTGGTGGACCTGAAGCAGGGCCTCGAGGCGATCGAGGAGCGCGCCCGCGCAGACCTCGGAATGATTCGGGCGGACGAGGTTTTCTACCAGATTGTCACGGCGCCGGGCGCTGCCGCCGGCAAGTGACCTAGCGCCAGTGGCCGCGGCCGTGGTGTTCGTGCCACCGATGCCGGTGATGGTACCCACCCCGGTGCAGCTCGTGGATGACGGCGGGGCCGGGCGAGTAGTAGGGAGCCGCAACCGGGTAGGCGACGGGGGGCCGATACGCTGGCGCCGGCGCATAACCATAGACGGGGGCGTAGGTATAGGCGGGCGCGTAAGCCGGTGCTGTCGGATAGGCCGGAACGGCGACGCCAAACCCGGGATGGCCGTAGACGATCGTGAGGCCGGGAACCGCGACCTGCACGGCCCAATGCTTCGGCGACGCGTGCGTGGCGAGCGGCGACAACAGGGCGGCTGACAGGGCGGCGAGGGCGAACGGGCGATTCATGGCTTCCTCCAGTGAGGGGACGGGTGACAACAAGTCCCATAACGCACCAAGGCTCGCCCGCGTTGACAAGATGGTGCGGCGCCTGCTCGGCGTCCTTCGGCAGCATCGGCTGGCGGTGGCGTTGGGGCTGTCGGCGCTGCTTCACGTCCTCGCGTTCTTGCTCACGCCCGCCCCCGTTCGCCAGGAAGACTCGCCGCCGCTTGCCGGGTCCGAACCCCTGACGGTGCAGATTGCCCCCGAGTTGCCAGGCCCCGCGATGGCGCCGCGGGCTCCGGCCGAACGGCAGGTGCGGCCTGCGCTGAGGCAGCCGGCGCCTGCGCCCCTCGCCAGGGCCCCCGTTGTGCAGGCGCCCCCCGACCCGCTGCCCGCCGTGTCTCCCCCCGAAAAGGACGCGCCGCTCCCGCCCTTGCCGCCGACGGATCCGCCCGTCGACATGGCTGCGATGATCCGCGCCAATCGCGAGCGCCGGCGCCTGGCGGAGGGAACCCAGGCGCGAGGTCCGATGGCGTCGGGCCCGCAGGCGGCCGGCCCGGCGGCAGGCGCTACCGCCCTGAGCCGCAATTTGCAAACGCTGGCAGGCGACGGTGGCGCGGGCGGCGTTTTCCAGATCCTGCGCGTCGGCGCGCGCTCGGGCAGCTTCGCATTCAATGGCTGGCGGGGTGGGGCCAGCTCGCGTGTGCGCCGGGAAGTGTTCGAGGTAGACGCCGACGCTGATGGCGACGTGGAAATCGCGATGGTGCGCAAGATGATCACCCTGATTCGCGAAGACTACCCGGGGGACTTCCGCTGGGAGTCGCGTAGGCAGGGCCGGGTGGTGACGCTCTCCGCTGCGCCCGACCACGGCGCCGAACTCGAGGATTACCTGATGCGGGAGTTTTTCGACTCCCCGGCGCGGCGGGCGCCGTAACTGCCGGTCAGCCGCCCGCCCGCCTCGCCATCCAGATTCCGGCCAACACGACGAGGCCGCCAATCGCCTGGGCAGGCCCGATCGCTTCGCCCAGCAGAATCCACGCGAAGACTGCCGCAGTGACCGGCTGTATCAGCAGGCTCACGGAGGAGAGCGCGGCCGAGAGGTGCGCGAACGCGTAGGCGATGAGCCCCTGGCCGACGACCTGCGTGACGAGCGCCAGCGCGACCAGCACTGCCCATCCCCGAGCGTCGGCAGGCATGAAGGGTTGATCGGAAAGCAGGGCGGCCGGCAGCAGGGCCAGCGCCGTGATCGTCGTGCTCCAGGCCATCAGTCTGGCGGTGGACACGCCGGAGTCGCGTGCCGACTTGATCGACAGCATGTAGCCCGCATAGAAAAGGGCGGTGATGGCGCCGAGGGCGTCGCCCATCAGGGGCGTGCCCCCCGCGGCAAAGTTGGGCCCCACGAGGACGAACATGCCGCCGATGGCGGCGGTCATGCCCACGAGAAATAGCGGCGACACCCGTTGCCGGAAGAACACGACGCCGGCGAGGGTGACCCAGATGGGCGCGAGGTTTGCGAGCAGTGTCGCGTTGGCGACCGACGTCCACGCGATCGACCAGTGCCAGACACCGAGGTCAGCTGCAAAGAACAACCCGGCGGCCCAGAGGGCGGCCCCGGGCAGGCGGCCGGAGCGGCCCGGTTGCCTGGCTGCGGATTGCCAGGCCCAGGCCCAGAGAAGGGGCGCAGCGATGGCAGTACGCCAGAACGCGCTCGCCACGGGCCCGGTCTCCGACAGGCGCACGAGGATCGCCGCAAAGCCGATGCTGCAACCGCCGGCGAGGAGGGCGAGGAATGGCAGCGAGGCGACTCGGGGGCCGTGCGAGGGGTTGAATGCCGTCACGACGGCATTTTCGCACGGGGTGTCACAAGGCCCGTCGCGTAAAATGCGCGCATGTCTTCGATGCCGATGGCCTACGAGTTCCTGTCTGCCGTGATCCTGCTCACGCTGGTGACGGACCCGTTCGGCAACGCGCCGCTCGTCAACAGCATGCTGCGGGACGTCGCCCCGGCGCGCCGGCGAAAAGTCATCGCTCGCGAGTGCCTGATCGCTTTCGGCCTGCTGCTGGGCTTCATGGTGGGCGGGCAGTCTTTCCTGGCGCTCATGCACCTGTCGCCGACGTCGCTTTCCATCGCGGGCGGCGTGATCCTGTTCATGATCGCGATCAAGATGGTGTTCGCCAGCGCAGCCAGCGTGCTGGGGGACACCGGCGGGCGGGAGCCGTTCATCGTTCCGGTGGCCACGCCGTTGATAGCCGGGCCCTCCGCGCTCGCCACCGTGATGCTCATGGCGACGCGCGAGCCCGACAAGATCGCCATGTGGATGGGCGCCGTCACGCTCACCATGGCGATCACGGCCGGGGTGCTGCTCGCGGGAGATCGCCTCCTGCGCCTCTTCGGCGAGCAGGTGATGCAGGCCATCGAGCGGCTGATGGGGCTCATCCTGACGGCGATTGCCGTCGAGATGCTGCTCTCCGGTATTCGCCAGTTCATTGCGGGGCTGCCGAAGTGAGCAAGGCGTTCACGCGAGAGAACGATGCCGCGCCGGAAGCGGACGACGACGACGGTGGGGCTCCGCCCATCCCGGCGGGCAGCAAGAACTACATGACACCGCACGGATGGCGGCGGATGCGCGACGAGCTCTCGCACCTGGTGAAGGTCGAGCGCCCGGAGGTTACGGCCATCGTCTCCTGGGCGGCCAGCAATGGCGACCGCTCCGAGAACGGCGATTACCAGTACGGCAAGAAGCGCCTGCGCGAGATCGACCGGCGCATCCGCTACCTCACCAAGCGACTGGAGAATGCGGAGGTGGTCGACCCCGCGGCCCGCGAGGAAACGGACCAGGTCTTCTTCGCGGCAACCGTGACCTATGCCAAGGGGGACGGCGCTGACGTCACGGTGCGCATCGTGGGGCTCGACGAGACAGACCTTGGCCGGGGTTACGTAAGCTGGGTGTCGCCCGTCGCTCGCGCGCTCATCAAGGCACGCGAGGGGGATACCGTGACGCTCGTGACGCCGGCCGGCCGCGAGGACATCGACATTCTCGAGGTGCGCTACGAGGAGATCCCCATGGAGCGCTTCACGCCCGCCGCCAGCACCTGGCGGCCGAACGCGAAGTAGGACGGCCCATGCCTGTTCAAGCGCATCTTGACGCGGACATCCTCTGGCGCCTGCATCGCGTGGGCAGTGTGAGCCTCTCGCTCGACGGTTCGTCGGCCGTTTGTGCCGTCACCGCGTACGACATGGAGGAGAACAAGGGCCGCGCCAGCCTGTGGCTGCTGCCGACGGATCGCCGTGCGCCGCGCCAGTTGACACGGTGCGGAGAGAAGGATGGCCATCCAGCGTGGTCTCCCAAGGGCGACCGTATCGCCTTTCTGGCCAAGCGAGAGCAGGAGGGCAGCAAGGATGAAGAACCCCAGCTCTACGTGATCGATGCGGCCGGGGGTGAGGCGGAGCGCAAGACGCACTTCGCCCCGGGTGTCGTTGCGTTCAAGTGGATGCCTGACGGGCAGCGGATCGTGTTCGTCTCGTGGGTGTGGCCAAAAGTGCGGGGCGTGCGCGCCCAGGAGCGCGAGGCCAAAGCCTCCAAGGACCGCAAGGAGAGCGCCTACGTCACCACGGAGGCGCAGTACCGCCACTGGGATGCGAACCTTCCCATGGGCCGCGAGCCGCATCTGCTGATGCTGGATCTGCGCAGCGGGAAAATCACGGACCTCTTCGAGGGGAAGGGCGTGTCGCTTCCCTGGGTGGAGCCGAGCGCCGGCCACTTCGACATTTCGCCGGATGGGCGTCGGATTGCTTTCGTGCAGGACCCTGCCGCGCGAAAGCGTGCCGACAACGCCTACGCCATCGCGGAGCTGGAGGTCACCTCGCGCCGTGTTGTTCCGCTCACGTCGGATACGGCGTGGTCCTACGAGGCGCCGTGCTACAGCCCCGACGGCGCGAGGCTCGCGTGCATCGCGACGAACATCAGCCGCCGGCACACGATGCCTGGGCGCGTTGGGTACCTCAAGCGCGGCGCGGCGCCGAGCCTGACGGCTCGCAACGACGCGCTGGATGTCGAAGCGCCGCTGCGTTGGTCCCGGGACTCATCAGCCATTTACTTCGCCGCTCAGCGGGAAGGTCGTTGCCACCTGTGGCGCCAAGAAGTCGATGGTGGCGCGCTCTCGGTGGAGGTTACTGGCGGTTGGGTCCAGGGTTTCGACGTCGGCGGCACGCGGGGCAAGGAAACGCTTCTCGTGGCCCTCGACAGCGCTGCGCACCCCGTGCAGGTTCATGCCATCCGAGGCGGCCAGGCACGTCGCCTGGATCGGTTCAACGATGCGCAGCTCGCTCGCGTGTCGCTCGGAGAGACCCGGGAGGCCACCATTCGCGGCGCCCTGGGTGATCCGGTGCAGGTATTTCTCACGTTCCCTCCCCGCTTCGACCCGAGCCGCAAGCATCCGATCCTGCAGGTAATCCACGGCGGCCCCTATGCGGCGGCGGGTGACACGTTCGGCTACCGCTGGAATCCGCACGTGTTTGCGGCCAAGGGCTACGTGGTGGTGTCGGTGAACTACCACGGCTCGAGCGGCTACGGCTTCGCTTTCCGCGACAGCATCATGGAGCGCATGGGCGAGCTCGAGGCGAAGGACATCGAGGCGGCCACGGATTGGGTGCTTCGGAAGGGCTGGGCGGACCGGCGGCGCGTCTTTGCTTCAGGAGGAAGCTACGGCGGCTTCCTGGTGGCGTGGATGAATGGCCACGTGCGCCCGGGCCGCTATCGCGCCTATGTGTGCCATGCGGGCGTGTACGACCGGCTGCTTACCTTCAGCGCGGATTCCTTCCTCCAGCGCCCGAAGGACCTCGGGGCGTTCTACTGGGACGACGCTGCCAAGGTTCGCGCCCAGAGCCCCAGCACCCAGGCGCACCGCATGGCCACGCCGACGCTCGTGATCCACGGCTGCAAGGATTACCGGGTGCCGGACGCCAATGGCCTCGTGTACTACAACACCCTGCAGGCCCGGGGTGTTGCCTCGAAGCTTATCTGGTTCCCGGACGAGAACCACTGGGTGCTGAAGCCGCGCAATTCGCGGCTTTGGTATCGCGAGTTTCTCGACTGGCTCGCGGCCCACGACTTGCCGAGAGCCTAGTCCTTCTTCTTGTCCCCGGCGGATTCCAGCAGCCCCGCGGCGCCTGTTCCGGAGGGCAGCACGCCCGCCCGCGAGTAGACGCCCAGCTTGTCGCGCGAATCGAGAATGTCGAGGTTGCGAAGCTGCAGCTGGCCGATGCGATCCGTGGGCGAGAAGGCTTCCGCCTCCACCTTCTCCATGGAGAGCCGCTCGGGGTGATAGGTGAGGTTGGGGCTGGTTGTGTCGAGGATGGTGTAGTCGTCGCC
>JAFMJY010000124.1 GCA_017853245.1 Burkholderiales bacterium | reverse complement strand
GGTTGCCGTAGGGCGGTGAGGTAAAGCACAGGCGCGCCTGCGAGCCCTCCATCAGCGCCGCAACCACAGCGGCGTCACTCGCGTCCCCGCAGATCAGCCAGTGGGATCCCAGGGACCAGACGTCTCCTGGCCGGGACACCGGCACCGCTGGCGCCTCGGGTACATCATCTGCCGCGTCCGGTCGGTCGGCGTCGTTCTCGGATTCGCCGCCGCGGCCGGCATCGTCTGCCAGTAGTGCCTCGATCTCCGTGGCGTCGAATCCGGTGAGGGCGAGGTCGTAACCCGCCTCTGTGAGATCCGTCAATTCAAGCGCTAGCAGTTCGTCGTTCCAGCCGGCGTCGAGCGCCAGGCGGTTGTCCGCGATGATGTAGGCGCGCTTCTGCGCGGGCGAAAGGTGCGCGAGTTCAATCACCGGTACTTCGGCTAAGCCCAGCCTCTGCGCAGCCGCCAAGCGTCCGTGACCGGCGATGATGCCGCTCGCGCCATCGACGAGGACAGGCGAGGTCCAGCCGAACTCGATGATGCTGGCCGCAATCTTCGCCACTTGCTCATCGCTGTGGGTGCGCGGATTGCGGGCGTAGGGGATCAGCGTCTCGACCTTCCGGTACTCGACGTTGAGCATGTTCAGTTCTGGCATTCCAAAAGAAGCGGCCCGACCCGGGGAGGAGTAGCGCCCCGGACCGGGCCGCAAGCGGCGCACACCATGGAAATGAAAAGCCCGCCGACGATTGGGTCGTGGGCGGGCTTGGGGATGCGGGGTGCAAACTGCAAACCAGCGCAAACCTAGGTTTGCACTCTGACGCTAGGCGAATGCCGCGCTCGCGCCTCCCGCATGGCGCTTCTGGCAGGAAGGACCCGTCTCAATCGCGGTGTCGCACTTCTGTCCAGAAGATAGCTCGAATCCTACAGCGAATCGGCAATGTTGTTGCACGTGCAAAGTGCGCACATGGTCGCTCGCAATTGCTGATGTACGCGGATCGTTGCCCAATTGCGCCAAAATGCTACCGCGTGACTAAGCGCTGGTTGAGGTGATCAGCTAGCTGCTGCAGCGCTCGCTGCCAGTGCCGCCACGCAGTCGAGCGATTGCAGGCAAATCGAATGGAGATGTCGCGCCAGCCATAGCGCTTCGCCCGCATCCACACGAGGTGACGCTGCTCCACCTCCAGCCACTGCATCCAGCGCGTGGTCTCGAGCATCCGATCAATGGCCTCTGGCGATGGCGGCATGGGCCGATGGACGGGTTTGTCGACCCCATAGGTCTCCCACTCCTCCCGAATGATCTCGGGCCATGCGTTGAAGTGGCCACGCACGCGTACGGGCGGCAGACGTCGTGCCGTGCGCACGGCCTCAACAAGCCTTGCGTCGACGGTTGCCTTGTCCCACTCAGTCATGTCGCCCTCCCTTCGATCCGTAGAGCCGCTCTCCGATGCGGCGGACAAACTCACGCTCGACGAAGTCCAGGCGATCGTCCGCGTCGCTCACCACGAGGATGCGTTGGTCGCGCCAGCCCTCGCGCTTGATGGCCTCGGGATCCATGCGGGCTTCGCCCTGGAGTTGCCCCAGGGGACAGCGGTAGCGGTGCTCGGGAATGCGCATGTCAGCCCTCCTGCGTCTCGATCGCCCAGTGCAGGAGCGCGAGGGCGTCGGCTTCGTTGTCGTCGATCGGCGCGTAGCCTCGGCGGGAGGCGGAGGCGAGCATCTCCTCCTTGCTAGCATTGCCCTTTCCGGTGGCGTGCTTTTTGATCGTCCCGACCGGCACGCCCTGGTAGGGGATGTTGTGGTGCTCACACCACGCGGTGAGGTGGGCCATGAGTCCGCCGTAGACGTGGGCCGCATCGACACCGGCGTGTCGCCGGACTTCCTCGAAATACACGGCGTTGAGGGCGCCGCTCGCCGCGAGTAGTTCAGTGAGCCAGCGCTTGAATCGCAGAAACCGCATGCCGCCGCCTTCGAAGCGACCAGGCTTGAAGTGCTCGGTGCCGCTGGCGACGGTGCCGTCGCGGTGGCACAGCGCCCAGCCGGTGTGGGTGCCCAGATCGAGGGCGAGGATCGTTGTGTTCATCGTGTTGTGTTCCTTCCGTTCGGGTTGGGTGACCGAAGGTGGCCGGCGTGACGTATGAGTCTCTTTACGTGCGTGCGCGCGCAGGCGTAAGAAGTAATCCGCAGACAGGTCACCTTCGGTCACCACGGTCAGTCGTCGCGGTACGGCAGACGCGTGCCGTAGTCCTTGGGCTTGAGGGAGAGTCCAGCGAGCGCCTTCACGCCGGCATGGAGCCGCGTCCGCGTGAACCCCCGGTTCGCGAGCTGTTGGGCGAGCCAGCGGCTGGTGCCGACGTACTCGCCGCGCTTGCCAGCCCACTCTTGCCAGCGTTGGAAGACCTCGCCCACGGCTACACGAGCCTGTTCATGGCGCTGGCCTTCCTCTTCCAGGAAGTCTCCGATGGCGTCCTCCTCGTCGAAGTACTCCTCGGTGGCCGACACGACGGATTCCGGGGGTTTGAGGTCCACCTCTTGCCACTGAAGGCAGCCTTCGACCGCCCAGGCGAGGATCCCGTCGCGCTCGGCGAGGAGCTTTTCGGTGAGGGCGCCGTCGCGCTTGTCCGGCGGGATCGTGACGGTGAACGGAATGAGGTGAAGCCGTCGCTTCATGGCCTCATCCACATTGCGGATCGAGGGCTTGTGATTGCCGGCGATCAGCAACTTGAACTGAGGCGGGTACTCGAAGAAGTCTTGGCGCATGAAGCGCGCCGAGATCTTGTCGCCTCCGGTGATGGCCTTGAGCTTGGATTCGTTCCAGCGCCGGCCCTGTTCGGTCTCAATCGAGGAGACGAAGCGCGCTCCCCGAAGGCCCGCCAGATCGGTCGGGTGCCGATCTCCTCGTGCTTCCATGAACGTGTCCATGGGGGCGCTGGTGGCGTAGTCCCCGAGGATGGTGGACAGGGTGTTCACGAAGACCGACTTGCCGTTGGCCCCGGTGCCGTACAGGAAGAAGAGAGCGTGGGCAGTCGTGGCTCCGGTGAGGGTGTAGCCGACCACGCGCTGCAGATAGGCCCGCAGCTCAGTGTCTCCGCCAGTCACGTCATTCAGGAATGCGTGCCACCGGGGGCAAGAGCCCCGCGGTGTCGCCGTTGCGATTTTGGTCATGCGGTCAGTCCTTTCGTGAGGGCGGAGTCGGCCGGTCTTGAGATTGACCACGCCGCCTGGGGTGTTGAGAGCGAAGAGATCGGCATCCCACTCCTCCGACGTGGAGGCGTGACGTCGGTCGGTGCGGGCGAGTCGTTCGACGCCGCCCACCGTGCTGCTCGCAAGCAGCTTGGCGGCGAGTCGGTGCGAGTCGACCTTCACGGCGGCCTCGCGGCAGACCGAGCGGATCAGGTGATGGACCAGGAGCGTCTCATCGGCCTTCCAGTGCGTCCCGGTCCAGACGAGCCACTTGCCCCACGCGGCGCAGTAGCGCCAGTCATCGGCGTAGCGCGCGGTAAAGGCGAGCGCCAAGGCATCGTCGGTCGCCCAAACAGTCGCGTCCTGAGCGGGGAGTCCGGTGCTCGGCTTGATGCACATCCGAGGGCCGGCGGTGAGGAAGCCCGTGACATCGAATCCCTCGGCGATAGCGTCGGCCGAATCCCAGCCCTCGGGCTTGTCGTCCGGAGGCAGGAGGACGTCACACGAAACAGCACCTGCCGCGAGAGCCGCCTGTCCAGCCGCCATGGCGTACTCCCAGCCGGGTTTGTCGCGGTCGGGCCAGATGAGTACCGACTTTCCGGAAAGCGGCGCCCAGTCGGTCTTCTCGACCGGGGCCTTGGCGCCATGCATGGCGGTGGTGGCGGCCACACCGTGAGCGATCAAGACTTCAGCGCACTTCTCGCCTTCCACCAGCACGACGTTGCTCGCGGGCGCGATCCCCGGCTGGTTGTAGAGAGGCCGAGGCTCGGGTGGGGACATCTTGCGGCGCCGTGCGTCCCAGGGACGGAACTCCTTCTTCCCGCCCGGTGGGTCGTAGCGAGAGACGACGGCAATGAGTCGCCCACTCGCATCGAGGTAATCCCACTTGGCGGTCGCCGGGCCCAGCTCATCAGTCGCTACTTTCGACTTCGCCTTCTTGGGAGGCGCGGAGGGCGCACGACCGAGGATGGCGGCGGCTTCCTCGAGCACCCGGTCGAAGTCGGTTGCCGCATTTACCGGTATCCGTAACGCGATGAGGTCGAAAATGTCGCCCCCCTGGCTGGTCGCGCGGTCGGTCCAGAGCCCGGCCTTCTCGCCGTCGAGCACGACCTCGAGGCTGTCGCCCGGGCTCCCGAGGACGTCACCGATCCGGAAAATGCCTTTGCGCTTCGTGCCCGCGGGGTAGAGCGTGAAGAGCACCGATTCGAGCCGCGACAGCAATTCCGCGCGAATCTCGTCTCGCTGCGCCTCCTTTGCAGGTTCGGGCGCATCGCGCACGTCATTGAAGTCGATCATTTCGCCCCCGCTCTCTTGGGGCGTTGGCGAAACCGCGTCGACCACACCTGAAGTTCGGAGAGCCGAAACCGAACCGTTCGGCCAATCCGGTAGTGCGGAATCTTGTGAAGCCTCCGACTGGCTGGCTTCAGGAAGTAGTGAAAGGGGAGGTTCATCGCCCGGGCGGCGTGGCGCGCATCGACCATGGGCTCGACCGGGACTGTCGTGGAGGGGCGATGTTTCATGCGTGGGTTCTCCAGCAGCGGTCCTGCCAGGCGCACATCCGGCATTCAAAGTGGCTCTGGTCGGTGAAGCTCCGCGGCAGCAAGTCCCCGGCCTCGGTCGCCGTGATCACCTTGGCTGCCCGATCGGACATGCGTTGGGCGATAGCGCGGTCAAATGGCACGAGCTCGGTATAGATATCCATCGTGTCGGCGTTCACGGCGGTAAAGAACGCCGGGTGCTCGTGGAGCTCCAGGTAGGCCTGATAGAGCGCCACCTGTGCGGCATAGACGGGCTTTGCGACCGCGAGGCGGTTCTTCTCAAGATCCCGCCAGGACTTGGATCCCAGGCACTTGTTCTCCCAGACGGCGGGATAGGAAAAACCCTCGGGACCGCCGACGATGACCCCGTCGACGTGCCCCTGCAGGCGACCGTTGGCGGCGGTGAAGCCGAACTGCTCGCCGCTCGCCTTTCGGGTACGAAGGTCGAACCCTGCTCCCCGGAGCCACGTGACCATGCAGTCCTCGATCACGTGACCGCGCTCGAAGATGCGAAGCATCCGGCCCTGGATGTCTCGGCCGTAATCGACCGGCGCTTTCGCGTACTCGTACTGCAGCGCTCGCTCGCACGCCGCACCCAGACGGGATGCGCCGAGGTATTGCCGTTCGGTTTCGCGAGCGCGAGCTTCTTGGAGACCCGCATCCACGAGGGCCGTCACTTGCCCGGAGATGCTCGAGGAGGAGTTGAAATCCATCACCGTGATTCCTCCCACGGCAGGTCGTCCTTCATGTCCGCGAATGGCTCGGTGAGGGGATCCGGTGTGGCCGGCAGTCCCCGCACCGGCGGGAACTTGGTGACCTCGTGGTGCTTGACCATCGCCTCCGTGTAGTGGGAGACGATGGCGTCGATCACTTGCAGCGCCTCGGCCTCGGTGTAGGCGCCCAGGGGCTTCTCGAAGCCGATTTCACTGGCCGCCTCGCCAAAGGACTTGAGGCAGGAGCGCATCGCGGCGAGTTCGACATCGGTGGGGTCAATCATCTCGACCCCCTTGATGTCGATTCCCGCGCCGTCCTTCGCTCGCACCCAGTTGCCGTACATCGCGTGAAAGGCGTTCTGGCACCGGAGCGAGCAAAAAGCCCAGTCGATCGGGTAGCGCCGAGGATCGGCCACCCCGTGACGGGTGTCGGTGTGGCCAAGTCCCCGGGCTTCGCGTTGGCAGACCCAGCATTTCACGCAGCCTCCCTGAGCCGCACGCGGTCCTCCACGCGCCGGCGACCTTCGAGGAAGCCATCCTTGTCGAGAAAGAACGCTGTGCAGGGGTGCGCGCACCGGTGTTGAGCGATCATTTGCCGCTGATACGCGACGGTGCAGTCAGTGCAGTAGCGGCTGTCGCCAGGATTGCTGTCCTCTGCTCCTTCCTCCCAAACCGCGTACTGGCGCTTCGAGTTGAAGCAAACGGGGTAGGACTTATTCT
>JAFMJY010000123.1 GCA_017853245.1 Burkholderiales bacterium | reverse complement strand
TCGACGGCGCGGATCGCTTCTTCCCGATCAACTTCAAGGAGCACTGGGCGGTCGTCCGCCAGGTGGCCGAGAGCGGCGGAGAGAAGTTCAACAGCGCCGCTTACGAGAAGGAATCGAAGCGCGAAGCCGACGCCCGCAAGAAGGCGGCTGAAGCCAAGGCCAAGAAGTAGGCTTCGACGCTCCCGAACACCGCCGTCGACCCTCCGGGGCGGCGGCGGTTTCGTTTCCAACGCACCGAAGGCTCACCATGAGCGCATCCCTCGAAGTTCGCGGCCTGGTCAAGGAGTACGTGCGCGGCAAGCGCGTGCTGGACGGCATCTCGCTCGCGTTTGCGGCCACCGGCCTCACGGCGATCATCGGCGCCTCGGGCACCGGCAAGTCGACGCTGCTGCGCTGCGTGAACCGCCTGGTGGAGCCGACTTCCGGCGAGATCCACTTTGGTGGGCGCGATATCGCGCACCTCAAGGGGCGCGACCTGCGCGAGGCACGCCGTGAAATCGGCATGGTGTTCCAGGAATATAACTTGGTGGAGCGCCTCACCGTCATGGAGAACCTGCTCTCCGGCCGGCTGGGCTACGTGCACGCGCTCAAGGCGTGGCTGCGCAAGTTTCCGCAGGCCGACATCGATCGCGCCTTCGATTTGCTGGATGAAGTTGGGCTCGCCGGCTACGCCACGCAGCGGGCGGATGCCCTTTCGGGTGGCCAGCGCCAGCGGGTGGGTATCGCGCGGGCCGTGATGCAGCGGCCAAAGTTGCTGTTGGCGGACGAGCCGACCTCGTCGTTAGATCCCAAGACGTCCGTCGAAATCATGTCGCTCATGCGCGACATGGGCCGCGAGCACGGCATCCCGGTGATCGTGAACATGCACGATGTGGAGCTCGCCAAGCGCTTCGCCGACCGCATTGTCGGCATGGCCGGGGGCACAGTTGTCTACGACGGCGGTGCAGAGGGCCTCACCGACAACGTGCTCAAGTCGATCTACGGCGGCGAATCCTGGCTCACCTGACATGGCCGTAAGCACGGACACCCGCCGCGTCGCCTTCCGCACCAACCCCTGGGGGCGCGCCGGCTGGCTGTTGCTGGCGGCATATGTCGTTTACGCCGCAGGCAGGCTGGATTTCACGTGGGATCGCTTCGTCCTGGGCCTGGACAGCGGCGCCAAGTTCATCGGGCGGATGTTCCCGCCAGAGATCCTGCAGCCCGAGTCGCTCGCCAAGGGGCTGATGGAATCCCTCGAGATCGCCATCCTCGCCTCCTTCATCGGTATCGTGATCTCGCTGCCGATCGGGCTGCTCGCAGCGCGAAACCTCATGCCGGCGTGGGCAACGTGGCCGGCCCGCGCCATCATCGCAGCGGCACGCTCGTTCCATCCCGTGATCGTCGCCATCATCTTCGTGAAAGCGGTGGGCTTTGGTGCCATGGCCGGCATCGGCGCGCTCACCGTCGCCTCCGTGGGCTTCATCGGCAAGCTCTTCGCCGAGGCGATCGAGGAGATTTCGCTCAAGCAGGTGGAGGCCGTGCGCGCCACGGGCGCCTCGTTCATGAACGTGATTCTCTTCGGCGTCATGCCGCAGGTGTTCGGCCGCTTCATCGGCTTTGCCACCTACCAGCTGGATTCGAACCTGCGCAACTCGACGATGGTGGGCATCGTGGGCGCCGGGGGCATTGGCGGCACCCTCTTCTCGGCGTTCCAGCGCTTCGATTACGAGTTCGTCGCGGCGATCCTGCTCTGCATCATCGCCATGATCATGGTGGGCGAGGTGCTCGCCACCTGGGTGCGCGGTGTGTTCGTCGAGAAGGGCCGGGTGGAGGACGAATGAGCGCCACGGCTCCCGTCGCCACGCGCGTCTGGCAGCGCTTCACGCCGCGCGAGCGTTTTCGGCGCTTCGTGATTTACCTCGTGATGGTGGTGGCCATCGTGCAGTCGGCCCGCATGGTGGAGATCATCCCGGAGTTCCTCTACGACGCGCCGCAACAGGTGCAGGATCTCCTGACACGCATGTGGCCGATCGCCTGGAGCCATTATCCGGAGGGCGTGCACGAGGCACTGGTGGAAACGATCCACATCGCAAGCCTGGGCACGATCCTGTCCATCCTGATGGCGGTGCCCGTGGGCTTGATGGCCGCCAACAACGTGGTGCCCAACCGCACGGTCAATTACCTCGCGAAGCTGATCCTGGTGTCGAGCCGCTCGGTGAACTCGCTCATCTGGGCGCTGCTCTTCGTGGCGGTATTTGGGCCAGGCGCGCTCGCGGGCACGCTCGCCATCGCGTTCCGGTCGGTCGGCTTCGTCGGCAAGCTCTTCGGCGAGGCTCTTGAGGAAGCCAACCGCGGCACCATCGAGGCGCTGGAAGCCTCCGGCGCTCCTTGGTTCTCGCGCCTGCTGTGGGGCTACTGGCCGCAGGTCAAACCCGCGTTCTGGTCGATCGCCCTCTTCCGCTGGGACATCAACGTGCGCGAATCCGCCGTGCTGGGCCTGGTGGGCGCTGGCGGCATCGGCATGGCGCTCGACACGGCCATGAACCTCTTCCAGTGGCCACGCGTGGCGATGGTGCTGTTCGCGATCTTCGCGGTGGTCGTCATCGCCGAGATCGTCGTGACGCAAATCCGGAAGCGAATCCTCTAAGCCCTGATCACGCCCATGGGCGCAGTGGCCTGCCACGCCGGCGTCCAGCGCCGAGCCGTGCGAAAGAGGTGGTCGTAGAGGGGAATCACGGTACCGAAGTGGGTGTTGGCATAGGCCGGGTCGGCACTGTGGTGCACGCGGTGATAGTCGGGCGTGACAATGATCCTGCCCAGAAGCGCCTGCAGACCGCCGCCGACGCGAACATTTGCGTGCGAAAACGTGGCGACTACCGTCCAGAGGGCGGCCACGGCCACTGATGCCTCGAAGGACGGCCCCAGCACCCAGAACGTCGGCACCGCTGCAACGGCGCCGATGAACGCTTCGCCAGGGTGGTGCCGATGGGTCGTCGTGACGTCCGGGGCGGTGTCGCTGTGGTGGACGCGATGGAGCCGCCAGAGAAAGGGGACGGCGTGGTGCGCGCGATGAAGCCAGTATGAGACGAACTCCGCGAGAAGAAGCGTCGCCATCAAGGAAGCCCAAAACCCCGCTCCCACGCGGTCCAGGAGCGCCAATCCCCCCAACCCGAGGTCCTCGATCGCCCAGGCCAGGAGCAGGGAAGTGCCAAAGAGGATTGGCCCGTTGACGAGCGCCAATCCCACATTGACGGCCCAGCGCCGGCAGCGCGCACGAAGCGCCTGCCGGCGAAATGGGCCCATCGCCTCCACGAGCAGCCCCAAGGCCAGCGCCACGGCAACAACCGCGTGCTGAAACAGCAAGCCGTTGTCGAGAAGCATTTCCATGGGCGAGGCTACTTGGCCGGCAGGCCGCCCTTGGGATCCGCGCTCTTCTCGGGCGCCTTGGGCTTGGCCTTGTCGTCGGCTTTGGGCTTTGCCGCGGCACTATCAGCGCGAGGGGCTACCGTCTTGTGATCCCCTTTCCCCGCCTCGGTTGTTTTCTTCTGATCGCCCTTGGCGCGCGGGGCAACGGTGCCTGCAACTTCAGAAGGCCGAATAAAACCGGCGACGGCAACGGTGGCGAACAGGTTCAGCAAGGCAAACGCGATGAGGCGCTTCATAAACACCTCCTAAAATTGAGATTGGGTGCGGCTACTTGGCCGGCACGCCGCCCTTGGGATCCGCGCTCTTCTCGGGCGCCTTGGGCTTGGCCTTGTCGTCGGCCTTGTGCTTCGTCGCATCCTTGTGCTTATCGGCTGCTTTGTCCTTCACGGCGTCCTTCCTGGCCTCTGCGGCTTTCTTGTCATTCTTGGCAGGCGCGACGGTTCCCGGGGCCCCAAGCACAACTCCCGCCACAGCGCCCGTAGAGGCCATCGCAAAGAAGGCCATCACACCAAGGGCAATGAGACATTTCATCTTTTTCTCCAAGTTTTAAGGGGACTCTACGGGGGGAAAGTCTACCCCGAACCGAGTCCGCCTCGGCCCTTTGGTGAAGTACACTTTCCGCATGCAACTCGGCCTGATCGGGATCGGCAAGATGGGCGGCAACATCGCCCGGCGCCTGTGCCGCGCCAACATCCACGTGGTGGGCTTCGATGCCGATGCCCACGCCGCCCGGACGTTGGGCGCCGAGCCTGGCTTCGCGCCAGCCTTCTCGGTGGATGCGCTCTTGCTCGCGCTGAAGGCGCCGCGCACGGTCTGGTGCATGCTGCCGGCAGGCGAGGCCACGCAGCGCCTGATGGATGACCTGATCGCGAAACTCGCGCCGGGTGATGTGGTGATCGACGGTGCCAACGGGCATTACCGAGAGTCGATAGCGCGCGGCGAGCGCTTCGGCAACGCCGGCATCGGCTTCATCGACGCGGGCGTCTCGGGCGGCATCTGGGGGCTCGAGAACGGCTACTGCCTGATGCTGGGAGGTGAGGCGGAGCCTGTCTCCGCACTTGGCCGTGTCTGGGCCGCTCTTGCACCGCAACCCGGGCAGTGGCTGCACTGCGGCCCGTCGGGCGCCGGGCACTTCGTGAAGATGGTGCACAACGGCATCGAGTATGGGCTCATGCAGGCGTATGCCGAGGGATTTGCCTTGCTCCAAGGACATCCCGATTTCAAGCTGGATGCCGCGGCCATCGCCGGGAACTGGCTGCAGGGCAGCGTCGTGCGTTCCTGGCTGCTGGAGCTCACGCGCGACGCGCTCACCGATGAAGGGGCGCTGGACCGCGTGGCTCCCGTGGTGGCCGACTCCGGCGAGGGCCGCTGGACAGCGCAGGAATCCGTGGAGCGTGGCATTCCGACACCCGTGATCACCGCGGCATTGATGCAGCGCTTCGCTTCCCAGGGCCAGGCGGATTTCTCGGCGAAGTTGCTGGCACTGATGCGTAATCGCTTCGGCGGCCACGCCCTGCCGAAGTAGCGCTGCCAGCAGTCGGGGTCGAGTCTGACTGTGGAGTCAGCGGCGGCGTAAAATGCCCCCACCATGAGCAAAATTCTTCTCTCCCTGCCCCAAGGCGAGCGCGTCGGCATCGCCTTCTCCGGCGGCCTGGATACATCTGCCGCGCTGGCGTGGATGCGCGCCAAGGGCGCCATCCCCTACGCCTACACCGCCAACCTCGCTCAGCCCGACGAAAGCGATTACGACGACATCGCGCGCCGGGCGCTGCAGTACGGCGCCGAGAAGGCGCGCCTGGTGGATTGCCGTGAGGCGCTGGTGCACGAGGGGCTCGTTGCGCTTCAGTGCGGCGCCTTCCACATCCAGACCGCGGGGCGCACCTACTTCAACACCACGCCACTCGGCCGCGCCGTCACTGGCACGGTGTTGGTGAAGGCCATGCAGGAAGACGGGGTCAACATCTGGGGCGACGGCTCGACCTACAAGGGCAATGACATCGAGCGCTTCTACCGCTACGGCCTGCTCGCCAACCCCGCGCTTCGCATCTACAAGCCTTGGCTGGACCAGGATTTCGTGCGCGAGCTGGGCGGGCGCAAGGAGATGAGCGCCTTCCTCACCTCGAAAAACCTGCCCTACAAGATGAGCTCGGAGAAGGCGTATTCGACCGACTCGAACATCTGGGGCGCCACGCACGAAGCCAAGGAGCTCGAGTTCCTGAACAAGGGCCTGCGCATCGTGCAGCCGATCATGGGCGTGAAGCACTGGGACCCGTCTGTCGAGATCAAGCCCGAGGAAGTCACCGTCCGCTTCGAGGAAGGGTTCCCGGTTGCGATCAACGGGCAAACGTTTGCCAACCTCGTGGAACTGGCGCTGGAAGCCAACCGCATCGGCGGCCGGCACGGGCTGGGCGTCTCCGACCAAATCGAGAACCGCATCATCGAAGCCAAGAGCCGCGGCGTGTACGAAGGCCCGGGCATGGCGCTGCTCTTCATCGCCTACGAGCGGCTCATCTCCGCCATCCACAACGAGGGCACCATCGACAACTACCGCACGCTCGGCCGCAAGCTCGGCCGGCTGCTCTACGAGGGCCGATGGTTCGACCCCCAGAGCCTCATGCTGCGAGATACGCTGCAGCGCTGGGTGGGCCGCGCCGTCACCGGGGAAGTCACGCTGGAGCTGCGCCGCGGCGACGACTACACCATCCTCGACACAACCAGCCCCAACCTCACCTATCACCCCG
>JAFMJY010000122.1 GCA_017853245.1 Burkholderiales bacterium | reverse complement strand
TGCAGCACGCCCGGCGAGCCCGCCGACAGCGTGGCCGAGTGCTTGCCGGTGGCAATTCCATGGCCTCCCGCCTCCACGCCGACCAAACGAACGTTGGGGTACGGGATGTACGGGTAAAAGATGCCCATCGCGTTCGAACCACCGCCGACGCAGGCGAGAACCACGTCGGGCTGCCGGCCCGCCAGCTCCGGCATCTGCTTCAGGCACTCGCGGCCGACCACCGCGTTGAAGTCGCGGACCATCATGGGGTAAGGGTGCGGGCCCGCCACCGTACCGATGATGTAGAACGTATTGGCCACGTTGGTGACCCAGTCGCGCATCGCTTCGTTCAGCGCGTCCTTGAGGGTGCGCGAGCCGCTCGTCACCGGAACGACGGTCGCCCCGAGCAACTTCATGCGGTAGACGTTCTGGGCCTGGCGCGCGATGTCCTCACTGCCCATGTAGACGACGCATTCCATGCCGTAGCGGGCCGCCACCGTGGCGGTTGCCACGCCGTGCTGCCCGGCGCCGGTCTCCGCGATGACCCGAGGCTTGCCGATGTAACGGGCCACCAAGGCCTGCCCCATGGTGTTGTTCACCTTGTGGGCGCCAGTGTGGTTCAGGTCCTCGCGCTTGAGGTAGATCTGCGCGCCGCCCAGCTCCTTCGACAGGCGCTTGGCGTGATAGATCGGGCTCGGCCGCCCAACGTAGTGCGCCAGTTCGCTCGCGAGCTCCGCCTGGAAGGCAGGGTCCGCCTTGCACTTGCGGTAAGCCTCGCGCAATTCCTCGAGGGCCGCCTGCAGCGTTTCGGCAACGAAGGTTCCGCCGTAGGGCCCGAAGTGCCCCGAGGCATCCGGCAGGTCGTAAGGGGTTTCCGAAACGGCCTCAGCCGCTACTGCGCGCATCTGCATCTCTCACGCTCCTCACGAATTGCTCGATTAAACCGGCGTCCTTGCGGCCGCGCTCCGACTCCACCCCGCTGGACACATCGACTCCCCAGGGGCTCAGGGCGGCTATCGCCGCCCCGACGTTGCCCGGGTTGAGACCCCCGGCGACGATGATCGGCAAGGGCAACCCGAGGGGCACCCGCGACCATTCGAACGTCTGGCCCGTGCCACCGTGCTGCCCGGCGACCGGCGCGTCCAGCAGCAGCGCGCTTGCGCCTTGGTGCAGAGCGGCGAATTCTACCAAATCGACCCCCTCGCCCACCGGCACCGACTTCACCCACGGCAGGCCAAATTGCGCACAAAACTCCGGCGGTTCGCTGCCGCTGAACTGCAACGCGCCCAACGGCGCCTCGCCAAGAGCAGCTCGAACGACGTGTTCCGGCGCGTCCACGAAGAGGCCTGCAACGGTGACAAAAGCGGGCACCACCCGGGCGATCGCGGCTGCCGCGCGAAGGTCGACGTTCCTCGGGCTGGCGGCATGAAACACGAGCCCGATGGCGTCGGCGCCGGCCTGGGAGGCCGCGCGCGCCATTTCAGGGTCTCGCAACCCGCAGATCTTGATTCGGGTGCGGCGCACGGTCAGCAGGGGCTCAACAAGGGATGCGGGGACGCGGGGGGAAGCTCGAGCGTTTGATCATAGTCCACGTGTGCCAGGTAAAGCCCGTCGGGGGCGAAGGTCGGCGCGGCCAGGCGGCGGTCACGGCCATTCAGCACCGTCTCCAGCCACTCGACCGGCTGGCGCCCGGCCCCCACGTACACCAGGCTACCGACGATATTGCGAACCATGTGATGCAGGAACGCGTTGGCCCGCACCGTGATGTCGACGAGCCCGGCCCGGCGGCGAACGTCGATCCGGGTCACGTGACGGACGGGACTCTTCGCCTGGCACTGCGCGTCGCGAAAAGCGCTGAAATCGTGTTCGCCAACGAGCGCCTGCGCCGCGCGGTGCATGGCGCCGTCGTCGAGCGGCTGGTGAAACCACCCCAGCTGCGTTCGCCCAATCGCGGGCGCGACCGGCTGGTCCACCATCAGGTACCGGTAGGTTCGGGCAAGGGCGCTGAAGCGCGCATGAAAGTCCCCGGGCACTTCCTTCGCCCACGCCACCCGCACGGCGCGCTCAAGGTGAGCGTTGGGGCCACGGACCCAACCCTCCCGGGAACGCTCGGCCTCCGTGTCGAAGTGCACGACCTGGCCCACGGCGTGCACACCGGCGTCGGTACGCCCAGCCGCCACAACCGAAATGGGCGCATCCGCGAATTGGCTGAGCGCCGCCTCAACGTGATCCTGCACGCCGCAACCGCCGGGCTGGCTCTGCCAGCCACAGAAAGCCGCGCCGTCGTATTCGAGGCCAAGGGCGATGCGCATCGGGAGGGCCGGCCTGGCCGGAGGGTGTTGGTTCGGGAGAGGCTACAGGGAGCCGAGCAGCTTTTGGGCTTCTGCGCGCTGGGCCTCGTCACCGGACGTCGCCACGTTCTGCAGGAGCGCCTGCGCGCCCGCCTTGTCCCCAATCTCGAGGTACGCCTTGGCGAGGTCCAGGCGCGTGCCGACTGCGCTCGCCGCGGCTCGAGCGTCCGCTGCGCCCTCACGGGCATACAGCGGATTGCCCGCGTCGATGAGGGCGCCCAGCTCCGACGCCCTCTCCCAAATCGCGCTGGATGCGCCCACGGACTGCCTGAGCGCGCGGGCCACTGGCTCAAACGACTTGGCGTCGTTCTTCGCGTGGTAGAGCTCCAGCAGGCGCAGGGCCACTTGCGGCCGATTGCCCGGAACGGCGAGGGCCGCCTTGAGCACCTGCTCAGCCTGGTCGTATCGGCCGAAAGTGATGAGGGAATCGGCCTCCGCCACGGGATCGGTTTCGGCTGCAGGCGGCGCGGAAGGCCGCTCATGGTCGAGGGCCGCCAGGAATTCGGGCTCTCGCGACGTTGCCGGCGGCGGCGCGGCGGACACGCTCCTCGGCGGCGCCTTTGCCCGCAGCACCTCAGGCATCACGGGGGCCGACGGGGAGGAGGTCGGGGCTCGACGGCGCCGAAGCAAGACGATCAGGCCGACGCCCAGCGCCACCACCACGACGGCAGCCAGCCAGAGAAGGTCTCCCTGAAGGCGCTCCAGCAAGGAGGGATCCGGTGGCGGCGGCGCCGGGGCGCGGGCCTTGGCGGGTGCCGGGGGCGCGACGGGCGCAACGACCGGCGGGTCGACCGCCGCCGCCGGGACGCCCGCGACAGCAATGCCACTGGCCGAGCCCGTTGCCGGCAACGCGGGAGCCCCAGCGCCCGCCATCGCGATCAGGCGCTCCACCTCCCGGACCTGTTGTTGGAGCTCGGCGAGTCGCGCCCTCGCGTCCTTGAGGGACTGCTCGCGAGCCGTGAGGTCATCCTGCTTGTCCGGAAGGCTGGCAGACGCTGCACCGCGCCCCGGGCCCGGGCCGCGCGACACCGTCAGCGTGTCGGAGCCGGTGGCTGGGGGCGACGGGCCGGCGGCGGCCGCCGCAGGCAGGGCCCCGCGGTGCGCCGTCGCCAGCTTCTGCGCGTCGGCGGGAGCAATCGCGTTGACTTGTTCCGCCGAGGGCACGCGAAGCACGGACCCCACCTTCAGGCGGTTCATGTTCTCGCCCTGGAACGCGTCCGGATTTTCGGCGTAGAGGGCCGCGAGCACCTGCAGCAAGGCGGCCCCTTCGGGCCGCAGCTTCTGGGCGATTTCGCCGAGGGTCTCCCCCGGCTTCACGGGTCCATATTGATTCGGCGTGCCCGGCATCGGCGCTGGGGCAGCACTAGGCCCTCGTTCCGAGCGCGCAGCGGGGCCTGCCGGCAACGGGGGTACCGAGGGAGCCGACCCCGGCAGGGGCACAGAGGGCGGCACTGTCAGGGTGATGGCAGCCGCCTGCGCACCGTACCCGGGAGGATCGAGCAACAGCGCGAACTGGCGCTGCAGCTTGCCCGAGGCCCACGAGACTTCGATCAGCAGGTTGAGCGCGGGCTCCGTCATGGGCGTGGGGGATGCCATGCGGATCACGGCCTGGCCCGCGCCGCGCGGGATCACGGTGAACTCGATTCGCCCGAGGTCCGAGGCGTATTCGAGATTCGCGGCGCGGTAGGCACCCGGAGCGGCAAGCCGAGCCGACAGAGACGCAAGGTCCGCAGGGTTCGAGCTGGAGACCTCGATTTCGGCCACCAGCGGCTGTCCCAGCGCGGACGCGACCGTGAGCCGCCCGACGACAGCCGCCTGAGCGGCCGGGGCAACAAGCCCCTGGGCAGCCATGCTGGCGAGGACGAGAGCCGCTGACAGCGCACGGCTCACAGCCAAGGGCAACGGGGAATCGGTCTGGCGGCGCACCGGAAGATTATCCCCCACGCGCTCACAGGCTCAAAACCCCGAATTCCTCAAACTTGCGACCGCCGCGCCTTCATGCCTTGCAGAGGATGCGCAGCATGCGGCGCAAGGGTTCCGCCGCCCCCCACAGCAACTGGTCGCCGATGGTGAAGGCACCCAGGTACTGCGGGCCCATCGCGAGCTTGCGCAGCCGGCCAACAGGAATCTGCATGGTGCCGCTGACCGCCACGGGCGTGAGGGCGCTCAAGGTGGCGTCCCGGGTGTTGGGCACCACCTTCACCCACTCGTTGTCCTGTGCAATCAGCCCCTCGATGTCGACGAGCGGGACATCCTTCGTCAGCTTGAGCGTGAGCGACTGGCTGTGGCAGCGCATGGCGCCTACCCGCACGCAGATCGAGTCGATCGGCGTGGCGGGTGAGCCAAACCCTGGGCCGCGCCCGAGGATCTTGTTGGTTTCCGCGCCTCCCTTCCACTCCTCGAGGCTGGTCCCATCGCCTCGGTCGACGTCGATCCAGGGAATGAGGCTGCCGCCGAGGGGCACCACGAAATTGCGGGTCTCGTTGGCCGACAGGCTGCGCTGGCGAGCCGTGACCTGGCGGTCGATCTCCAGAATGGCGCTCGCCGGGTCGTCGAGCAGCGGCTTGACCGAGGCATTGAGCGCGCCGAACTGCGTCAGGAGCTCGCGCATGTGCTGCGCCCCGCCGCCGCTCGCAGCCTGATAGGTTGTGGCGGCCATCCACTCCACCAGGCCCGCCTTGAAGAGCGCCCCTACCCCCATCAGCATGCAGCTCACCGTGCAATTGCCGCCGATGTAATCCTTCACGCCGCGCGCGAGCGCCGCATCGATCACCGGCCGGTTGACGGGGTCGAGAACGATCACCGAATCGTCGTTCATGCGCAGCGTCTTGGCGGCGTCGATCCAGTAGCCCTTCCAGCCGGCGGCCCGCAATTTCGGATAGATCGCCTTCGTGTAATCACTTCCCTGGCAGGTGAGGATCACTTCGCACTTCGAGAGCGCAGCCGTGTCGTTTGCATCGAGCAGTGTGGCGGCCGCCCCGGCGACATCGGCGAGCGACGCCGGGATCGCCGCGCCCGCATTCGAAGTGGAA
Source organism: Burkholderiales bacterium (assembly GCA_017853245.1). GTDB lineage: Bacteria > Pseudomonadota > Gammaproteobacteria > Burkholderiales > Usitatibacteraceae > FEB-7. The sequence continues at coordinate 785 of JAFMJY010000122.1, read as the reverse complement.
AAAAGCAGCGTCTCGATGTGGTCGAAATCGCGCTCGGCGCGCATGCGGTCGATGAGAACCGAGCCCACCATGCCGCGCCAGCCCACGATGCCCGTGACGAGCTTGCGCGCCACGCTCAGCGCTCCTGCAGCGCAGCCACGACGGCGCCGCCCATTTCCTGCGTGCTGCAGGCCCGCTCGCCCGGAGCCGCGATATCGGCCGTGCGCAGCCCCGCCGCCAGCGCCTTCCGCACGGCGGCCTCGATGCGCGATGACAGGTCCGCGCGCCCGAACGTGTAGCGAAACATCATGCCCAGGGACAGGATCTGGGCGAGCGGGTTGGCGATCGACCGGCCGGCGATGTCCGGCGCCGACCCGTGGATCGGCTCGTAGAGCCCCTTGCCGCTCGCATCGAGCGAGGCCGACGGAAGCATGCCGATCGAGCCGGTGAGCATCGAGGCCTCGTCGGACAGGATGTCGCCAAACAGGTTGCCGGTGACCAGCACGTCAAACTGGCGGGGGCTTCGAACGAGCTGCATCGCGCAGTTGTCGACGAGGATGTGCGAGAGGTGTACGTCCGGGTACTCCGGGGCGATTTCCTCGGCGAGGTCGCGCCAGAGTTGCGTGGTCTCGAGCACGTTCATCTTGTCTACCGAGCACAGTCGCTTGCCGCGCTGCCGCGCCGTGCGAAAGCCGACGTGCAGGATGCGCCGGATCTGTTCCTCGGTGTAGCGCATGGTGTTGATGCCCACGCGCGCGCCCTTCTCGCCCGACACGCCCCGCGGCTGGCCGAAGTAGATGTCGCCC
>JAFMJY010000121.1 GCA_017853245.1 Burkholderiales bacterium | reverse complement strand
GCCGCTGCCCGTCCGACATCACCAGCCAGAGCGGATTGCCGCTCGCGTCGTAGGTAAAGAGCGTGCCAAAGACCTTGTCGCCCTGCTGCGTGAAATTGATGCCCCAGCCGGCCTCACTTTCCGCCGGAGCGTTGTACCAAAGCCCCGTAGCCTGGAAGGCACTGCTGGCAGCCCGGGTGATGGCCAGGCTCACGTCGTCAACGAAAAAGCTGGTGATCAGGCTGGCATCGCTGGTGGCGCGGAAAGTCACGCGGATGGTTTGGCCGCGAAAGGCCGAGAGATCGTAGAAGGCACTCTGCACCCAGCCGGAGGTGGCATTGCGGTTGGATAAGGTGATGACCGACCCCAACGGCGTGCCCGAAGTGTTGTCGATGGTAACCCTCATCTTGTCAAAATCATCCGCCGGAAGATCTTCGGTCGTGATTCGGTACCAGAACGAGAAGATGGCGGAAGTTGCGTCCGAGGGAATCGTGACCTGCTGGTACAGCAGGTCATTGGCGTTGTTGTAACCCGACAGCCACGCGAAGCCCGAACCGGAGCGGGCATTAGCCGCTGCCGACGCGATGATGTTGGTGGGGCTCTGCACCCAGCTCGCAGACCCGCTTTCGAATCCGGGATTGACCAGCAACTCCGAGCTGGTGCCGGTCGAGGCCGGCTGGACCACCGTGACGGCCTGCTTGCCTACGATCACGGTGCCCGTGCGCGAGGCGCCTGTTGTGTTGGGACTGACCATGAACTGCGCGGTGCCACTGCCGATGGCGGAACTGGACGTCGACACCCAGTCCACTTCGCTCGCGGCGGACCAGCCGCAGGCGGCTGTCGTGGTGACGGAGACACTCGCCGACCCGCCCTCACCCGCGACGTTGAGCGAAGTGGCGGAGAGTGTCTGTGCGCAGGAGGACCCGGGGTTCAGGTACTGGTCCAAATACACATAGTTGGTGTCCAGTCGGGAGTAGTAGTCGCGCAGGTCGAGGCCTGTTGCCGAGCAGCTGGAGGGCCCGCCGTACAGGCCGCCTCGCAGGCGGTATTCGGAGGCTGGCGATCCCACGGCCGAGAAAACGCCCGAGCCGCTGCTACCCCCCTCGACGACACCGGTCGCCGTGCCATTCCACAGCACCGTCATCAGGAGGTTCCCGGGGCCACCTTGGAGATTATTGACGTAGCCGCCCATGGAGCCAAGGCTGACTTTCTTCACGTCGCCAGCGGGATGATGAACAGCCCAGAGGCGCGTGCCCACCGAAACGACGTTCGCGTCCCAGCCCGAGTACACGGCATTGGGCGGCGGGGTGCGGTTCAGGCGAAGGAGGAGAACATCGGTGGGGGCATCGGCGTACAGCAGGCGAGCCCCGCCGCCAATCTGCAGCGAGCCCACCGAGCCGCCGCCACACGCGGAGCGCTCGTAGGACCAGATGGTCGAGATGCTTGAGGCATCAGCCTGGGTTCCACGGCCCCCCTGATTGAAGCAGTGGTTCGCCGTGAAGAAGTAAGGCTGCGGCGTGGCGCTGGCCGAGTTGAGCAGGGTGCCGGTGCAGAGCCCGGTGTTGCCGCTGCCGTCGGTGATGGTCATCTTGGCCGTCGCCTTGCCGGCGTTGGCGAGCGCCGGATCCGAGGCCGAGAGGCAGACGAGGTCCACTTCGCAGGCGCCCGACGTCTTGGCGAGCGAACCCACGCGCGGATTCATGGGGCTCACGAACAGGTGGGAGACTCGGGCAATGCGAATTCCGCTGGAGAAGGCTGGGCCCGCTGTATCGGGCGTGAAAATCTCGACCGTGCCCGTTTCTCCCTCCAACGCCGGGCTCCAGTACAGCCCGCCTGCGGCAGTTGCCACATCGGCGGAAGTGAAGGGCCCGTAGGCCACGTCGCTGCCGCTGCCGGAGAACCGGATCTCGGCTCCGTAGGCGAGGCGCGCAACATCCAACCCGATTCGAACACCGGCCGCTCCGGCAGACGTCACCTGCCAGTGCGCAACCATGCCGCCAGGAACGGCAGACCACTGCAGCAACGTGCTCCCAGCCAACGGAGTGTCGAGGATGCCGCGCCCGACACCGATGACCAGTCGCTTGCGAGAGGAATTTTCCTCCCGCACCGCCTGAATTTCTTCCGCTCGCACCGGCATGGCACTGACACTCGCGGCGGGGATGCTCCCTGCTGGCGCGCGCAGCATGTCGTGCGTTGCGATCTTGCCCCCTGGCGGCTGCACCCGGTAGGTCGTCGTTGCAGCAAGGGCTGGCGCAAGGAGGCCCAGGCAGAGAGCTGACGCGAGAAACCGACGGGCAAGGCCGAAGCGAGCTTTAGACATTTTTCATGAACCCAAGATTCTTGTTCGGGAAATTGCTGATGTTGGGAACGATCGCGGGCATCGCCGCGTCGGGCACGCCGAACCAGCTCGCGAGCGTGGCGATGTACTGATCCGACGAAGTCGTGGGCAGCCAACGCCCGCCGAGGCCCAAGTCATCGGGGCCGTCCAGCTGCAACTGGGGGTAGCGGCCAAAAACACCCGCGGTGGTGATCGCGGGGCCCACCACGAACATGTGGTTGCCCCAGCCGTGGTCTGTGCCGCCCGTCGCGTTGGTGCGGAAGGTGCGACCAAAGTCCGAGATGGTGGCCGTCGTCACGCTATTTTGCACACCCATCAGCTTCAACGCGGCCTGAAATGCGGCGAGGGAATTGCCCACCTGCGTAAGCAAATTCTGAAGTTGCCAATCCTGGCCCTGGTGCGTATCGAAACTGCCTGCGCCGACCACGAAGATCTGCCGCTTCAGGCCGAAACGGGCCCGCTGCTGGATCAATTTCGCTACCTTGAGAAAGCCCTTTGCAACATCCGAAAAAGCCCATTGGCCAGAGAAGAGCGAATCCAGCGAGGAAGGCTCCTGGACGATAGTCCCCAACTCGGCGGAAATGGCGAGGGCACCGGCCAGGTCCTCGGCCGCGACCGTGCGCAGCGCTCGCGGACGCGTGTTGAACTCCATCTCCCGGCGACCCAACCCCTGCATCAGCTCCGTCCACGGCCCAGTGCCTCCGAGGTGCCACCCCCCGAGGTTGAGGTTGGACTGGGGGTTGGCGACCACCGGTACGCTGCGGGTGCTCGCGACAAAAGACTCCGTGCCCGCCGAAAGGGCGATGATGGGAGGTATGGCGCTGACGCCGTAGGTTTGGGTGACCCAGTCCGCAAGACGACCCCCAACGCCGGTTCGGCCCGCCTGACCGTAATCCAGCGTTTGCCAAAGGTCCACCTGGTCGGAGTGGGAAAACAGCGACCTCGGCACCTTTGCCCCGGCACGAGCCTCCTCGATGCTGATGGTCCGCACCAAGGGCCCCGTGTTGGCGACGAATGCCGCCTCCCCCGACGCAATGAGCCCATGCAAACCCGCAGCCGCGGGCGGGAGCCCGAAGCGATCGCTCGTCGATATAAAAGGCAGGAGCTTCGAGAGCTCCAAGCCGACAGCGGCATTGGTTGGCCGGACGCGCGTGTAATCGGCAAAGCGCGAGGCATCCGTGGGGATCAGCAGCGCATTGCCATCGATACCGCCACCCAGATGCAGGAAGACGAGGGCGCGCCAATCGTCCCCCGCCGCGAGAGCCCGCGGTGACGCAGCCAGGGCGCCAAGGGCGCCGACGCGTGCCAGAAATTCACGACGATCAACGTTGGACATGGTATTGGGCCGAATTGAAGAAAGTGAACAGCGCGGAACGGGCGACGAACTCCGTCGAGGCACTGCCGCCCCACGGCCGGAAGGAGGACAGCATCGACGACATGGCCCCCAGCATGGCGGGGCTGACGCTGCCTCCGGCGAACGTCATGTTGAGGTGGTCAAAGAGGCCGGCAACGTCGCCTCCCATCGCAACGTAGGCGGCTACGCTGGAGGAGCCCTTGACCGGGGGGTCGAAGTTCCAGTTCTGGATATCCTGCGCCAGCAGTTGCGCGGAACGCCCTGCCCAATCGAGCACCGTCGACATCCGGTTGGCATTGAATTCAGGCCCATAGAGCCCGACGTCCACCTCATAGTCGGCGAGGAAAAACCCGAACACAGTTGGCGCATTAAAGGGCGAGGCGTTCATCGTCCAGGGCAACTGGACGTTCCCGTCCTTGAAATTGCGCGTCTCAATGGCCCGAAGCAACCCGACGTAACGCTGGACGTTGTCGCGAAGGCGCCCGTAACTTTCCTCCGGCCGGTAGGCACCTCGTGCTTCGGGGTCGAGCAGGATAGCCGTGATCACCGCACGCATATCACCCACAACGCCATTGCCGTTGTTGCGGAACGCACCGCTGACGCGCTCGATATACGCGCCGCTGGGGTTAGAAGTCACGAGCCGCTGGATAAGATATTTCGAAATGAAGACTGCGGTGTTCGGATGCTCGGCCAGGAAACGCGTCACGCGGCGCATCTCGGTTTCGGCGTCCAGCCCGGCCGGGATCACCAACTCGCCGCCAAACAGCCTCTTCGAACCGGTGTCGTGGTTGTACCCGTTCACCACCATTGCGTCACGGAGATTGCCAGACCGCCTTCCTTCCGGCGGCGTGGACGGTGCCTCAACCCACCCGGTCATTGCCCGCGCAAGCTCTGAGATCGTCTCCTGGGTGTAGAGGGCAACGGGCTCCCCGTCGGCGCCCAGCACGGTTGAGCCGTCCGGATTCAAGCGTACCGTGCCGGTCGTGAAGAGCTGCAGCAGCTCCCGGGCAAAGTTTTCGTTGGGAACCCGCGGACCCGACGCCTTGGCGTTCCCCAGGTTGTCCAGCATGCGCCCCATCATCGGATGGGTCGCCACCATGTACAGCAGTTCGTCGAAGCGGGAGAAAGCCAAGTCCCGGAGCCGCTGCTGGTAGTCGGCCATCCCGTAGGCCATACCCTCCTTCATGCCACTCACCACGAAGAGCTGGGACCAGGCCCAGGCGACCCGCTGGCGAAGCTGGTCGGCGCCTTCAGTCGCCTGCCAGAAGAACTCCCGCTGAACCAGCTCCGGGCCGAAGGTATTGCGGGCGCACTCCGTTACCGCCGGCGAGGCCTGCGTGCCATCCGCCAAGGTGTAGGTGCACGTCGGATCGATACCGCTTGCGGGTCGGTAGTAGGTCGGATACTGCGTGTAGCGCGTCGCCGGCAACGCCAGCTGCTCGGCGATCCAGCGCTCGGCCCCGCCGAGGGCGATCACCCGGTCAATGGTGGCTGCGGTGGGCCCGAAGGTTCCCTGATCGAGAAGCCTGGCCGCATCCATGCGTTGCATACGGCTCGTCTTGGGCGCGCAAAGGCCCCACACTACTCCCGACTTGGCCACCCCCATGCCGGGGGCGATGGCGCCAACACCGATACGGGCTACCAGCGACTTGTCTTGCGAGTGCCTCAGCGACCAGACCGGCGCGTTGGCGCCGCAGCTGCCCGCCGCGTTTGCCTTGGCCAGGAAAAACACTTCGTTGGCACGCACGTAAGAGGGCGCGGCCGCCTTCGGGCAGTTGGCAGCCCCGATTGCGAACCCCACGTGCGCTCCCGCGCTAGCGCGGCAAACAGGGACGGTGAACTCTCCCTCGGGATCGACGTACGCGTGGATGACGGCGCCCGTGCGGCGCCAGCCGCTGTGGGCGGGCTCGAGAGCGCCAGCCTCCGACATATCGCGCGCGAAGCGGTACTCCAAAGTGGCGCGCGACTCGTACTCGACGGCACTCCACGTGGGCTCGCCGGCATGCGCGGAGCCCGCTCCCGCCAACAGCAACGCGCCGGCCAGCGGAAGAAAAATGCCAAGGTGCCTTCGCAAGGTGACCCTCCGAGCCAACTTTAAGAACCCCGCGATCCTACCCCCAAAACGCCCCCCCGGGTCAGGCGACCCGGTTCTGGGGCTTGCCCGCCAGAAACGCCTCGATGTTGTCGACCAGCTGGTCCGCGAGGAACTGTTGTGCGCCGTCGGAAGCCCAGGCGACGTGGGGGGTCAGGATGAAGTTGGGCCGGTCGATTTCCAGCAGCGGGTTGCCGCCCTTCGGCGGCTCCTTCGCCAGCACGTCGAATCCCGCGCCGGCGATGAGGCCCGTCTCCAAGGCCGTCTTGAGGGCTCCCTCATCGACGAGGCCGCCGCGCGCCGTGTTGATGAGGATGGCCGATCGCTTCATCTTGCGGAATTGCTCGAGGCCGATGAAGTTGCGCGAGGCTTCCGTGAGCGGGCAGT
>JAFMJY010000120.1 GCA_017853245.1 Burkholderiales bacterium | reverse complement strand
CCTCGCTCACCCCGATGGGCCTGCTGCGGGCAACATTCCCGGCGGGCACCGTGACAGGCGCGCCCAAGGTTCGTTCGATGGAAATCATCGATGAGCTCGAGCCGGAACGGCGAGGCGTGTACGCGGGCGCCGTGGGCTATCTGGGCTTCAATGGCAACCTGGATCTCGCGATTGCCATTCGCACCGGCGTGGTGAAGTCGGGTGAGCTGCACGTCCAGGCGGCGGCCGGAATCGTGGCGGATTCCATCCCCGAGAACGAGTGGCTGGAAACGCGCAACAAGACGCGCGCGCTGCTCGCTGCGGCAGAGCGAGTGCATGCGGGCCTCGAGCCCCAGGGCGCGCCGGCGCCGACGCCAGCGAAGGGGTGATCGGCTGTGCTTCTGATGATCGATAACTACGATTCCTTCACCTACAACCTCGTGCAGTATTTCGGCGAGCTGGGCGAAGCGATGAAGGTGGCTCGCAACGACGAAATTTCTCTGGAGGACGTCGAGCGACTGGCGCCCAAGGGAATTGTCATCTCCCCGGGCCCGTGCACCCCGAACGAGGCGGGCATCTCGCTGCCGCTCATCGAGCGCTTTGCCGGAAAGGTCCCGATCCTTGGTGTGTGCCTCGGCCACCAGGCCATCGGCCAAGCCTTTGGTGGCCGCGTGATCCACGCGCGCCAACTCATGCACGGCAAGGTCTCGCCCATTCACCACGCTGGCGTGGGCGTCTTTCGCGGCCTCCCCTCGCCCTTCAATGCCACGCGCTATCACTCATTGGCCGTAGAGCGCTCGACATTGCCTGCCGCACTGGAGATAACGGCGTGGACCGACGATGGCGAAATCATGGGCCTTCGTCATCGAACGCTCGCTATCGAGGGCGTGCAGTTCCACCCGGAGTCCATCCTCACCGAGCACGGCCACGCGCTGCTGCGCAATTTCGTCCAGGGAATCTGAGCCATGTTCACCGCCCAGGAGGCCATCGCGCGCCTCTGCGAGAAGCGCGAGATCTTCCACGACGAGATGGTTGCACTCATGCGCCAGGTCATGGAGGGCAAGGTCTCCCCGGCTCAGCTGGCGGCGATCCTCATTGGCCTGCACGTGAAGACCGAGTCGGTCTCGGAAATCGCGGCCGCGGCGAAAGTGATGCGGGAGTTTTCCACCAAGGTCGACTCGACGGGCCTCGATCACGTGGTGGACACCTGCGGCACCGGGGGGGATGGCCTGCACACGTTCAACGTGTCGACCACAGCCGCATTCGTGGCTGCCGCCGCGGGGGCCCGGGTGGCGAAGCACGGCGGCCGTTCGGTCTCGTCCCGCTCGGGCAGCGCTGACATCCTCGAGAGTCTCGGGGTAAACCTCGCGCTCTCGCCCGAGCAGGTGGGCCGTTGCCTGCGCGAGGTGGGCCTGGGGTTCATGTTCGCGCCCAATCATCACCCCGCCATGCGGCACGCCGGGCCGGTCCGCAAAGAACTCGGTGTGCGCACGTTGTTCAACATCCTGGGCCCGCTCACCAATCCGGCGGGGGCGCCGAACCAGGTGATGGGTGTTTTCCACAGCGACCTCGTTGGCATCCAGGCGCGTGTCCTGCAGATGCTCGGCAGTCGCCACGTGCTGACGGTGCATGGCGAAGATGGGCTCGACGAGATCACGCTTTCAGGCCCCACGAGAGTCGCGGAATTGCGCGATGGCGAGGTGCGGGAATACTCGATCACGCCAGAACAATTTGGCCTGCGACTCGCGCCGTTGGAGGCCATCCGGGCGGCGGACGTGGGGCAATCGCGAGCGCGGATGCAATCCGTGCTGGGGGGCGAGGCGGGCCCGAGCCGCGACATCGTCGTCCTGAATGCCGCTGCAGCGATCTATGTTTCCGGCGTTGCGCCGTCGATAGCCGAGGGAGTCGAGGCGGCGCAGGCCGCCATTGCCTCGGGGGCGGCGCGCCGCAAGCTCGATCAGCTCGTGGCTTTCACGCGGGCGCCCGCGCCCTCCGCATGAGCTCCAACATCCTTGAGCGCATCCTTGCCAGCAAGCGCGAGGAAGTGGCCGCTGCCAAGCGCGAACGGCCACTTGCGGAGTTGGAGGCGCTCGCTTCCCGCATGCCGCCACCACGCGGATTTGCGGCGGCTATTCAGCGTCGGGTGTCGGAGCGCAAGCCCGCTGTGATCGCGGAGATCAAGCGATCCAGCCCCAGTCAGGGCGTCATCCGGGCCGGCACCGACGTGGCGGCCATTGCCCGCTCCTATGCCACCCATGGGGCAACCTGCCTCTCGGTGCTGACGGACGGGCCCTTTTTCGGCGGGTGCCGGAGGGACCTCGAGGTGGCTAGGGCGGCCTGCGAGCTCCCTGTCATTCGAAAGGACTTCATCGTTGATCCCTATCAGGTCGTCGAGGCCCGCGCCTGGGGCGCGGATTGCATCCTGCTCATCGTGGATGCAGTCCCCGATCGGCAACTGGCCGAGTTGGAGGCCGTGGCCAGGCAATGGGGGTTGGACGTGCTCGTGGAGTCCCATGACGCCTCTCAAGTTGAGCGGGCGCTTCGACTCGAGACGCCCCTCATCGGCGTGAACAACCGCGACTTGAGGACCTTCAAGACGCGGCTGGAGACCTCGGTCGAGCTGGCGTCTTTGGTGCCCAAAGGGCGCGTTATGGTGGCCGAAAGTGGCATAAAAAGCCTGGAAAATGTCCAGTATATGCAACTAAATGGGATTTTCGCATTTTTGGTCGGTGGCGCCCTCATGGCTTCGGAGGAACCCGGACAGGCTCTGGCGGCGCTGTTCGAGCCCTAGCGGCAAAACGTTGCGCCACCGCAACAGCCCGGGGCACACCCAGCGACTGCCCGAACCCCCCCTTGAGGGATCCGGCCAGCTTTGGCATCATTGCGGCAGTTTTAACAATAACGGAGGGGTGTTGTCGGAAGGGGCATGCAATTGCGCCTCCGCTCGCCTCGGTAACTTCGGCCTCACCTCAACCAAGGAGATAGTGATGAACAAGAAACTGATCGCGCTGGCCGTTGCAGGCGCGACATGCGCCCCGCTGGCTATGGCGCAATCTGCCAACCCTGTCACGCTGTATGGCCGTGTGTACGTGACGGTCGAGTCCGTCAAGGCGTCGGGCGGCGCGGCGCCGCAAGCCCAGCGCATGCGCGTGGAAGATCAGTCCTCGCTGTTGGGTGTTCGCGGCACGGAGGACCTCGGCGGCGGCCTCAAGGCGTTCTATCAGCTCGAGACTTCGTTCCGTCCCGACTCCAACAATTCCACCTTTGCCAACCGTAACAGCGGTATCGGTCTGCAAGGCGGGTTCGGTTCCATCATGGCAGGCCGTTGGGACTCGCCGTTCAAGTCCGCGAACATCGCGATCGATCCGTTCGGCGACCTGACGATTGGCGGCATCACCTCCGCCGCCAGCGACCGTGGCAACCACGATCGCCGCCAGCAGAACGTGATTCAGTATTGGTCGCCCAACATGTCCGGCTTTGCCGCTCGCGCCTCTTACGTCGTGAATGAGGCCAAGTCCGCGACGCTCAACCCGCAGGAGCAGGCCCTTAGCCTGACGTACAGCAAGGGTCCCCTGTATGCGTTCTACGCGTACGAGCAACTGAAGGACCTGGACGCCACCCTGCGCAAGCAGGAAGCCAACTCGGTTGGTGGCGCCTACACCTTCGGCCCGGTCAAGGTCGGCGCCCTGTATCAGGAGTTCAAGAAGACGACGCGCTCCAAGCAGAAGGCCATGATGGCCAATGCCGTGTACACGACGGGCAAGCACCAGTTCATCTATCAGTACCAGCAGGCGGAAGACGGTGGCGCCATCGGTGCCGCCCAACCGGATTGCGACATGAACGCACTGGGTTACCAGTACAACTTCACGCGCCGCACGTTCTCGCTGATCCAGTACTCGAAGACGAAGAACAACGACGCCTCGGCCTGCCGTATCGGCAGCTACGTGGGTGGCAACGGTTCCGATCCGGAAGGCTTCTCGATCGGCCTGCGTCACGTGTTCTAAGAATCGGCCAACACCGATCCTTGATGGGGCGCGACTTCGGTCGCGCCCTTTTCATTTCAGGCGCTCACACATGTTTACTGCACTCGACCGGGTGATCTGTGCCGCGGATGACGCGCTGCGAACGCTGGCTGCAGCGGCAACGTCCGCCCGCCCCATGCCGGGCGCCACAGCGCAGAGCGAGTTGTCGGAGAGCGAGCGCCAGCATGTCTGCGGGCTCATGCGCGTCGATCATGCTGGCGAAGTGTGCGCGCAGGCGCTCTATGCGGGTCAGGCGTTGATGGCCCGCGACCCGAGGGTGCGCGCAACGCTGGCGCAAGCGGCAAACGAAGAGCGCGATCATCTGGCCTGGTGCGCGCAGCGGCTGGATGAGCTGGGCTCGGCGCCCAGCGTTTTATCGCCTGTGTGGTTCGCAGGCTCGTTCCTCCTCGGCGTGGCGAGCGGCGCTGCGGGCGACCGCTGGAGCCTGGGATTTCTCGTCGAGACGGAGCGGCAGGTGGAGCGCCATCTCGATGGGCACCTGGAGAGCTTGCCCCCGCAAGACCAGCGAAGCCGCGCCATCCTCGAGAAAATGCGCGAGGATGAAATCTCGCACGCCCAGGCCGGCCGGTCAATGGGCGCTCGCGAGCTTCCGCTCGCGGCGCAGCGCGCGATGGGAATCGTCTCGCGCGTGATGACGACGACGGCCTATCGCCTCTAGGCTTCGCGCACCTCGAAATCCGCCGTGACCTCGGCGGTGCGGGAAAGCATGATCGTCGCCGAGCAGTACTTTTCCTTCGAGAGGCGAATCGCCTTTTCCACCTGCGCGGGATTGAGGCCCTTGCCGGTGACGATGTAGTGCATGTGGATGCGCGTGAATACCTTCGGGTCTTCCGGCGCCCTCTCCGCCTCGAGCTCGACCACGCAATCGACGATTGGCTGCCGCGCCTTGCGCAGGATCATGACCACGTCGATGGCGCTGCAGCCACCCGCGCCCATGAGCAGCATTTCCATCGGCCGCGGCCCGAGGTTGCGCCCGCCCACTTCCGGGGAACCATCCATGACCATCGCGTGGCCACTGCCGCTTTCAGCGACGAACGTGATGCCATCGACGAGCTTCACGCGTGCTTTCACTTGCCCTCCTTCAGGTGATGCGCCTCGAGCCAGGCGTTCACCAGGCTCCACGCAACTGCGAGCAGCGCCGGGCCCACGAAGAGGCCGATGAACCCGAAGGCCATCGCACCCCCGAACACTCCCAGCACCACGAGCAACATGGAAAGCCCACCGGCGCGGCTCATCAGAATGGGCTTCACGAAATTGTCGACCGAGCTGATCACCAGCACACCATACGCCACCATGAATACGGCCCAGCCCGTTGCCCCTTGTGCATAGAGCCAGGCTGCCGCGCCGCCCCAGATGATCACGGGTCCCATGGGAACAAGGGAAAGCACGAAGGTGAGCGCAGCCAGCAAAAACGCCGCAGGCACGCCTGCGACGAGGAACCCCGCCAAGGCCACGAGGGCCTGGGCGATAGCCGTACCAATCAGGCCGTAGACGACGCCCTTGATGGCGTTCTGGGCGGTTGCCAGCACGGACAGGCCCTGCTCAAGGCCGGCGAGGCGGCCCATTCCGGCGCGCACCATCTGGGCCACGCGCTCCCCGTCGCGGTAGAAAAAGAACGCAACGAAGATGGCTGCGAGAATCTGGAAGACGCCTTCGCCCGCGGCAGAGCCCGCTGCAACCAGGAAATTCTTGGCTGGGTCCGCAAGCCGACGTGCCAGGGCGACGACCTCGTCGCGGCTCGCGGTCAGTTGTGCCCAGTACTCGCTGATGGACCCGCCAATCATCGGGATGGAGGCTACCCAAGCTGGAAGGTCAGGCGGACCGCGATCAAGGAAGCCCCGCGCGAAGTCGATCGCCTGGGCCGAGTGGGTGATGAGGCTGTGGGCGGCCAGGGCGACCGGGAGGGCAATGGCCACCAGCATCGCGAGGGCAAAGATCAGGGCGGCGAGCGAGCTTCGGCCACCGACGCCGCGCTTGACCCACAGAAAAGCGGGCCAGGTAGACAGGCACAGGACCGCTGCAAACAGGAATGCGGCCAAAAACGGGCGCAGGACGAAGAAACACCCCAAAACCAAAAGGGCTATCCCCGCGGTTCGCGCGTACTGTTCAAAGCGTTTGACGTCCATGCGCGGGGATTCTATCCGACCGGGATCCGGGTTTTGACACAAGCGGCTGATTTCATTAGAATTCCGGGTTCGCGGGACCTAAAACAGGCGCCCAAAGTATCGCTGGCCATCCAGCGGCACCCAGGGGCTCTACAAACAGAAAGGAAGTTTCGATGAAGACGTTCTCCGCCAAGCCGGAGGAGGTTCGCC
>JAFMJY010000119.1 GCA_017853245.1 Burkholderiales bacterium | reverse complement strand
CTCCCCGAGCGCGAGGTCCTGGACATACTCGCCATCGCGCACCGCCAGCGCCTCGAAGTCGAGCGGCGTGTCCAGCCGGTCCTCGAGCATGATCATGAGGTGGATTGCGTCCACGGACGAGATGCCGAGGTCGGCGTTCAGCAGGGTCTGGGGCGTGACCTCACCCGGCTCGCTGCCCTGCTCCTCGAGGAGGTCGGTGAGCGTGGCAACGATGGTGGCCCAGCATTCAGCGCGCGTGCGTGTCTTCATTTCGGGGGGAAGCCCTGGCGGGCCAAGGGTCGGTGAACAGGGAGGCAAGCTCGGGCACGGCCGCCGCGGTGCTCTGCCCCCGGGACTCGTCGAGAAACATCGACCAGCGCCGGAACTCCGGCAGGAGCGCCGTGGCATCGGCCTCGTTCATGTGCGTGCAGATGCCCGCGATGGCGCGCTGGAGCCTGCCACAGCCCTCGTCGCCCCAACGATCGCGCCATCGCGACGACTGGTCGGCAACAACGGCGTCGAGGACGCGCGTCGCCTCGGCCTTAAGCGCAGCCGGAAGGACGCGGACGTCGAGATGCGCGGGGTGGGTGACGATCGTGAGGTTCGGCACCTCGAAGCTCGCGAGCTCGCCGGTGAGGAACGCAAGCAGGCGCCCCAGCCCGAACACGTTGCAGGCCTGCACCGCGGTGTTGGTGGCGAGGCCGAGCTTGAGCGCCGACGCGCGGCGGTCGAGGAACAGGAGGTTGTCGCGCACATCCTCCCACTTCGAGGGATGCCGGATAAGCTCGTGAACCGCCCCCACGCCGTCGATGCTGGCGGTGACCCGGATCGAGCCGAAGCGCGGCCATAGCGCCAGCAGGCGTGGCGGCAGCACGGTGAGGTTGGTGTTGTAGCTGATCGTCATTGCGGGCGCGCGGCCGCTGGCCACCAGGCGCTCGAGAAAATCGAACATGCCGTCGATGAGGAACGGCTCGCCGCCGGCGAAGTTGATCCGCTGCAGGCCCGGCGCCTCCCTTTCCACGAGTTGCCAGAATGCGGGGTCCTCGAACCAGTCGACGCCGCGGAAGCGGTCGAAATAAGGGTGGCGCAGCGGCACGCCGTGATACGCCGCCCACTCGGGCAGCAGCGCGCGCGTCGACTGCGGCGAGCACATCCGGCAGCGCAGGTTGCAGACGTTGCCAAGCCGCAGGTCCGCCGTTCGCAGCTCGGCGGCAATCGAGCCGTCGGCGCCGGTGGAAGCGACCAGCGCCGGAATCTCCTCCCGCCAGGCGGCGTTCTCGTCCTGCCGGTGGCTGGTGATGCCGAGGTCCTCGACCATGAAGCAGCGGGCGCAGGCGGCGGGCCGGGTGCCCTCCAGCATCTCGAGCCGGAGCGCGCGCATGGGGGCGGTGTTCATGGCAGCGCGCAGGCCCAAGGGGTCGTGAACCCGCCGGGGCTCTCCATCTTCACCTCGGTTCGGCGCTCCTGCGCCAACCGTGCGGCAGCACGGCCACGTCACCCCACTCTCGTCGGCGAAGACGTGGATCCACGGCAGCACGCAAAACGTCGGTGTCGGACTCAAGGCGCGCGTCGATCCGTCAGGCAGCCAGGGCGTCGGCGCGGGCCGCGAAATACTCGCGCACGCGGCGATGCAGGTCCGGCTTGTCGCTGTTCCAACGCAAGCAACCGGCGTCGTCCACCGCGATATCAGCCTGCGGATCAAAGGCGTTATCGCGAAGGATTTTCGCCCGCTCGCTGTAGCCGCGCGTGGCCGTTGCGCCATGCCACAGGTGCAGGATGCGGCCGGGAACGGCGCCCACTGTCCCGTTCAGGCCGGCGTGGAAACGACGGCTCCACGCGCCAACGGCCGCCTGCTCGGCACGGGTGAAGCCGCGACAGTGGGGATTCAGGCCGCGCCAGTAGTCTTCGTCGCCGAAGAACGCGTGCGCGAGAGTGACATCGCCCCCGCCCAGCACGTGGCGGTCGTAAAAGGGGTTTCCGGCGAGCAGGTCCCGGCGCGCGGCCCACGCGAAGCCGCAGTGGCCGTGCTGGAAGAAATCGAGCAGGGCGCGCCGTCGATCAGCGCAGCGCTCGAGCGTCGCAGCCATGCCGGCCATGCGCTTGCCCTCGCCCAATCCCATCGCCGGCTCGGCCGGCAAGTCCGCCCGGTTGCGCGGCAGCCAGCACACCTCGGAGAACAACTGGGCGACCGGGTGCGCTTCCAGGCATCGGGTCGCCTCGCCAACCCAGTCGGGGTTCAAAAACAGGATGTCGCCGTCGAGCCAGGCCACCTTGTCGCAATCAGGAGGGAGGGCATCGAGCGCGAGGTTGAGCAGGCGCTCCTTGTGCCATAGCACGGACGACGATCGCTTGCGCACGAGGCGGTCACACCATTGGGCATCGATGGCGTAGTCGCCCTCGCCGATCGCCAGCTCGACCACCAGCAGGCGCAGGCCCTGCCGGCGAACGCCGTCGGCGAACTCAGCGAAGTTCGCTCGCTGGGTTGCGTTGCCGCTGGAGTCGGGCCCGGTGGCAAAGGCGGCGACGATGCCCCAGAAGGTTCCCGGGAGGCTCCGGGAGGAGGCGCTCACGAGCGCCTGCCCGGTTGCGGAAGGCCGTACCTCGCCACGTCCTCCCGGCACCCGGACCGACGCTCAGACTTCGTGCTTGCCGGTCTTCTTGAACTCGATGTGCGCGTCGAGGAAGGCCACCAGCGGAACCAGGGGCACGACTTCGGCATCGGTGATGTGGTGCTTGCGCAGCTCCTGGGTCAGGTGCTGGTTGCTCGGCGAATCGACGATCAGGACCATGCCACCGCCGACCTTCACGCAGGCCGACTTGAGGTGGCCTTCCGAGAGCGCGCCGGCAATGCCCTTGCGCAGCTTCTCGATGACTTCAACTGGCGCGTTGGCAAGCTTGTTCGACGACTTGAGGCTAACCATGTACAGCATTGGGCTTCTCCCTAGTTCTAGGTGGATGAACAGCCGACGATTGCGCTGGCGATGGTGATCGCCCTCAGGAGCGCGCCGCTCGAAGCATCGCCGCGCCACGCCATCCGAAACCCGCCGACCTGAACCCCGGAATCTACTATCGGGGCAACGCCCCCGCAACCACAGGGGCGATATCGCGCGGTCGGAATATTCCGACCATTGAGCCCTTCACGCACTGAAATCAAGGCAGGCGAGCAGGTTGCGCCCCTCGATGTTGACGCAGCCAAAGTGATTGAACGTGGCCACTTGCCGCACCGTCATCCAGCGGAAGTTCGCCGGCAGGTCCACGGCCTGCCCCTGCGGCAACTCGACCACGAGGTAGCGGCTCTGGTAGCGCAGAAACCGGCCGCCCTCCTCCGATTGCAGCGCGTCGTAGCGCACGCGCTCCGGCGGTGGGGCGATGAAGTGCTCGAGAAACGCCGGCGCATCGGGCGCGCCGGCGAGCTTGTCGACGTCGGCGCGCGAGACCGTCGAGCCCAGCTGGAACAGCTCGTCGTTGCCCGGGAACAGGCAGGCCCGCACGAGCAGGTGCAGCACGCCGCCGATCCGCTGCACGAGGAGCCCATTGAGCCCCGTGGCTGGGTGCAGGAGCAGCGGCTGGCTCCAGCGGGCGACCTCGCGGCCCACCGCCGTCACGTCGACGGCCACCACCGAGAAGTGCGCGCTGGATTCCGGGCGGATCTCGTCCTCGGCGCGCACCCAGCCACGCAGGCGGTCGAGCGGCACCGCCTGCAGGCGCATCCGATGGCGTGCGCGCAGGCCGAACAGCCAGTCGAGAAGCTCGGCTTGCGACTGCACGCCCCCGGGAGCCTGCAGCGACTCGAGCAGGCTCGCGCCGAAGGGCCCCGGCGCGGCCAAGCCCGCCAACGCATTCGCTCCATCGAGCGCCGGCAGCGCGCAGCTCAGCACCGAGCGGGCGCTCATGTTGACCAGGTTGCCGACCCGCAGCAGTTGCCCGACCTGGCCGAGCGTGAGCCAGACGAACCCCTCTTCCACGGGGAAGTCCTGGTCGACATCGACGATCACGTTGCGGTTGCGCTTGCGAAGGAAGCGCGCGCCCTGCTCGGCAAACAGCCGATCGACCAGCACCCGCGCGCGGCCCGGCTGGAGGAAGAATTCGCTGTAGGTCGGCGAGCGCCCGCCGTGAACCAGCTGGTAGTTGCTGCGGGTGGCCTGCACCGTCGGAACGAGCTGGATGCCGGCGATGTTGCCCGGCTCGACCTTCGCCTGCAGCAGAAAATGCCGCACGCCGTCGAACGAACGCGACACGATGCCCAGGATGCCGATCTCGGGCTGGTTGACGATCGGCTGTTCCCAGGAACGCACCGGGCCGAAGTCGGTCTCCACGCGCAACCCTTCGACGGAAAAGAACTGGCCCGACCGGTGCACGAGCCGGCAGGGGTCGGGCGCGAAATGCCACTGGTCGAGCGCGGCAAACGGGATTCGCCTCACCTCGAGGCGCTGCTGCTCGCGCTGCCGCTCGAGCCACGCGGGGAACCCGGCCAGCGGAAAGACCGCGCTGTCCGCCGCGAGGGCGGAGCGCAGGAACGACGCTGCGGTGGCCTCGCCCACGTCGCCGGTCAAGGGGCGATGGCCTCGAGGTAATCCTCCCAGGAACGGATCGAGCGCTTGCTGTCGTAATGCGTGCTGGCCAGCATCAACGCCCGGGTGCCGGGATCGAAGCTGCGCATCCGGATGAACAGCATCGGCCCGAACAGCAGCCCCTGGGTCGGCGAGTCAAGGCGGAATGACCGCGTGTCCTGCCCGTCGGAGAGCGACAGCTCGAAGCAGCCGGCCAGCGCAATCACCAACTGGTGGGTGTCGCGATGGGCATGGCCGCCGCGCTCCGCCACGATGTGGTGCAGAAAATACGCTCGGCGAATCTCGAACGGGATGTCGACGCCCGCCTCGACGGCAGTCAGAACGCCGCGCTCGTCGCCGTGGGACGGGAGCTCGATGACGCGGGCGAGGCCCAGCTGGCCCGCAGGCGCCTTCTCAATCGCCATGGGCTGCCTGCCCCTCGAACACGGGGGCGAGCTCGGGGATGGCCCGGGTGATGTCCTCACCGCGCTGGCGATCCAGCACGCGCGTCCAGCGGCGGAACTCCGGCAGGAGGTCCGCGCGGTCGGAGCCGTTCATGTGGGTGATGATGGCCTCGATGGTCGTGGTGAGGTCCTCGCGCTCGTCCGCCGGCCAGCGCTGCGCCCATTCCCCACGAACGCGCACGAGGAGCGCGCGAAGGCGCGCCTCCGCGCGAGCCTTGAGCTCGGCGGGAAGCACGGTAACCGAGAGCGCCTCGGGGAAATACAGGAGGGAAAGCTTCGGGCGGCCGAAACGCGGCAACTCCCGAGCCGAGAACGCGACGATCTCGTCGACCGCCAGCACGTTGTAGGCCTGTACCGTCGCCGCCAGGTGCAGGCTGTCGCAGCGGATGGCGCCCGCGGCGGCGTCCAGTCGGCGCAGGTTGGCCGCCACGGCCTCGAAGCGCATGCCGTTGCGGATGTACTCGCCCAGGGCGCCCACTCCGTCGAGCGAGACGACGACACCGACGCGGCGAAAGTGCCCCCACAGCGCGAGCATCCGGTCGGGCAAGTAAGTCAGGTTGGTGACGAAGTGCAAGTCGACCTCGGCGGCGCGCCCGCTTGCCACCAACCCCTCGAGCATGGCGGTGAGCTCGGGGCGCAGCAACGGCTCGCCACCGCTGAACTGCATGCGCTGGGCCCCCGCGGCGAGCCGCTCGAAAATCGGCTGGAAACCGGGCCGGGCAACCCAGTTTGGGCCGGCGAGCTCCCGTAGCCGGGGGTCGTTGCGCTCGATTTGATAGAGCGCGGCGTAGTCGCTCGCCGTGGCCCGGCTCGACACCGGGGAGCACATCCGGCACTTCAGGTTGCAACGGTTGCCGAGGCGAATGTCGAGACTGTGGATCAACCCGGGCATCGCGCTGCCATCGACGCCGCCGCACGCCACGGCTTGCGCAGCCTGCGCGCCAAACTGCTCGTTCGAAACCTGCCGATGGCTGCGCAGGCCCAGGTCCTCCTCGCGAAAACAGCGGGCGCAGGCGGCGGGGCGCTCTCCGGCGGCCAGCGCCCGGCGCAGGCCGCGCATGAACACGGAATTCCACGCGGGCTCGATATCGGCCAACGCCTCGATGCGGTACGGAACGCCCGCCTCGTCCCGGTTCACGGCTTCGGGGTCCTCCAGCGCCATGCAGCACGGCCGAAGCGTGCCCACCTCGCCGACAAAGAGGTGCACCCAGGGCAGCGCGCAGAACGTCGGGCTCACTGCAGCAGCCCCGAGAGTTCCGCGGGCGCCATCGCGCGCGCATCGACGGCGAAGGCGGCGTTGCGCCCGGCGCTCGGTAGCGCGGCCAGCGCCAGGTAGTGGCCTGCGTCAGGTCGCAGCTCGGCAAAGCGCCAGCTGCGCTCCGGCGCGCCGTCGTCGACGCGAAGCGGGTCGAGCTGAAACGCGAATGAGC
>JAFMJY010000036.1 GCA_017853245.1 Burkholderiales bacterium | reverse complement strand
TCTCGCAGCGTGGCGTCGTAGGACTTGTGCTGGCGGTTGCCGTACGTCGACTCGATGAGAAGCACGTCAGCCGAGTTGACGGTTTGCGGGTCGTTCACGATCGGGCGGGAGGGCTGGCCCAGGTCGCCGGAAAAGACCAGTCGACGCTGCTTGCCGTCCTCCCGCAGGCGGATATCGACGATCGCGGAGCCCAGGATGTGGCCGGCGTCGAGAAAGCGGACAGCGACCTCGGGGTGCGGCTTGAACTCGACGCCGTAGGGCACACCCGACACCTGCCGCATGGCGCGCTCGACATCGTCCGGGGTGTAGAGCGGCGGTGCCGATTGCTGGCGCTTGCGGGAAGGGTCGCGTTCTCGCATCTGGATGTGGGCGCTGTCCTGCAGCATGACCGGAAGCAGGTCCGCGGTCGGGCGGGTGCAGTAAACCGGCAATCGAGGCGCCTCGCGTGCCAGCACGGGCAACAGCCCGCAGTGGTCGAGGTGAGCGTGGGTGATGAGCGCGAAATCGAGGCTGGCGGCGTCGAACCCGGGAAAGGCCCGGTTGCGGGGCGGGGCCTCGCGCCCCCCCTGGAAGAGGCCGCAATCGACGAGGAAACGCGCCCCGCCAGCCTCGACGAGATAGCAAGAGCCCGTGACTTCGCGAGCCGCACCCAGGAAGTGAATGCGCATAGGCGAATTCTAGCCTCGGGCGCGAGCCAACCGGGATACGGGCTTGTTCCAGGGCAAAGCGCCACGGCACGGCGAGCGTACGATCACAGCGCCCGCGTCCTTCGCGGCGTGGCTCAGTGTCCCCTCATCCCGCTAATGGAGGCTGCATGTTTCCTGAGTTCCGAGAACTCATCACCCGGCTCAAGCACCAGGACCACCACTTCACCCACCTCTTCGATCGGCACAACGAGCTGGACCAGAAAATCAAGAACATGGAGAGCCACATCCAGCCTGGCACGCATGACGAAATCGAGCATCTCAAGAAGGAAAAGCTCCGGCTCAAGGATGACCTCTACGCCTACCTGAAGCAGCAAAGCGCCAAGTAGAGGGGCGAGCACCGGAGGCGCAGCGCCCGTCAGGCAGGGCGGCGGTAGCCGCCGGGAACGCCGCGAGGTGACAGCACGACCTGCCAGAGTTGGTTCGCGCGCGCGCGAAACGAGCCGGCGCAAGCGAGCAGGTAGTAGCGCCAGAGGCGCCGGAAGCGGGGCGAATAATCCGAGGCCAATGCCGGCCACGCCGCCTCGAACCGGGTGTGCCAGGCGAGGAGCGTTCGGTCGTAATCAGCGCCGAAGCTATGCCAATCCTCGATCACGAAGTTCCGCTCCGCGCTTTCGGCCAGTTCGGACGCCGAGGGCAATTCCCCATTGGGAAAGATGTAGCGGTCCACCCAAGGGTCGGTGCGCCCGCCGCGGGCATTTCGCCCGATCGTGTGCAGCAGGAAGAGGCCGTCGTCCTTGAGCGCTCGCGCGGCCACCGAGAAATAGTCGCGGTAGTTCCGGCGCCCGACGTGTTCGAACATGCCGATCGATGCTACGCGGTCGAATTTCTCTGAGGGGCGCGTCGGAAACGAGCGATAGTCCGCGAGGTGAAAGGTGACCGGCAGTCCGGCCAGGTGTTGCTCGCCCCAGCGCGCCTGTTCGGCCGAAACCGTGAGCCCGACGCACGAGACGCCGTAACGCTCGGCAGCGTGGCGCATCAGGCTGCCCCAGCCGCAACCGATGTCGAGCAGGCGCATGCCGGGACGCAGCCCGAGCTTGCGGCAAACGAGGTCCAGCTTGGCCTCCTGGGCCGACTCGAGGTCAGTCGCGCCCCCGGACCAATAGCCGCAACTGTAGGCCATGCGCGAGTCCAGCATGGCCTCAAACAGCGGGTTGCCGAGGTCGTAGTGGTCGCGGCCCACCTGCCAGGCACGGCGGGTGGATTGCCGATTCAGCAGGCGGGCGCGCAATAGTCCCAGGCGCAGGCCCGGAGACGTAACGCGTTCTTCGAGGCGCGCGTCGAGCACGCGGTGAATGAATTGGTCGATCGCATCGCAGTCCCACCAACCGTCGACGTAACTCTCGCCAAGCCCGAGGCTGCCCTGGGACAGCACTCGGTCCAGCGTGTGAGGGTGGTGTACCCAGATATCCCAGGGCTGCTTGCCGTTGATCGTGATGCCCGCCAGCGCCAGCAGGCGGGCGCCGGCATGGGAAGGCCCGGAGCTCGTCGTGGCCTGGGGCAGGAAAGTCGGTCGGGGCAGAAAGGCCATAACGAGAGCGTAGATCTGCTCAGGCTGCGCCCGCCATCAGGGAGCGCCCGGATGCTGCGGTGGCGCGATGCGGGCGGTTATGATCCGGCTCGCGTCGAACCGGGCCCGATGGGCGTCGCTCGTGGCCGGCGACTATCCAGGAAGGAAGACCCATGCGTGATCGCGCTCTGCAACAGCCGGTTGGCCAACCTTCGGTGAGGGCCCCGCGCCGTTGGGCGGCGGTGGCCCTGGCGGGCGGGGTGTTGGCGGGTTGTGCGGCATCAGGGCCTCCTGCGTCGCGCCTCGCGAGTTTGCCGCTGACGGGCACTGCCAACGGTCCTTCGGCGGCCTCTTCGGTGGCCGAGCCGCCCGTGGGCACCGATATCCCAGCCGTGTTGTTCGAGAGCGGAGTCCGGCTGCTGGAAGAGGGAAGAGCGGAGGCCGCCGTGCGCCCGCTCCAGGCAGCGATACAGCTGCGCCCGGATGCCATGGCCTATCACCTCGCGCTCGGCGCCGCGCAATTCTCGCGCTACCGCCTGGGCGCGGACACCGCCGAGGCAGCGCAGACGGCCTTCGAGGTCGCCGCCCGCCTCGACCCGCGGAGCGCTTTTCCGCACGTGCAGTTGGGCAACCTCGCGTGGGAGCGGCGGCGGTGGCCCATTGCCCAGGCGGCGTATGCGCGGGCCTACGCGCGGGATGTCCGCCGGGTCGACGTGCTGGAGGGCCTGGTGGCGTCGAGCTGGTACGCCGGAGACTTCACCTCGGCGAGTTGGGCCGTTCGCGAGGCGCGCGAGCGATCGCTCGAGACGCCGCTGATCGGCCGTGCCGCGGTGCTGCTGGCGGCGGTGGGCGAGGGCAGTTCAGCCGACGGCGAGTGGGCCGATTACGTGAAGCGCTTCCAAGTGCCGTCCCCGGAGGCCGACCTCCTGCGGCAGAGAGCGCGTGAGCTTCGCGAGGTGCGCTTGGTACTCGCGGCGGCCGGCAAGGCGGACACGGCGGGCGAGGGCGCGAAGGAGAAGCCAACGGAGGACGCCGCGGCGCCCACCGTCGCCCGGTGGTTCGATTGCGACAAGGAGCCCGGGTTCTTCAAGCCGCCGGAGGCCTCCACCAAGGCGGAGGGCACCAGCAGCACAACCGCCGGGGGTGACGAGACCGAGCGGCTCCCAGCCATTCCGGCGCCGTGCCCGGGGGCGCCCGCGCCCCGCTCCGTGATCCTGGACACGGCGATCATTCGCACGCAGGACGTCTCGGGCTCAGCGTACGGCGTCAATCTGCTGGGCGCCCTCAACGTGTACGCCACCGGTGCTCGCACCTTCTCCGCCGGCCTGACCGCGGGCGAGGAAGGCAGCCCATCCGGCGCCAGCCGAACCTTCAGCCTGAACCTGGGCGCATCGCCCGCGCTCAACTACATTGCCTACGCCTTGGACATCGCCAACTCGCTGTCCGTGCGCGGCGAGTTGCTCTCGCGCCCGACGCTCGTGGCGCTCGACCGCCTGCCTTCGACCTTTTTCTCCGGCGGCGTGATCACGCTGGGTGTGTCGGGCACCAGTAACAGCAGTGCCACGATCAGTGACAAGCCGGTGGGCGTGAGCCTTTCCATTACGCCGACGGTCGTCGACGCAAACCGGGTCAACCTCAACGTGAAGATCTCGCGGTCGGCGCTGACCGGCTCCCCCGTCGGGCCGTCGAGCAGCTTCTCCCAGTCGCTCGCCACCAGCCGCACCACGGTACAGGCAAGCGTCACGGCGCGTTACGGCGAGACGATCATCGTGAGTGGCCTGTCGGAGAACGAGGACACCACGAACAGGAACGGCGTGCCGGGGTTGCGGGAAGTGCCGTTGTTGCAGTGGCTCTTCGACCGGCAGTCCGCGGTTCGCACGCGCACCTCGATCGTGGTGACCATCACGCCCCGTCGCGCCGATGAGGTGGCCAACGTGAACGCTCGCCTGGACGGCCTCGTTGCCGACCCCGCCGTGCGGCTTCGGCTCAAGGGGCTGCTGGACGCGATCGCCTCCCGCCCGGCCATGGTCGTGGCGCTCGAGCGGGCGGCCGCGCGAGAATTTTTCGACATGTCGCAGTCCGGTGACCTGCGCCTCGACGCGTGGGCTCGCGGTGTCGACGCAAAGGCTCTCCGGGCTGCGCCGTAACGCGTCAACGGGAGCGTTAGCGACAGCCTTGGGCTACAGCAGCCTGGCAGCGGATGGCCCGGTGAAGGGAATTTCCATGCAGTCTTCACCGAAGATGAGGTTCCCGGGGTAGATCGCCCCCATCTCCCGGAGCACGCGCTCGCGGATCCCCGGCTGGTCGATCTGTTCCGTGACGTGCGTGATCACCAAGTTGCGCACCCGCGACTTGTGCCCCAGCTCGGCGAGCTCAAGGTGTCCCATGCAGGACTCCGCGAACTCGGGGCAGAGCTCGCTGCCGGTCAGGTAGTGGCACATGTGGACCAGCACGTCGCAATCCTCTGAGAGACGCTCCATCGAGGCGCAGGGCCCGCTATCGCCCGAGTAGACGAATGAGCCCTCCGCCGAGTCCAGGCGGAACCCGTACGAGATGAGCTGGGGGCCGAAATGGGCGACCCCCACCGCTTTCACCGTCCAGCCGTTTCCGTGAACGACGTCGTTGGGGCGCATTTCGGTGACCTCGGGCGAGGGCTTGGCCCGAGTGCCGGTGCCGCCGCGAGCGTGGTAGATCGAAACGCTGCACATGTGCTCGGTTCGCGCCGTGAGATCGGGCCAAAAGGCGCCCCCTTCGCCGAAGAGTGACTCAGAGGCTGCCTTGAGGGGAGGAGGCCCGTAAACCTTCAGCTCCGGAATGCGGCCCGCGCCCTGGTCCCAGCGGGTAAGTAGCAGGCGAGGGTAGTCGCCCATGTGGTCGTAGTGCAGGTGGCTGCAGAAAAAGTGCGTGACGCGCGTGGGCTCGATGCCGATTTCGAGCAACCGATGGTGGGCGCCGAAGCCATGGTCGAATACGATCACGTCCTGCCCGATTTCCAGCACGTAGCCGGAGCACATGCGTTTGAGCGAGGGCGTCGGCGTGCCGGTTCCTAAAAGCGTTAGTTTCAATTCGTGCCTCCCGGTCAGGTCACTCTGGCTTGATGGCGAGCTGGCCGAACAGCTTCTGCCACTTGGCGAAGTCGGATCGCAGGAAGGCCGTGAACTCGGCCGAGGTGCCAGCCACCACTTCGGCGCCGGATTTGGCAAACGTTTCCCGCGCTTCGGCGGTGGTCAGCACGGCGCGCAACTCGCCCTCGAGGAAGCGGGCGAGCTCCGGCGGCGTCTTGGCGGGCGCGAAGACGCCGTGCCAGCCGTAGGCCTCATAGCCGGGAACGCCGGCCTCCGCGAGTGTCGGGATATCCGGGGCGCCAGGAGCCCGCTTCGAGCCAGTGATGCCGAGGGCCATGGCACGGCCGCCACGAACGAAGGGCAGGCCTTGGGCGATTCCAGGCGCGTTGAGCGAGACCTGGCCGCTGAGTGTGTCCGTCAGCGCCTGCGCGCTCGACTTGTACGGGATCTCCTCTACCGAGATATTGGCCATCGCCTTGAAGAGCTCGACGGTGATGTGGCTGGGCGTGCCTCTCCCGGAAGAGGCGTACTGCAGCTTACCGCCCTTGGCGAGCTCGATGTAGCCCTTCAGGTCCTTGACGCCGATGTTGGGCCCCACGAGGAGAATGTTGGGCGTCTGTGCCACCTGGGTCAGGGGGAGGAAGTCCGCGAACGGGTCGTACGGTAGTTGCTTGCGCAGCAGGGGGCCCAGCGTGAACGAGTTCGAGGTGAGGTGGAGCGTATAGCCATCCGGCGGCGCCTTGGCGACCAGGTCGGCCCCGATGGCGCCAGCGGCGCCATCGCGGTTCTCCACGATGACCGGCTGGCCCCAGCGGTCCGACAGGCGCTGGGCGATGATGCGGGCGAAGACGTCGGAGGTGGTGCCGGCGGAGAACCCGACAACGATCTTCACCGGCCGGGTGGGGAACTTAGGCGCAGTTTGGGCCAGGGCGGGCAGCGCCGCGGCGGCCGTGAGGGCGGCCAGGGCGATGACGGTGCGGCGGCGGGAGGGTTTCATCGGGGCTCCTTTGCGGGAGGGGGTTATGATCGGCGCCCAGTGGAGGCGGTCCCAAGTTCTATAGAGAACTAGTGGAATGACAGTACGGCGTGCGTCGAGGCGTGTCAATCGGGGGGCATCGCGGGCTGGCGAAGCGGGCGCTGCCGGCTGGGCGCTTGCCGTCCCGGATGCGCTGGGCGTGCCGCGTTACCTCCGGCTCAGAAACGCGCTCGCGGGCGCCATTGCCGAAGGCCGGTGGGTGCCCGGGGGGAAGCTCCCCGCCGAGTACGAGTTGGCCGCGCGCGCGGGCTTGAGCGTGGGAACGGTGCAGCGGGCACTGAGCCTCCTGGTGGACGAGGGCATTCTGGTGCGCCGGCACGGGGCCGGCACCTTCGTCAGCCGGCCGGAGGCACCGTTGGTTGCCTCCTTCCAGCACGCGCGGTTTCTCGATGAGGAAACGGGACGGCTCCTGCCCGTTTTCGCCCACGTTCCCCGCCGCGCCCTGGCGCCCAAGCCGGGAGCCTGGTGCCGCCACCTGCAGGGCGATAGCGTGATGTGCCTGGAGCGAACGCAGTCGGTGGCCCGGGAATTTCTCATCTACACGCGTCTCCACTTCGACGCGTCGCGGTTTCCCGCCCTGGCGGGCGCGGACCTGCGCTCGCTCGATGGGGTGAGCCTCAAGGATGCGTTGTCACGGGAGCTGCACAAACAAGTCGCGCGCCATTCCCATTGGCTGCAGGTGAGGGCTTTCCCCGGGGAGGTATGCCGAGCGATGCGCCAGCGCCGAGCCTGCGTGGGGACCATCCTCGAAATCGCCGCGTACGACCGGGCGGGCGGGGTGGTGTACTTCCAGGACTTCCACATTCCCCCCAACAGCCGGCGGTTGGTGGTCACACCCTGATAGGGGGGGTTGCGCTTCAGGCGCCCGGAACCAAGCGCTTGCGCATCCGCAAGCGGTTCAGGTCGCCGTCGCGCTGGTAGCCCACTTCATCCATGATCGTGCGCATGAAGTGGATGCCCAGGCCGCCGATCCCGCGTTCCTCGATGGAGGCGTCGAGATCCGGCTCAGGGTGATCGAGCGGATCGAAGGGGATTCCGTTGTCGGTCACCTCGATGTCGATGAGGCCGGACTCCTGTCGGAGGGAGAGGGTCACCCGCCCGTCGGCTCGCCCCCCCAAGCCGTGTGTCATCGAGTTGATCAAGACCTCCTCGAGGATCAGCTGCACCTGCATCGCGATGCCTTCGGGCCAGGCGTTGTCGGCCGCGAACGACTCCAGCCGCTCGAAGACGCCAGACAGCTGGGCGGTATCGGTTCCCAGTTCGATGGCGAGGCTTGGGGAGGCGGTCATGTGGTGGCCCCGTCGAGACGGCAGCCGGATAGGGCCCCAGGGCGGGTGTCGTGTAACATCGCGCTCGTCCATTCGTCAGAAAGGTTTCGACCATGTCCCATGGCGTTTTCGCTCCCAGTGGCCGCATCGATGGCACCAACGCCCCTGCGGTCGAGAAAGACATCCTGGCCCAGCTCGGGGACCACAAGTCCCTGGTGGTGGACCTCTCTGCCATTGATTACATCAGCAGCGCAGGCCTGCGCGTGTTGCTGGTGGCGGCCAAGGCTGCCCGCCAGCGTGGCGGTTCCCTCCTGCTCGTGGCACCGAAGCCCGCCATCGTCGAGATCCTGAAGATCAGTGGCTTCGACAAGATCCTTCCCATCCATCCAACGATGGACGCTGCGGTCGCCGCCCTGGGCTGACCAGCAACCCGGTCCGAGCCTGAGGCTGGCGTGACGGTCTCGGGCGAGGCTCATGCCTTTCCCGGCCCGAGGTACTTCAGCCCCAGGCAGGTGATGTCGTCGGACTGGGCCGCGCCGCGTACGAAACGCTTCACATCCTGGACCACCGTGGCGATCGCCCGGTCGGGATTGGGGCTCACCCCTGCAGTCGCCAGCGCCGCCGCCAGCTGCGCGTCTCCATACTCGATTTCGTCGGGGTCGAAGGCTTCAGTGACCCCGTCCGTGAACAGGAAAAGGCTTTCGCCCGGGCCGAGGTGCATCGTGCTTTCGCGGTACTCGAAGCCCTCCCAAGTGGCGACGGCCACGCCGTCAGTGCCCGGCAGCGCGACCACAGAGCCGTCCGCCTTCAGGTGATAGGGCGGGTTGTGGCCCGCGTTCACATACGTCACGCGGCCGGTGGGCAAGTGCAGCACGCCGAAAAAGACGGTCACGAAGAGCATTTGCTCGTTCTCTGCCGAGAGCAGGTCGTTCACGCGGCGCACGCAGGTGGCCGGCTCCGGCAGGAACTTGGCGATCACCTTGAAGAGCGTCCGGGTGATGGCCATGAAGAGCGCGGGCGCGGCTCCCTTGCCTGACACGTCGGCGATGATGAAGGCGAAGCGCTCGTCGTCGAGCGCGAAGTAGTCGTAGAAATCGCCGCCGATCTCCTTGGCGGGCGTGAGATGGTGATTGAGCCGGATGCGCGGGTCGACCGGCACGTCGCGCGGCAGGATGGAGAGCTGCAGTTGCGCCGCGATCGCGAGCTCCTGTTGAAGGCCCGCGAGCTTGGTCTTGGTCACGAGCGCTTCTCGCAACTCGATCACCATGCCGGAGAGCGTCTGGTGCTGCTCGATGATCCGGCGCCGGAGGTCGCCCATGACGCTTGCCAGGCGGCGCAGCGGCTCGTCCTCGCGGTCCCCCCGTTCCGGTGCGTTGAGGAGCTTGAGGAAATCCTCCTGGACTGCGAGGTCGGTCGCCGAGGCGAGAGCCTGCAGTTCCCGGCGGATAACGGTTTCCTGGCGCCGCCGCACCCGCTCGCGCAGCGCGCGCGCCGACACTAGATCCTGGGCGTCGCGGCGGAATACCGCCACCGCCTTTGCGATGCTGCCGATCTCGTCCGAGCCGGTGGCCTCCAGCCGCACCGAGGCGTCCCCGCGCGACAGTGCCTGCAGCGCCGCGATGGCCGAGCCCAGCGGGCGGAAGCCTCGCCACAGGTACACGTTCAGGATGACGATGCCGATGGCCACCAGCGCGAGCGACCCGAACGTGGCCAACCGGGCTGTGCGACGGCTTGCGGACAGGCGCTCGGTGTTGTCAGCCAGCACGACGATCGCACCTGCGGCGCCCTCGGCGATGTCGCGCACCGGCACGCCGGCGAGGGTGTAGACGCGATCGCCCAGGTCGAAGTCCTCGAAGGTGCGGCCGCTGGTCGACACGGATGGGGCTGCGCGTTTCCACAGTTCGGCGTCAGTCGTGGCCGCGAGCTGCCCGCGAAGCGTGAGCAGGTTCAGCTGGGCGCTCATGCGCGAGGCGAGGCGCTGCAGGAGTGGCTCGGCGCTACGCCCGACGACCAGCACGCCCATCTCCCCGCCGACGGTGATACGCCGTGCCGCCATGAACCACGCCTCGCCCACTGCCACGTGGCGAAGGCCTGCGGCAGGAGTGCCCGCACGCACGCGGTCGAAGGTGGCGGCGTCGAGCAGTGCCGACGCCGAATCGGCACGCGTGCTGAAGACGGTCTCGCGCGTGGACCCGAGCACCGCAACGAGGTCATAGGCCACGTCGGCGCCCGGCGCGAGCCCTGCTTGCACGAGCGCCTGTGTGGCCGCATCGCGATTGCCCTTGTCGAGGGCCTGCCGGAAGGCGGCCGCCTGTTCGAGCCGGCCTGCGGCCTGCTGGAGCTGGCTGCCTTCGACGGTGACGGCCTCCTCCCAGATCGAGGAGAGGGCCGCCAGTGCCGTATCCGAGAGCCGCTGCGTCGCGAGCTGATCCCTGAGGGCGCTGGCACCGGCGAGCAGGAGCGCCAGCACGGCAAAGCCTGCAGCGGCGAGGAGCGTGATCCGTGTGCGCAGCAGCATCAGCGGGCCCCTCCGGCCAATGCCTCGTCGACCTCGCGCGTGATCTGCTCGATGGCCGGGCGCATCGCGTCGTCGAAGTCCACCGCACGCAGCTCCTGGGCCAGCGCGTCGAGAGCAGATCGGCGTTCCGCCACCTGGCGTTCCCCATCGACCCAGGCTTCAAGCGCGGCATCCAGGTCATCGCCCGAGTGGTCGAGGTCGAGGCTTGCTGCGGCAAGGCTGCCCCGCAGGCCCGCGAGCAGCATCTGCTGGCGATGCGCCAGATTTCGTCCCGGCCCGAGATAGGCAAGCGCGCCGGCCAGCGCGGCCGAGATGAGCGCTGCCAGGGCGCTCAACCAATGGGCAGCCGAGGACGCTTCCGCCAGCGCGGCAGGCGCCGTTGCCACCACGATTTTCCCCGCCGGGCCACTTTCTCCCGGGATGACCAGCTCGACGCGGTCCCGCTCGCGGCTGGCGGTGCCTTCCGCGCGGGCCGAGCTGACCGCTTGCCCATCGGGGCCGAGCAGTGAGAGCGAGGCCACGCCCGGCGTGTTGCGCACGGATTCGCGCAGGAAGGGCTCGACTCCGGGAAGCTCCGCGAAGGGGATACCGAGGCGCGCTGCCTTGGCGAACTGGGCGGAGAGGGTTCGTGCGAGCGAGGCAGCGAGAAGCTGTGCGTCCTGGCGGGCAGACTCCTCGGCTCGCGCGTCGAGCCGGAACGCAAGCCACTGGCCCACGGCACCGCCTGCGAGCAGCACCACGGCAAACGCGATGGCCGCGCACGCGAGCGCCGGATTGCCGACCTGGCTGCGCGTCTCAGGATGCATCGTCGAGCCTCTCGAGCGCCTTCTGACGCTCGACAAGGGTTGTGCGAATCCAGGCCCAGCGCTGCGCCTGCGCGCTAGCGAGGGCGGACAACGGCTCGGCCGGCGGGGTGCGGGCGGGCTCGGGGTCCGACAGGATGGCCGCCGCCGCGCGGAAGCGCGCGGTGGAGCGCTGGAGCAGCCTGGCAGAAGCCACCGCTGCAGCGAGCAGCGCAAGCAACGTGGCGATCAACGACACCGCGTTGGCGCGCAGGACCGCGAGGGGGTCATCGCCAATTGCGGCTGCGCCGCGCCCCTTGAGGGTAAGCGCGATGCCGCCCTCGGCAACGCCAAGGTCGTTGTCGAAGCGCGTGCCGACCACGCGCTCGCCGCGGCCAGCGATCGTCCACGCCTGGTCGCGGGCGAGGAACGGAACCCACGGTGTGGCAACGGCGGTACCGATTGCGCTGCGGTCCGTGCTGTAGACCACCACGCCACTGCCATTGAACACGTCGATCGACAGGACGTCCTCGGCGCCTTCGCGCTCGCGCTCGATGAGGCCTTGCAGGCCGTCCATTTGGTCGAGCGTCAAGCCGATGCTCACGTTCGCTTCGGCAGCCGCCCGAAGGTTACGCAGGAGGTAGCCATCCTTGCTGGACGAGATCTGCGCGCGTACCCGCTCGGTCGTTTCCGCGTCGAACCAGGCCGTAGCGCCAGCCGCGGCCAGGATGCCTCCGGCGACGATCAGCGCGAGCGACCGCGTCGGCTTCACGGCGTGACCCGAGCCCGCTGGTAACGCACGAGGGCTGGCCTGCCGGAAGACGCCACGCCGACCCAACCATCGCGGAGCGCCCGCTCGTGGGCGGGTATGTCCTCGCTGGCAATGTCCTGATACTCGAGGGCGATGTCAGCGTTGTCCGCGAGCGGAAGGCGCACGAGGACGAAGCGCGGGAGCCCGCCGTAGGGGTATTCGAAGTGCCGGATGAGAAATCCCTCCGACAGCAGGCTTTTCCAGCTGGCGGGGTTGACCGGCGAGGCGGTCGAGAACAACAGCTTCCCGGGCTCGGCGAGCGCGATGCGGGCCCGGATGAGCAAGCGCTGCAGGCCCTCACCTTGCTTTTCCGGGAGTACGGCCGCGCCGGCGAGCTTGGCGAGGGGCGGGCGCTGGCTCAGGCCCAGATGGGGCCGGGGGTCGTCGTCGGGCAGCAGGTCGTGCTGCAGGAGGCCAAACCCGACGAGCTCGCCCCCGGACGTCTCAATGCCCGGCACCACGCCGCGCCCAGCGAGAAAGCCGTGGAGAAACGCGCGGG
Source organism: Burkholderiales bacterium (assembly GCA_017853245.1). GTDB lineage: Bacteria > Pseudomonadota > Gammaproteobacteria > Burkholderiales > Usitatibacteraceae > FEB-7. The sequence continues at coordinate 13,173 of JAFMJY010000036.1, read as the reverse complement.
TGAAATGCTTGACGACGACGGGGGGCACGCCCTCGACCGCGCGGCGGTGGACAGATTCGACTTGCCCGAGGTCGGCAGGTCCCTGCATTCGCCAGGCCAGGCCGGCGGGGAGCGCGGGCAAGCGGTGCGAGTGCAGGACCTGCGTCACGCTGCCCGTCCGCCCGCGGGCACGTCCTCGATGATCTCGGCGTAGTTGAGCATGTCGATCGGTGGGTAGATGCCACCCAGGGCCTTGGCGGTGCGCAGGTTCACGATGATCGAGAAGCGCTTGAGCGTTTCAATCGGCAGGCTGCTCGCCGGCTTTCGGCCCTCGAGGATGTCGATGGCGCGAGCGGCGGCGAGCTGCCCCACGGAGCGGTACCGGCTGACCAGCCCCACGAGCGCGCCCCCAGTGCGCACCGCCAGCTCGACCGCGCCGAAGGTGGGCAGCTTCTGCGCCAGCGCCGCCGGCATGGCGCGGCCGTAATGCAGGCCGAGGAAGGTGTCCGGCAGGATGTAGAGCCACTCCGCGCCCTCGCGCTTGATTTCGGCCACCTTGTCCTCGATGCCCTCGGGCGTGGGCTTGCCTGCGGAATCAACATTGAGCGTCCGCTCCACGAGCGTGCCGCCATTCGCCTTCAGCCATTCGCGCGCCTGAAGGACGATCGCGCGCGAGTTTTGCTCGGATTCGGTGTAGAGCACGCCAAGCCGCTTGTAGGGGCGGTAGGAGTTCATGGCGCGAAGCTGGACGTCCGTGGGTACCACATGGACGGCGCCCGTGAGGTTTCGACCATGACCGGCAAGGGCAGGCACGATCTTCGATTGGACGGGGGCGGCCACGAGCGCGAACACCTGGGGAATGCCCTCCAGCCCGGCCGGCACCTTTTTCGGCGCGTCATGCGTGCCGGCTACGGCGAGCGTGACTGGCGTGCCCCACGTGTAGATGAGGTCGGGCCGGTTCTTCGCGGCTTCCTCAAGGATGGCCGGGACGTTCTTCACATCGCGGGCCACGTCTCGCGCGACCAGGTCCACCTTGATGCCCGAGGCGGCGAGGTGATCCTTGAACCCCTTCTCCACCTCCGTTTCGCCGCGGAAGGTGATCATCAGAATGCGATGGGTCTTGCCGGTGGAAGCCAGCGCCGAGGCGGGCAGCGCGAGCAGGGAGGCAGCCCGGGCGGACTGGACGAGGAATGCGCGACGGTCGCGGTGGGTCATGGAGATTTCCTTTCAGGCGGGCGCGGGCGCCGCCTGACGCGGCGATGAGCTCAAAGCGTAGATTCCGCAGCCTACCAGCACAAGGGAGCCGATCGCGGCCATCGCAGGGCCAAATCCGGCGAGCGCGAGCAGCCATCCGCCCGCGGCCGGCCCGATGGCGCTGCCGGTGCGCTCGACCAGGCGGAACAGCCCGAGCACACTGCCGATGCTGCCCGCGCCGAGCTGGGAGGCGTAATGCGTGACCAGCACGGCCTGCGGGGTGATCGAGGCGGCCTGCGCCACCCCGAAGAGGAATAGCGAGGCGGCGACCCACGGCAACGAAAACCCGCCAGCCACGAGCCAGGCGCTCGCGCCTGCCAGGAGGCAACCCCCGATCACGAATCCGCGCAGCGCCCCGAGGCGATCCGCGTAGCGCGCGAAGAGCGGCACCGCGACCACCATCAGGAGTGGGTAGATCATCTGCAGGCGGCCGATTTCCGAGCCGGTGTAGCCGAGGCGCTGCATTTCGAGCGGCACCAGATAGAAGCAGAACGCCGTGAGAATGAGCTTGGCCGGAAGCGCGCACCCGAGCAGCAAGCCGGGGATGCCGGGCGCCCGCCAGGCGCGGCCGAGGTTGGCGAGCTCCGTCGCGAGGGTCGGCGGCGAGACGGCCCGCTTGGGCTCCAGCCAGCGGAAGGCAACCACGCCGGCAAGCGCGGCAAGGCCCGCTGAGGCGAACCAGGCGGGCGCGAGCCCGAGGCGGTCCGATATGACCCCACCGAGGAGCGGCCCGCAGAGCCCGGCGACCAGGATCGCCCGAACGAAGACCGCGAGGCTGCGTGCGCGGTCCGCGATGCTCGAGCCGTCGATCACGCGTCCCTGTGCCGAGACGAACACCATTGCGAACCCCACCCCCGCGAGCAGGCGGCCTCCCGTGAAGAGCCCGTAGCTCGACGCCCAGCCGGCAACCCCGTAACCCAGTGCGGCAATGAAGGCGCCGGTAATGAACGCATCACGCCGCGCAAACCGTTCCGACAGCACGGCGAGCGGCAGCTGCAGCAGGGCGACGGTGGCAAGGAAGGCAACGAGCGGCAAGCTCGCGAGTGCCTCGGGGCTGATCCAGGAGAGGGCCGGCGCGAGGTCGCGAGCCTGGGTCGGCAGGAACGGCCGCGACAATTCCTCCGCCAACATGAAGAGGAACAGGGCCGGCCGCACCTCCGAGGCCACTTGCGTGCCGCGGCTTCCGAGGGCGTGGGGGGAGGCGGCGGAACGAGTGAGGCGCCGCTCCAGGTCCGCCAGCGCGGCCACCCCCTGGGAGCCGGCGAGCAGGGCAATCAGCTCGAGCGACACCAGCAGCGCGACGAAGCCCAGGAAAGCGATGTCGAGAATCGAGTTGCCGAGCCGGCGGGCGAGGAAGTCGCGATTGACCGCCACCAGGACTGCAGCGCCGGCTGCATCACCCCTGCCGGTCAGCGTCAGCCGGCTGGTCAGCGGGTCGTCGGCGTTGATTACACCCTTCTGGTGCAGGGTCCTGCCGTCCGCCGAAACAAGCGCGATGCCGGCGACCTCAGGGTTGGCCCCCAGCTGGGAGGTCAGGTGCTCCGGCACGCCAGCCAGCTGCTCGAGGGGCATGCCCAAGGCAACAGCCCGCTCGACGAGGGACCCGGTGGCGGTGGCCACGGAGTCCGCCTTGGCGATGAAGTCGGGCAGGATCTCCACCTCGCCCGTTTTCAGCGCCGACCAGCCGATCCATCCCAGGGCGGAGCACAGCACCAGCGCCGCCATGGTTGAGATGGACGCCCGCAGCCGTCGGATGCGAAGGCGCTGCCGCGGCTGCCCCGTACGCGCAAATCGGGCTCCCCGCACGAAGAACCATCCCAGGGCCGAGCCGAGCAGGGCCGTGGCCACGCACGCTGCGAGGACTGCCGGCCAGGCCGCTTGAAAGATGACCTCGCCAACCCGTGCTCGGGATTGCACGATGGAGCTGTCGTTGTAGCGCAGATCAACGCGTGCAATCGGCTTGTCCAGGTCGTCGCGAACCATGGCCGACACCATGGCCTCGCCTTGCGCCTTGAATGTCTTTCCGACTCGGTCTGGCTCGCTCGAGAAGAGCACCACCCCTGCAGCGTCCGCCACCTCGAGCGACTTGATGGCGTAGTCGACCTTCACCTCGAGCCCGATGGTTTTTTCCAGCACGCTTTGCTCGCCGGGCGCAATGCCCATGGCGGCCGCCTGCTCGGCGCTATTGGCTACGCGCTCGGCGATGATGGCAAACCGCGAGGCAATGGCCTCCGCCTTCGCCTTGGCGAGCGTGGCATTCGCGAGGTACGCGCCGCCGGCAACGCCTGCGCCAACCACAATCGTCATGGCGGCAATCAGGAAGAGCAATGCTTTTTTCATCCGGCGGTGCCGTCCAGTCTGTCTGCAAGAAGCGCGTGGCGCCTAAGCAGCCATACGGCGCGCTCAAAGAGGGATGTCAGGGTGATCAGGGCGTGCTGCGACCGCCCGTCGAGGGCTGGCTCCGACGGCGGGCGGCGACGGATAGCCTCCATCATGTCAGAACGATCCTCGGTGAGCGAGAGGAACAGGCCGATATCGTCCGGGTCGTGCCGATCGACGACGTCGCAAAGCGTCTGGAGAAGCATGTGGAGCGACTCCACCACGCTCGCTCGAAGGCTCGCGAGCGCAGCGCCACCAGCCTGGGCGCCGGCGTCTGCCAGCGCAGCGAGTGTTTCCTGCAGTGAGGTGATGAGCGCATTGCGATCGCGCAGCAGAATGGCCCGGTTGAGCGCTTGCGGGGACGGGTGGCGCTCGACGATGTGCTGCAGGAACTGCTCGCACCGTTGGGCGATACGCAGATCCGCCTGAGGCACAGCCCCGACGCGGGAGTAAGGCGCGTCGGCGCGCAACAAGTCGAGGTAGTGCGGAAGGCGTGCGATCAGCCGTCGCTGTTCCTGCTCGACCAGCAGCAGGGCGACCTCAGGCTCCTCCAGGGCGCTGTCGGAGAGGTGCTCGGGTTGCGACAGCACCTCCTCCGAGGTGAGCGGGGCCATTCGCTCGACCAGGCGGTTCATGGGCCCGTGTGCGAGGTGCATCACCACGTCCGAGCTCAATTGGAGCAACACGTAAACCAAGGCCAGGGCGAGGGACGCCGAGTTGGCAGCCGCCGCCAGCAAAGCCGCGAGCAGGGCTCCCTCCATCGCGACATTGACGATGGTGAGGGCGAGCAGCACGGCGACGCCACTGGCCTTCAGCAGGGCCTGGTAGATCATCAACTGCTTCGCCGTGCCGTGCATCCGGTAGGCGAGCAGCAGGGCCGATAGAGCGGAGCCCAGCCCCGAGCCCACCACCACGAGCGCCCCGTTGTCGAGGGAGATGACTCCGGATGCAGCGAGAGCCATCGCGACGATACTGACAGTGGTGGAGGACTGGCTGGCCAGCGTGACGAGAACGCCGATGGCAAACGCCAGGACGTCAAGGCTGCCTCGCATCGCGGCGCCGAGCGTTGCGGACTCCAGCTCCTGGATGGGCGCGCCGACGCCCTTGATGAAGTCAACCCCGAGGAACAGCATGCCGACGCCCAACAGCGCGCCGACGGCGTGCTTGTAACGCGTGGTCTGGTCCAGGTTGAAGTAGTAGGCGATGCCGACTAGCCCGAGAATGACAAGCACCAAAACCCGGATATTCAGGGCTGCGACCAGTACGATCGCCGAGGTGCCAATGTTGGCCCACGCGATGATCGGGAACGCGCGGCGGACTTCAATGGCACCTGCGGACACCAATGCCACCAGCAGCATGGTGACGGCATTGACGCTCTGCATGACGGCCCCCGCGAGGGCGCCAAAGGCAAGCGTGGAGCCGCGACCGGCCAGGCTCCTCGATAGGAGCATGCGCGTCCGAGGCCCGACGATATTGCTCAGGTTCTTGCTGATGAACCGCAGGCCGACGAAGAAAAGGCCCAAGCCCGCGAACAGCGTGGCGGCGATTTCCAGGGGAAGGGCGTTCAAGGCAATTGAGTTTTTCTGGGCCCGGGAACGACGCGGCACGCGAGAGCGCGTGCCGCGGGGGGGAAATCGTGGTGGGTGGTACAGGGATCGAACCTGTGGCCCCTGCCGTGTGAAGGCAGTGCTCTACCGCTGAGCTAACCACCCGCCTGAGGGCGCGATTCTAGCTGAAACTGGGCAGTCTCCGCGACCGGGAGGGCGGTTGCGTTTGGTATTCTTCGCTCCCCTCAGCGCTTTGACGCCACCCAGTCGCCTCGTCCGTGAACGCTTCGTCTCGCGCCGTGCGCACCCGTTTCGCGCCCAGCCCCACTGGTTATCTGCACATCGGAGGCGCGCGCACCGCTCTCTTTTGCTGGGCCTTCGCGCGTCGCCACGGCGGGCAGTTCATCCTGCGGGTGGAGGACACCGACCGGGAGCGCTCCACCGATGCCTCAACCCAGGCGATCCTCGATGGCATGAAGTGGCTCGGCATCGACTGGGATGAGGGGCCGTTCTTCCAGATGCAGCGCCTGGCGCGCTACCAGGAGATCGCCGACCGGCTGATCGCTGAGGGCAGGGCGTACCGGTGCTACTGCACCAAGGAGGAACTCGAGGCGATGCGCGAGGCCCAGGTGTCACGCGGCGACAAGCCACGCTATGACCGTCGCTGGCGAGACTCGAAGGAGGCGCCTCCCGCGGGCCGCCCAGCAGTGATTCGCTTCAAGAATCCGCTCGACGGCGCCGTTACCTGGAACGACCTGGTGAAGGGCTCGATCACGGTGTCGAACGAGGAGCTCGACGACCTCGTGATCCTGCGCGCCGATGGCATCCCCACGTACAACTTCGGCGTGGTGGTGGACGATATCGACATGGCGATCACGCACGTGATCCGTGGGGACGACCACGTGAACAACACGCCGCGGCAGATCAACCTGTATCGGGCGCTGGGCGCGAGCCTGCCGCACTTCGCGCACGTGCCGATGATTTTGGGCGCCGATGGGCAGCGCCTGTCGAAGCGCCATGGCGCGGTGAGCGTGCTGCAGTACCGGGACGACGGGTTCCTGCCCGACGCGCTGGTGAATTACCTCGCGCGGCTGGGGTGGTCCCATGGCGACGAGGAAGTGTTCAGCCGATCGCAGCTTGTCGAGTGGTTCGACCTCGAGCACGTCGCGAAGTCGCCCGCGCGGTGGGATCCCGAGAAACTGCGCTGGATGAACAGCGAATATCTCAAGAAGGTGTCGGCTGCCGAGTTGGTGGCGGGTATCGCGGCTCGAGAGCCTGACACGCACGCCGCCATCGTGAAGGCAATGGATCCGGTGGCGATGACCGAGATTGCCATCGGCTCATGGCAACTGCTCGGCGAGCATCGCGATTACCTGCACGAGCTCGCCGTGGACCACCTGGCGCCGGCGCAGGTGCGGGCGCAGTACCTCGACGAGAAGGGGCGGTCAATCATCGGCGCCCTGGCCGCCGAGTTGGCTTCCGTGGAATGGTCGGCAGCGTCGGTCAAGGCGGCATTGCACACGTTCGTGAAGGCGCGGGGCCTCAAGATGCCCGAGGTGATGATGCCGCTGCGGGTGGCACTCACCGGGCGCACGCAGACGAAGGCCATCGATGCCATGGCCGCCGCTTTTCATCGCGACACCGTTCTCGAGCGCCTGAGGCACGCTGCCCAGGGGTGAGGTTGCGGGGCGCCTTGGCAGGCACGCCCCGTCTTGCGTATAATCTTTGGCTCGGTTGGGGGTATAGCTCAGCTGGGAGAGCGCTTGCATGGCATGCAAGAGGTCAGCGGTTCGATCCCGCTTACCTCCACCAACGAATCGCAGTCCCCATCGTCTAGAGGCCTAGGACACCGCCCTTTCACGGCGATAACCGGGGTTCGAATCCCCGTGGGGACGCCAAAACAAGAAACGGCCTGCAGTGATGCAGGCCGTTTCTCTTTGGGGCGAGGGTTACTGTGGCATCTGAGCTACCCGATAAACGGGATACAAGTTCAGTTGTTCGTCCCAACTCGGGTGCAGCCGGTAGAAGTAATCCAGGCGCGAAGCCGGGCTCTTGGCAAATTCGGGGTCCTCGGCGAGTCGTTTCTGGAACGCGGAGGCGAGCGCCGGATCCTTCGCCATCATCTCGCGCGCCACCGCTTCAGCCACGTAGGGCTCCATGTATTCCCGGGGTTCGAAGGCAATGTTGAATTCTCCCCAGGCCGCCATCGAGTCCGGCGCACGGGGCTCGAGAATCGACATCGCCAGCCGCGCAGCGGGCTGGTCGATCGGCACGTAGAGCGAGCCGGCTGGAATGGCGCGTGTCTCGGGTTTCCACTCTCCCTCGAGCGCCATGCGCTGGCGGTTTTCGGCTGGCCGCGACGAAGGCGTCACCTTGGTGGCGCGGAACGTCTCCATTCTGCGTGCCGCGCCTGCCTGTTTGATCCTCGTATACCTCACGCCATGCGCATCCAGCCAGCGGGCAACACGCTCCGAATGCTGGGCAGGCACCACGTATCCTCCCGCGGGCGCGGTGACGACCAGTGCGGGCTCCACCTGGTCGAAGAGCTTCAGCCTCCAAAGTTCAGGCTTCGTGTCGTCGTATCGGGTCATCAGCGCGCCCGACACCTCAGATGGCGTTCGCGTGTAGGCATAGCCTCGGAATTCGATATCCCGCGAGGCAGGCGTGTTGCGATAGGTGAGCGCCACGGGACGGCCGGCAAGTGACGCTGAACGGGCGTCCGCCGCCTCCGCCAGCCTGCGCCACTGCGATCCGTGGGTGGCCATTTGATCCAGCACGGACACAATCACTTCCCGGGTTGCCTTCACGCGGGTGGGGTAGTCCTTCCACGAGTGCGTCTCGACCAGCATGCCGAAGCGATTGCGCAGCCAGAAGTAGCCGTGCGAAAGGCGGGGCGGCGGCACGCCTTCCCGAATGCCGCTGGCTGGGTTGTCTCCCTCGATGAACGCGGGGTAGAAGGGCAGCGGGAGCGAACCATTTCGCCCGAGGTGGCTGACGACGGCGTCGCGGAATGCGGTGCCCGCCTTCTGCAACGCCTCGTCCCCTGCGTTGGCAGGCTGCACCATGATGCCGATGTCGTGCTCGAATTGCGCCCCGTTGGTGACGTGCAAGTCGATGACCGCGAGCGGGTCCCACGTGTTCACGAGCTTCAGCATGGCGCGCATCTCGGGCGCGTCGGCCTTCATGTACTCCCGGTTCAGGTTGAAGTTCTGCGCAGTCGTGCGCCAGCCCATTTCCTCGGGCCCGCGCTGATTGGGCCGATTCCAGCGTCCAAAGCGCTCGTGGCCGTCGACGTTGAAGATCGGCACGAAGAGCAGCACCTGCTGCTTGAGTGCCCCCGGGAGCAGCTTGCCGTCGAGGAGGTCGCGCAGCGCCCAGAACCCGGCGTCCTTGCCGTCGATCTCGCCGGCGTGGATGCCTCCCTGGACGAGCGTGACGGGGAGCTTTCGTTGGCGTGCCAGCTTGGGCGTCAGCGCGCCGGATTGCGATACCACCAGCAGGTGCATGGCCCGGCCTTCCGGGGTAGTGCCAAGGCGTTCGCACTTCACCCATTGCGGGTAGCGTTTCGCGAACGCCGTGCAAAGAGCGTCGACCTCGGCGTGACGGCCCGTGCGGGTGAAACCGCTTTGTTCGGCAATCGTCGTGAGCGGCGAGGCCAGGGTGGCCACCGGCGCCGCGAGGAGTGCCACGCAGTAGGTAAGGGCGGGAAGGAGTCGCATCGGAGCCTCCGGGGAACTTGTCGTCCGGACTATATCGTCGACATCTCGATCTTCACTGGCCACCCCACCACCCAGGCGTTCATGAACTTGTTTGCTGGCGGGGGCGGGGCTGAAGCAGGGTACCGGCGGCCTTGCGCAGCCTCTGCACCTCTTTTGCAGCCCCTGGCTATAATCCGCCCCGTGAAACGGATTGCCCTCATCGTTGGCTTGGCCTCGCTCGCGGCGATCCCGCCCGCCTCGGCTCTGGCCGATGCCATCTACACGTTCCGCGATGAGAACGGGGTGGTTCACTTCACCAACATCAAGGGCGTAGACCCGCGCCAGCGGCTGTTGTATCCCAGTGCGACAGCAGAGCCTCCCATGGCGCGCGGGCGGCCCGTGGCCTTGCCCTCGCAGGCGACGGTCGAGCGTTACCGCGCGTTCGTGGACTCCGCCGCCAAAACCTACGGCGTGGATCCTCATCTGATTCAGGCGGTGATTGCCGTGGAGTCCGCTTATAACCCCACTGCCATCTCCCCCAAGGGCGCCTCGGGGCTGATGCAGTTGATGCCCGAAACGGCTCGCCGATACGGTGTGCGCAATATCTTCGATCCCCAGGAGAACATCCTGGGTGGCGTGCGCTACTTGCGTGACCTGCTGGTGATGTTCAACAACGATTACAAGCTCGTGCTGGCGGGGTATAACGCGGGCGAAAATGCCGTCATCCGATCGGGAAACCGTATCCCGCCTTACGCCGAGACGCTCGCCTACGTGCCGAAGGTGATGGACCTCTGGGACCGCCTGCGCTCTCGCGCGGGCTGAGCGTTTCGCGAACCTATTCGAAGGGCGGAGCGCGTCACTCCGCGGCAGCAGGGCTTTGCCGGCGGGCGTTTGCCGCTCGGTCTTCCTCGAGTCGCTGCTCGAAGGTCTTGTGGCGGCGCGCGAGCAGGGTGTAGGCCGTCGGCACGACGAAGAGCGTCAGCAGGGTGCCCAGTAGCAAGCCCCCCACGATGACCCAGCCTATTTGCTGGCGGGATTCCGACCCTGCCCCGCTGGCGAGCGCCAGAGGAACCGCGCCCAGCACCATGGCGCCGGTGGTCATCAGGATCGGGCGGAGACGGAGCACCGCTGCCTCCTGCACCGACTCGACCACGCCTTTGCCTTTTTCCTGCATCTGATTGGCGAACTCGACGATCAGGATGCCGTGCTTGGTAATCAGGCCGACGAGCGTGATGAGTCCGATCTGGCTATAGACGTTCAGCGTGCCCCCAGTGAGGTTCAGCGCTAGGAGGGCTCCGGTCATGGAGAGCGGAACCGTCAGCATGATGATGAACGGGTCGATGAAGCTCTCGAACTGCGCCGCCAGCACCAGGTAGATGAAGATGAGCGCGAGCGCGAAGACGAAGTAGATGTCCGAGGACGAATCGCGGAACTCCCGCGACTGCCCGTTCAGGTCCGTCTGCGCCGTGGGGGGCAGCACCTTCTTGGCTGTCTCGTCCATGAAAGCGAGGGCCTCGCCAAGCGTGTAGCCGGGCGCGAGATTGGCGGAGATCGTGACCGAGCGCAGGCGATTGAAGTGGTTGAGGCTCTTGGGCGCGACGCTCTCCCGGACGGTGACGAGGTTCGCAAGCGGGATCATCTCGTTGTTGCGGCCGCGCACATAGATGTCGGAGATGTCCCCGGGCGTGCGGCGATCGGCCTCGGCTACCTGCACGATGACGTCGTACTGCTCGCCATCCCGCTTGAATCGGGTCACCTGTCGCCCGCCCAGCATTGTCTCGAGGGTTCGACCGACTGCATCGACGGTAACGCCCACGTCGACGATCTTGTCGCGGTTCACGCTCACCTTCACCTCAGGCTTGTCAAGGCGCAGGTCGGAGTCGAGGTTGGTGAGCCCCGGATTCTTCGAGGCCTCAGTGATGAAGCGGTCGACAAGTCGCTGCAATTCCTCGTAGGAGACGCTGCTCATCAACACAAACTCCACCGGCCGGTTGCGGGGCGATTGCCCCAGCGAGGCAGGGTTGGTGGGGAATGCGCGCACACCCGGGATCTGCGCAAGCTTCGGGGCGAGCTCCTTGGTGATCTCCTGCTGGCGACGCTCACGCTCGTTCCATGGCTTCAGGCGCAGGATCGCAAGGCCGTCGGAGACGGTCGGGTTGCCGGCAATGGCGTTGAAGCGGGCCATTTCGGGAACGGTTTTGTAGATCTCCTCGATGGCGACCAGGTTGTCGGCCGTGAACTTTGCCGTCGCCCCTTCCTGTGCCGACACGAAACTGAAAATCACGCCCCGGTCCTCGGAGGGCGAGAGTTCCGATCGCAGGCTCTTGAAGAGCACGTAGCTTGCCATTGCAACTAGCGCTGCGGCGAGCACCACCCAGATGCGGTGGTGCAGCGCCCATTGGAGCGAGGCGCGGTACCCATTGGTGAGCCCGGTGAAGAACCGCTCGATCGCGTTGTAGGCAGCGCCGTGCTTGGACTCGTGCGACAGGAGCTTCGAGCACATCATCGGCGAGAGCGTCAGCGCCACGAACCCTGACACCAGTACTGCGCCCGCCAGGGCCAGTGCGAATTCGATGAAAAGCCTGCCCGTGCGGCCCGTGGCGAAGGCGAGCGGCGCGTACACCGCGGCCAGCGTGAGCGTCATCGCCAGCACGGCGAAGGCTATCTCCTTGGAGCCGACCAGCGCAGCCTCAAGCTTTGACATCCCGTTCTCGAGGTTGCGGTAAATGTTTTCCAGCACGACGATGGCATCGTCCACCACGAGGCCGATGGCAAGCACCATGGCAAGCAGGGTCAGCGTGTTGATGCTGAAGCCGAAGGCGTACATGAAGACGCATGCCCCGACCAGCGAGACCGGGATCGTGACCAGGGGTATGAGCGTTGCGCGGACGTTGCGCAGGAAGAGAAAGATGACCAGCGCCACCAGCACGATGGCCTCGGCAATCGTCTTGAACACCGCCTTGATCGACTCGTCGATGAACACGGAGGAGTCGTACATCAGCACGATCTTCATGCCGTCGAGGGATTGGTTGATCTTTTCGATCTCCTCCCGAACGGCCTTGGAGAGCTCCAGGGGGTTGGCCACCGCCTGCTTCACCACGCCCATGCTGACGGCCGTGCCGCCCATGAAGCGCGTGATGATGCGCTCGTTGAGCGGGCCTACCTCGACACGCGCCAGGTCGCGCACTCGCACCGGGTACCCGTTCACCTCCCGGACGATGATCGACTCGAACTGCGCGGGGGTCTGGAGGTCCGTGAGCGAAAGCACGGAGAACTCCCGCTTCTCGCTTTCGATGCGGCCAGCCGGAATCTCGACGTTCTGGCGGCGAAGGGCGTCCTCCACGTCCTGCACTGTGAGTCGATAGGCGGCAAGCTTGGCCCGGTCGACCCAGATGCGCATCGACACCTTGCGCTCACCGAAGATGCGCACGTCTGCCGCGCCGGGGAGCGTGGAGAGCCGCGGGCGCACGTAGCGCGCAACGTAGTCGGAGATCTCCATCTGCGACTTGCCCGGCGCCGAGACCGCGAGCCACATGATCGGGAAGGAGTCTGGCTCCACCTTGGCGATCACCGGCTCATCGACCGCGTCGGGCAGGCGGCCGCGCACCCGTGAAACCTTGTCGCGCACGTCCGCGGCGGCCGAGTCCGGGTCCCGTACGAGACGGAAGCGCACGGTGATCTGCGAGCGCTCCGAGCGGGAGGAGGACGTCATCAGCTCGACGCCCTCGATGCCGGCGAGGGAGTCTTCCAGCACCTTCGTGATCTGCGATTCCACCACCTCCGCGCTGGCGCCCTGATAGACCGTTTCCACCGACACGATTGGCTCCTCGATGCGGGGGTACTCGCGCACCGACAGCCGGTTGTAGGCGATGAGACCCATCAGGAACACGATCACCGAGAGCACGGTGGCAAAAACCGGGCGCTGGATGCAGAGGCCGGGTAGGGTCATGGCGTCACTTCTCCGGGATTCACGAGGCGGATTTCGGCGGGCCGGCCTTGGCAGGCGCCGTATCGGCGGGGGCAGCCTTCGGTGCCTCGGGCTTCGCGGCGCCAGCCCCAGCCAATTTCACAGCGGAGCCTTCCCGAAGCTTGATCACGCCCGCTGTGACGACCGTATCGTCCCTGGTGAGGCCACCGACCACTTCCACCTGTGTGCCGCGCCGCTGGCCGATCTCGATTTTCTGCCGCTGCGCGCGGCCGTCCACCACCTTGTAGACGTACTTGTCGTCACCCACGGGGAAGATGGCTTCCTCGGGAACCGTGAGGGACTCCTTGACTGCGCTCGTGAGCAGGCGAACCCGGGCAAACATGCCGGG
>JAFMJY010000118.1 GCA_017853245.1 Burkholderiales bacterium | reverse complement strand
TGCGCGGGTCCGCGAGAGCGACGCATTTTACGGCATCCTTTTCCGTCATCACGATGGCCTCGGCGAAGGGCAGGCGAAGGTCGGCAGGCTGGAACGGATGGTGGTCGGGAAACGCATGGCGCTCGGCAACCACGCCCAGTCGTTCCAAGTGAGCGAAGAAGCGCGACGGGTTCGCGATGCCGGCAACTGCAACGACGCGACGCCCGCGCGCGGCAGCGGCGAACTCGGCAGGCGGCATTTCGTTGCCGTCGAACGAGACAAACACCTCGCGGCCCAATCGCATGCTGAACGTGTTGACCTGCGGCAGCGGCAAGTCGCTGCCTCCGTTCACCACGACGCAATCGGCCTCGCGCAACCGCGACACCGGCTCCCGCAAAGGGCCCGCGGGCAGGGGGAGCCGGTTGCCGAATCCGCGCTCGCCATCGACCACGACGATCTCCACGTCCCGGGCGAGCGCGTAGTGCTGCAGGCCGTCGTCGGTGATCACGACGTCGGTCTCGGGGTGGGCCTCGAGCAGGGCTCGCACGGCGGCAGGTCGGTCGGGCGAAACGTAGACCGGCACGCCCGTGCGCCGGGCGATGAGGACCGGCTCGTCCCCGAAGTGCTCCGGCGTAGCCACGCCCGGCAGGACACGGATGACCCCCAGTGGATCGGCATCCGTGGAGGGAACCCTGCCGTAGCCGCGGGAGACCACGCCCGGGTGACGGCCTTCCGCCCGCAGCAGCTCGACCAAGGCAATCACCAGCGGCGTCTTGCCGGCGCCCCCGGCGGTGATGTTGCCCACCACCACCACTGGCACGGGCGCCCGCCACGCGCGAAGCCATCCGAGCCGATACAGCACGCGCCGCAAGGCGACCCCGGCTGCGAAGGCCATCGAGAGCGGAAACAACAGGAGCGCCCCGCCCCCCAGGCGCTGCCACTCTCCCTCGAGCCACGAGCGCATCGTTTCGGGCGCCGGGCTACTGGCGAGTCTGGGTGGTGAAGGAGACCTGGCTGAAGCCCGCGATGCGCGCCGCCTCCATCACGTGGATGACCGACTGGTGCGTGGCAGCTGCGTCGGCACTGATGGCCACCACCGGCGGCCTCGGCCCCGGCGAGGCCGCCTTCATTCGGGATGCGAGGTCTGCAGCGGTCGTGAACGGAATCGGCGCGCCGTTGAGGAAGTACCGGCCGTCGCGATCGATCGCGGCGACGAGCACCGGGGCCTTGTCGTCCTTCTTCTCGATCGACGACTGCGGCAGGCTGATCTGCAGCGGCGCAAACCGGTCGTACGTGGTGGTGACGAACAGGAAGATCAGGACCACGATCAGGATGTCGATGAGCGGGATCAGGTTGATCTCCGGCTCGTCGCGCCCGGCACCGCGCCGGAAGTTCATGCGCGCCGCTCGCCCCGCACGATCTCCACGAGGCGGATTGCCTGCCCCTCCATCTGCACCACGAGCATGTCGACGCGGCCCCGGAAGTGCCGGTGGAAGATCACGGCCGGAATCGCGACGCCGATGCCGAACAGCGTGTTGTAGAGCGCCACCGAGATGCCGTGGGCGAGCTGCGACGGGTTGCTGCCCGAGGCCGTCTGGGAGCCGAAGATCTCGATCATTCCGACGATAGTCCCGAACAACCCGAGCAGAGTCGCCACCGTTGCGATCGTGCCTAGCAAGCCCAGGAATCGCTCCAACTCGAGCGCGACCGCGCGGCCCGCGTCCTCCACGGCGTCCTTCATCACCTCGCGCGGGCTCGACTCGTTGGCGAGAGCCGCGCAAAAGATGCGCCCGATCAGCGGGCCCCGGTACAGCGTATCGAGGAGGTCCTGGGTGACGCCTTGCGCACGAAACCGACGGATGGTGTCGTCGAGCAACCCGCTCGGCGCGATGGCCGAGGCGCGAAGCGACCAGAAGCGCTCGATGATGATCGCCAGGGCAGTCACCGACGCGAGGATGATGAGCCAGATCGGCCAGCCGGCGGCCTCGATGATCGCGAACAAGGGTGTTTTCCGGTGAAACGAGCGGCGATCATTGTCGCGCGCGCGCCCTCGCCTCCACAAGTCGGACACGCTCGATGTCCAGTCGGCTTGACGTTGGTCAAAACTCATCCACAGAGCCTGTGGATAAGCCTGTGGGTGTTCGTTGCGGGTGTTCTCCAAGTGCCGCATGACAAAGGCTTTTCTTTCCGCCGCTGAAAAAATGAGCAGATCAACTTACCTATATTTTTCAAGGACTTGGGCAACCCTCTCCTCTGACGGTCGGTTGCCGAGCAAGGCCATAGCCGTCCTTGACAGCCACCGCGTTCGATGCGTGCGTGGCGACGGACTCGGTACCATGCGGGCTCATGGAAACGGCACCGCGCGACCTGCCACTGACCGTCTCGGAATTGAACCGCCGGGCCCGACTTGCCCTTGAGAACGGCATCGGCCTCGTCTGGGTGACGGGCGAAATCTCCCGCGCCACGCTCGCCGCCTCGGGGCACTGGTACTTCACCCTGAAGGACGAGTCGGCAGCCGTCGATTGCGCCATGTTCAAGGGGCGCGCCCAATTACTGGACTTCCGGCCCGAGAACGGGCTCAAGGTGGAAGTACGGGCACGGGTCACCGTTTACGAGGCCCGTGGCGCGTATCAACTGGCGGTCGAGCAGATGCGACAGGCCGGCCTCGGCGCCCTATTCGAGGCCTTCGAGCGGCTGAAGAAAAAGCTCGCCGCCGAGGGCCTCTTCGACGAGGAGCGCAAGCGGCCCCTGCCGGCGTTTCCGCGCGCCATCGGACTGGTCACCTCCCTCGCTGCCGCAGCCCTGCGCGACATCCTCACCACGCTTCGACGACGCGCGCCCATGGTGCCCGTCGTCATCTATCCCACGCTGGTACAGGGCCAGGGCGCGGCCGAGCAGGTCGCCTCGGCCATCGGCGCTGCCAACCGGCACGGCGCCTGCGACGTCCTGATCGTGGCCCGAGGGGGCGGCAGCCTTGAGGATCTCTTCACCTTCAACGAGGAGGGGGTCGCTCGCGCCATCGCAAGCTCGGCCATCCCGGTGGTCAGCGGCGTGGGCCACGAGACGGATTTCACCATCGCCGATTTCGTCGCCGACCTGCGGGCGGCCACGCCCACCGCGGCAGCGGCGGCAGCGAGCCCGGACCAGGAAACGTTGCGCGATCAGCTCGCGGCCCAGGCGAGACGATTGACTCGCGCCGGCTCCCGGGCGCTAACCGATCGCGCGCAGCGGCTGGACCACGTTTCCCGCCGCCTGGTGACGCCGGCCGAGAGGCTTCGCCTTGCGAAAGCACGACTTTCCGAGCTCGCGCGACGGCTCGCCACCTCGGGTGCGCGCCCCGCGTCGCTCGCCTCGCTGAAGCTCCGGGCACTCTCCCCCCGGCTGCGAGCGCCGGACGTCGGGCGTGCGTGGCAAGCCGTTCAGGGCCTGCGCGGACAACTCCTTTCGGACATGCACCGGCTCCAGGATGCGCGGTACGCGCAGCTCGAGGCAGCCCGGGCTTCCCTCTCCCATCTCGACCCGACCCGAGTGCTGTCGCGCGGGTATGCGATCGCCCGACGGCCTGACGGCGCCGTGGTGCGCGACGCGACGACGCTGCAGCAGGGCGAAAGGCTGGACGTCACGTTCGCCATCGGCCGCGCCGGCGTGCGCGTCGAGGACACCGGCCCCTGAGGCAGGGTCAGCTGCCGAGCCGTGCCCGCGCCAGAAATCGGCCGACGTGGCCGATCACCTGCGACGGTACCCCTGTGTCGAGGCAGTCGAGCCGCTCGACGTCTCGCATGGCCCGCAGCCACGTGAGCTGGCGCTTCGCCAGTTGGCGGGTGGCAGCAATGCCCCGGCCAGCGAGGGTCGCCTCGGACTCGGTTCCCTCGAGCGTTTCCCATACCTGCCGATAGCCGACCGCCCGCATCGACGGCAGCGAGGCGGTGAGCGCGTGACGGGCGCGCAATCCCTCCACTTCGGCGACCAGGCCTGCAGCCAGCATGGCGCGAAAGCGCGCGCCGATGCGATCGTGCAGCGCGGCGCGATCGGAGGGCTCCAGCGCCACGCGGAGCGCCTGAAACGGGGGCTCCTGAGACGAGCCCTCTGCGAGAAGTTGCGACAGCGGCTTGCCCGACAGGCGCCAGACCTCCAGGGCCCGCTGGATTCGCTGCCGGTCCGTTCGCTCGAGGCGCGCCGCGGCCTCCGGGTCCACGCGCGCAAGCTGCGCATGCAAGGCGGGCCAGCCAACGCGCCGCGCCTCGTCGTCAATCTCGGCCCGCACCGTGGCGTTGGCGGCAGGCAGGCTCGCCAAGCCGCGCATGAGCGAGCGCTCGTAGAGCAACGTGCCGCCGACGAACAAGGGCACGCGGCCTCGCGACTGAATGCCGGCTGCGGCGGCCAGCGCGTCTTCGCGAAACCGCCCCGCCGAGTAGCGCTCGGTGGGCTCGACCAGGTCGATGAGGTGATGCGGGACGGCTGCGAGCTCGGCCGCGCCGGGCTTTGCCGTGCCGATATCCAGGCCTCGATACACGAGCGCCGAATCCACGCTCACGATTTCGAGCGGGAACTCGCGCGCCAGGGCGAGCGACGCGGCGGTCTTGCCGCTGGCCGTCGGGCCCAGGACAAAAATGGCCGGAGGACGGCATTCGCGCTCCGCAGATGCGCCGCTCATGTCGTTTGCGTCAGCGGCCGCGCAGAAAAAGGCGGTCGAGGTCGGCGAGCGTGAACTGTACCCAGGTGGGCCGGCCGTGGTTGCAGCTCCCGGCGCGCTCGGTGGCTTCCATCTCGCGCAGCAGCGCGTTCATTTCCGGCACCGTGAGGGACCGGTTTGCCCGGACCGCGGCGTGGCAGGCAACCGTCGCCAGCAGCTCGTTGCGCCGCTCGACGAGCACGCGCGAAGCGCCAAACTCGCGCATGTCCCCGAGGACCGCGCGCAGCACAGCCGCCGTGTCGAGGTCTGCCAGCATGGCTGGCACCGCACGCACGACCAGGTCCTTCGGGCCAGCCACGCTCACTTCGTAGCCGAGGCTCTCCAGGGCGGCGGCCCCCTCGGCCGCCTGCTCCACCTCCTGCGGCGTCGCCGGCACCGCGATCGGCACCAGCAACGGCTGGGAGGCGAGGCTCGACGCATCCAGCGCGCCCTTCAGGCGCTCGTAGACGATCCGCTCGTGCGCCGCGTGCATATCCACCAGCACCAGCCCCTTGTCGTTTTGGGCGAGCACGAAGACGCCGTGAAGCTGGGCCAGTGCGTAACCGAGGGCAGGCGGCGCGCCCGGCGCCGTCTCGGGGATGGCCGTGACGCTGCGGGCATCGCTCACGGCTGCCGCAAAGAGCGCCTCGTAACGTGGCGAGGGCTGTGCGACGGCGAGCGTTGCCTGCTGCGCGCCGAGGAAAGCGGCGGGAATCGGATAACCAGCGCCTGAAGGCGCAGGCGGCACGGCCGTTGCTCCACTTCTCTTCGCCCCACCGATGGGCGCCGCCAGCGCGCGTGACACCGCGTGCAACACGAACTGGTGAACAGCACCCGACTCTCGGAAGCGCACCTCGGTCTTCGCCGGGTGCACGTTCACGTCCACGAGGCGCGGGTCGACTTCAAGGAACAGCACGTAGGCCGGGTGCCGGTCATGGTGCAGCACGTCCGCATAGGCCTCGCGCAACGCGTGGGCGGCGACCTTGTCGCGAACGAAGCGGCCGTTCACGTAGAAGAACTGCGCGTCGCGCGACGCTCGCGTGAAGCCCGGTGCGGCAGCGAGGCCCGTCAGCCGTGTCGAGGTGCTCTCCGAGCGCACCGCCACCGCCGAGCGCGAGAACTCCTCACCCAGCACCGACGCGGCGCGTCGATCGAGGGCCTCCGGCGCGTAGTGGGCGACGCGACGGCCGTTGTGCGACAGGGAGAAGGCCACGTCGGGCCGCGACAGCGCCATGCGGGAGAACACCTCCTCGCACCGGCCGAACTCCGTCGCCTCGCTCTTCAGGAACTTGCGGCGCGCCGGCGTGTTGAAGTAGAGCTCCTCCACCTCGACCACCGTCCCGCTTGCCAGCGCAGCGGGCTCGGCAGGGGCCACGGCGCCGCCGTCGGCGCCGATGCGCCACGCATGCCGGGCGCCCTCGCGGCGGCTTGCGAGCGCGAAGCGCGACACCGAGGCGATCGAGGCAAGCGCCTCCCCCCGGAAGCCCAGCGTGGCAGCGCGCTCCAGGTCCTCCAGCGAGGTGATCTTGCTGGTGGCGAAGCGCGCGAGCGCAAGGGGCAAGTCTTCGGGCTCGATCCCGCCGCCATCGTCTGCCACGCGGATGCGCCGGGCGCCACCCGCCACCAAGTCGACAGACACGGAGCGCGCTCCGGCGTCGAGGCTGTTCTCCAGCAGCTCCTTGAGCACCGATGCCGGGCGCTCGACGACCTCGCCGGCGGCGATCTGGTTGACCAGTTGGTCGGCAAGCGCGTGGATGCGGCCCATGAAGGCCGCCAGTCTAGGGGTTTTGAGCGAGCCGCGTGCGCGCGAGCGGCGGGTTTTGCGCGAGGTAGCGCTTGATGCCCTGCACCATCGCGTTGGCCATCTTCTCCTG
>JAFMJY010000035.1 GCA_017853245.1 Burkholderiales bacterium | reverse complement strand
CCAAGAAGGGCTACGGCATGGGCTCGGCGGGGCAGGGGCGCATGACCACGCACCAGCAGAAAAAGCTCGACACCGAGGAGTTGAAGGCCTTCCGGGATCGATTCGGACTCTCACTTACCGATACGCAGGTGGAAAACTGCGATTTCGTTCGCCCCGAGAGAGCCGCGCCCGAGATCGCCTACCTGCATGCGCGCCGCGAGAAGCTGGGTGGGTATCTTCCGCAGCGCACTGCCCAGTGCGAGCCGGTGGCGGTGCCACCGCTCGCGAACTATGCGAAGTTCGCGCTCGAGGCGAACGGCAAGGAGATGTCGACCACAGTCGCCTTCGTGCGCATGGCGGGCGCGCTGCTCAAGGACGCGGTGCTCGGCCCGCGCGTCGTGCCGATCATCGCGGATGAGGCGCGCACCTTCGGCATGGCGGATCTCTTCCGCCAGGTGGGTATCTACTCGCCGCTCGGCCAGCTTTATGAGCCCGAAGACCGGGAGCAGCTCTCCTTTTACAAGGAGGCAGTGAACGGCCAGTTGCTCGAGGAAGGCATCAACGAGGCGGGCGCGATCGCCTCTTGGGTCGCAGCGGCGACGAGTTACTCGGCGCACGGCCATGCCATGTTGCCGATGTACATCTACTACTCGATGTTCGGCTTCCAGCGCGTGGGTGATGCCATCTGGGCGGCGGCGGATTCGCGCTCGCGTGGATTCCTTCTGGGCGCAACGGCGGGGCGCACCACACTTTCCGGCGAAGGCTTACAGCATCAGGACGGGACGAGCCACCTGGTGGCCTCCACGATTCCCAACTGCCGCGCCTTCGACCCGGCATTTGCCTACGAGCTGGCGGTGATCCTCGGCGACGGCATGCGACGCATGCTGACTACGCAGGAGGATGTCTTCTATTACGTGACGGTGATGAACGAGTCGTATGCCCAGCCCTCGATGCCAGCGGGCGCGGGGGAGGGCATCTTGCGAGGCATGTACCGGATTCACGAAGGCAAGAACACCAAGGTGCGCCTGCTTGGGGCTGGCACGATCCTCACGGAAGTGATGGCGGCTGCCGAACTGCTGCATGCGGATTGGGGCGTGGGTTCGGATGTTTACTCGGTCACCAGCTTCACGGAGCTGCGGCGCGAGGCGATGGCAGCCTCTCGTTCCGCGCGCCTGGCTTGCAGGCCCGACGCGCCGTGGGTGATGAAGCAGCTTCCCCGCAACGGCACGCCCGTCGTGGCGGCAAGCGATTACGTGAGTGCGGTGGCGGACCTGATCCGCCCCTGGGTTGGCGATCCGTATCTGGCGCTGGGCACGGATGGCTTCGGCCGCAGCGACACGCGCGCCGATTTGCGCCGCTTTTTCGAGGTGGATCGCCACTCCATTGCTGCGGCGGCGCTCTCAGCCATTGACCCGGAGCAGGGGCGGGAGGCGGTAAAGCGCTACGGCTTGGCGGCCGGGGTGGAGGCGCCCTGGGTGAGGTAGAGTGCGCGCAGCCGAAGGCCAACCTGCCACAGGACCCATTCCATGAAATCCACTTTTGTCATTCGGCTGTTCGCGTTGAGTTGCGCCGCGCTGCTGTCGGCTTGCAGCAATGGCGTCGAGAACCAGGACCCGCAAGGCTTCTGGAAGGGCACCAGCGTATTGGGCAACACCGTCGCAGCCGTCGTGCTCGAGAACGGCGACTATTTTTCACTTTACTCGAGGGATGGCGTAGTGCAGGGGGCCAATTACGGATCTGTCCAGGTGGAGGGGAGTAACTTCACGGGCACCATGAATGACCTCTACATCCCGGGTAACCAATCCAATTCGGGCACGATGTCCGGCAATTTCGTCCCGAAGTCGTCGGTGTATGCCGAGTTCTTGTACAACGACGGATCCCGCAGCTCGCTCACGGCAGCGTACATGCCCTCCTACGACGTCCCGGCAACCCTGTCGGCTATTGCGGGCAGGTACGTGGGCCCCTACCAGACTGGATCAAACGTGGATTTTCAGGTTGATGCAGCAGGCGTCGTGAATGCCACCTTGACCCGGGTGGGTTCCACGGCGCCCGTTTGCATCGTCACTGGGTCTGTGAAGCCGCGCGCGTCCGGCAAGGCCGTCGACGACCTGACGTTGCGGTGGAACAACAACCCGGACCCTTCCGTTCCCCGCTGCTGCTCGGGCTCGGTGTGTGCAACGGACAGGCCGACCACCGGCATCGCGCTGGTCGATAACTCAACGGGCCCCACGAACCTCTACGCCGCTTGGCTCAACGCGGCCGGCTCGAGCGGATTTCTCTGGACAGGGCTGAAGCAATAGTTTCCTGCGTGCCTTCCGCGGCGGCTTTCGACGCATTGAAGAGGAAATGACTGTGCCAACCGAGGGGCTTGTTGGCCGTGCCCGGCGCTTGGCCGCCGCGCTCGGCGTTGACCCCGCCAGCCTGGACGGTGGCGAGCTCCCGATCCGTACCCCCATCACCGGCGAAGTGATAGGGTCCGCGGCACCGGGTACCGTACCCGGTACGGTGTTGAAAGGGCACGACGCGTTCCTGCAGTGGCGGCTGGTTCCGGCGCCGAAGCGGGGCGAAGTGGTGCGGGCCTTCGGCGAGCGGCTGCGCCGGCACAAGGCCGAGCTGGGCGAGATCGTCAGCATCGAGGCCGGCAAGATCCGCAGCGAAGGCCTGGGCGAGGTGCAGGAGGTCATCGACGTCTGCGACTTTGCGGTCGGCCTATCGCGGCAGCTTCATGGCCTGACCATCGCTTCCGAGCGCCCCGGCCATCGGATGATGGAAACGTGGCATCCGCTGGGTGTCGTGGGAGTCATCACCGCGTTCAACTTTCCGGCGGCGGTATGGGGGTGGAACGCAGCGCTTGCTTTCGTGTGCGGCAACGCAGTGGTGTGGAAACCCTCCGAGAAGGCGCCGCTCACGGCA
This sequence comes from Burkholderiales bacterium, assembly GCA_017853245.1. GTDB lineage: Bacteria > Pseudomonadota > Gammaproteobacteria > Burkholderiales > Usitatibacteraceae > FEB-7. The sequence continues at coordinate 22,832 of JAFMJY010000035.1, read as the reverse complement.
CTCTGCTGTCATTCCCTCTGGAAGGCCGCGCTCGCGGAATTTCCGGATCTGCCGCAGGACATTGGGCAGCTCGTGCTCGGAGATGGGAGCGCGGGCGAAGCGCTCGTCGATGACGCCCGCGTGCCGCTGGTGAGCGCTACGGGCAGCACGCGCATGGGGCGCACGGTAGGGCCGCGCGTGGCTTCCCGCTTCGGTCGTGCCATTCTCGAACTGGGTGGCAACAACGCGGCGATCGTGGCTCCCTCCGCGAATCTCGACATCGCCTTGCGTGCCATCGTGTTCTCGGCAGTGGGCACGGCAGGGCAGCGTTGCACCACGCTGCGGCGGCTGATTGTTCACGAGTCCGTCCGGGAGCAACTGGCCGCACGCCTGATGAAGGCCTATGCGAGCCTTCGTATCGGCAACCCGCTGGAAGCGGAGACGCTGGTGGGCCCGCTGATCGATCGGGTCGCATTCGACTCGATGCAGTCAGCGCTTGCTGAAGCGAAGGCCCAAGGCGCTACGGTGACAGGTGGCCAGCGTCGAGCCCTCGACTGGGCGCCGAACGCCTATTACGTCGAGCCGGCCATCTGCGAATGGAATGTGCCAGGCGAAGTGACGCGCCACGAAACCTTCGCGCCCATCCTGCACGTGATCTCCTATCGCGATTTCGACGAAGCCGTGGCGACTCAGAACGGGGTGTCTCACGGCCTCGCCTCGTCTATCTTCACGCAGGACCTGACGGAAGCCGAGCGATTCCTCTCCGTCGCCGGCAGCGACTGCGGCATCGCCAACGTGAACATCGGGCCGAGTGGCGCCGAGATCGGTGGCGCGTTCGGCGGGGAGAAGGAAACCGGGGGCGGGCGCGAGTCCGGCTCGGACGCCTGGAAGGCCTACATGCGCCGGGCGACTAACACTGTTAATTACTCGGGCGCCCTGCCACTGGCGCAGGGCGTGCGGTTCGACATGGGCGAGGACTGAGGGCCCCGCCCACGTCGAAGACTTAGAACACCCGGCGACGCAGGCTGCCGAATGTCGCGATGCCGATGAGGCCGGCGAGCAGGGTCATCACCCACTCAGACAGGGTGGGGATGGGCTGCGGTGCCTGCATGACGAACGGCGTGACGCCCGCGGAAGCAGACCCCGTTCCTGCGCCGTTAGTCGCAGTGACCGCGCAGGTGTAGGTCTTGCCGACGGTGAGCCCGGTTACCGCGATCGGGGACGAAGTTCCGGTGGTGGTGCCGGCCGCGCCCCCATCGCTCGATGTGCAGGTGACGGTGTAGCTCGTGATGGCCGCCCCGCCATTGGACGCAGGGGCGGTGAACGAGACTGTCGCGGTTCCGGCGAGTGCCGATACCGAGACCCCGCTTGGCGGGTCCGGGGGGAATACGTCGGTACACGATATCAGCCTCGCAGTGGCGGTCCCGGGGTTGGTCTGCCCAAAGTCACGCAGCGCGTTACCTTCAGGTTGGGTTACCGTGAACGCCGGGATGGTGGTTCCGGGCACAAGTGCGGACAACTGACCCGAGTTGGTGTTGGCGATTATCACGGCGATTGCGCCTGCGGCTGAGGCGTTATTCACCTTGGTCGTAAAACTGCAAACGCCGCGACGGACAAGAGCAATCGCTCCGGCAAAGATGCCTGCCGGCAACGCCGCGCAGGCGTCATCGACCGAGTCGATGCCCGGGCTGATGCGCAATGGCGCTTCGAGCAACGAATTGAAGCCGACGCCGTCGACGCCCCTTGTGGGGGCGAGGCCCACCAATTCAGCGGGAACTGGGGCGGGTCCCGTGACGGAGAAAGTAACCCCGCTGGAAGGGCAGGCCAGTTGGCCTGTCGACAACCCGGGAATGAAAGACAGGACGGCGGCGAGGAGGGCCCAGCCGAATCGATTGCGGGTCATGGATGCGTCTCCGACTATTTTGGGGCCTAGGGGCTGCGTGATCTCCGAAGGCCCAGGTGAGCGAGAAGCAGCGCCAACAGGCCCAGAGCCCAAGAGGACAGCGAGGGTATCGACGGCGGCGTCGAGGAGCATTGCGTTGCCCCCGGCGCGGAGAACGTTCCGGGCGCGCAGGCGGTCTGGCTTGTCGCCCCAGAGGCGGCCACGAAATAGCCTTCCGAGGCGGTCAGGCAGGCGGCCTGGCCAGAAAGGGCTTGGTATGTCCCGGGAGCGCAAAACTGGGCAGCAGTTGCGCCGGGCGAGGGCGTGAAGCTGCCCGGCGGCGCCGCGATGCAGGAGGACTGGCCCGTGGTGGGCTGGTAGGTTCCCGCCGGGCAGGCGGTAGCAGACGACTGGCCTAAAGCCGCGATGAATGTCCCGGCTGGCGCTGAAGCACAAACAGTTTGCCCGGTCGTCGCGGTGAAGGTGCCGATGGCGCAGGCCTGGGAAAGGGTTGCGCCCGTGATGTTGACGAAGGTGCCGGCCGGAGTCATTGCGCAAGCTGACAGTCCGGTGGTGGTAGCCAAGGTTCCGAGGGCGCAAACCTGATACGTGGTTGCCCCGGGGCTTCCCACGAAATTACCGGTGGGGCTCGGGATGCAGGCTGCCTGCCCCGTCGAGGGTTGATAGGTTCCTGTTGCGCAGGCAGTGGCCGCGGACAGGCCCGACGTGGCGATGAACGTCCCGGCTGGCGCTGAAGCACAAACAGTTTGCCCCGTCGTCGCGGTGAAGGTCCCGATGGCGCAGGCATCAGCAACCGAGGCGCCTTGGCCACTGATGAAGGTTCCGGCGGGTGCCGCCGCGCAGACGGATTGACCGGGGATGGCAGTGAAGGACCCGGCCGAGCAGAAGGGCGCAAGCGTTGCGCCGGTGATGCTGACAAAGGACCCGGCGGGGGCGGGGGTGCAGGCAGATAGTCCGGTGGTGGCCGCGAAGGTCCCGGCGGCACAGGCCTGGGCAGCCGTGGCGCCCGTGCCGCCGACGAACTTGCCAGTGGGGCTCGGGTCACACGCTGTCTGGCCCGTCGCAGGCTGGAACTTTCCCGCGGGGCATGCGGTGGCCTCGGTGGCGCCTGTGATGGTAATGAAGGAGCCCGCCGGCGCCGAGGCACATACCGTCTGGCCCGTCGTCGAGGTGAAAGTGCCCGCGATGCAGGCAACGGCGACCGTTGCGCCGGCACCAGCAACGAAACTACCAGCGGGCGCTACTGGGCAGGATGATTGACCGGAGGTGGCTGTGAACGAGCCCGCGGGGCACAAGGCAGCCGCTGTGGCACCCGTGATGTCGACGAAAGACCCTGCTGGCGCAGGCGTGCAGGGGTCCTGTCCCGTGGTTGCGTTGTAGGTGCCCCGAGCGCATTCAGCCGCTTCGGCGGGCCAGGACGAGACCGCAAGCCCGACGGCGAGGCAGAGGCTGCGAAGGGCAACAGGCGGCACAGGCGTCGTGCGGGGGCGCCTCGATACTCGTGAGCCAATTGCAGCGTTCATGGCTAGCCACCTCGTGGCGGAGAATTTGGCTAGCACGGAGATTACTACAGGCGCCGGGGGCGCCTCCAGGCCCCGCGGCCTCTTGATTGCTACCATCCCGCGTCATTGGGCATGTCCTCCCGACTGCTTCCTTACGAGACCCTGTCACTTGCGGACGACCGAGGCCATTGCAATCGCCGAGCGGCAGTTTAGTGAGGCGAGGCTCGCCGACGCGCTGGTGACCTTGGATCAACTGGGCGCCGCTGGCGAGCAAGACGCGTCCGTGCAGGCGAATCGTTGCCTGCTGCTACAGCGACTGGGCCGCGTCTCGGAGTCGATCTGCGCCGGGCTTCAGGCTGTCGCGCTGAACCCGGCCATGGCCGTCGCGTTCTCTCACTTGGGCGCCGCTTACCGGATGGCTGGCCAATTGGATGACGCGCTCGCCATGCTGGACCGGTCGATTGCGTTGGCGCCCGGCCTGGCTGAAGCCCATGTCAATCGGGGCCTGGTGCTTCAACAGGCAGGGCTGCCAGGGCAGGCCATTGAGGCCTATCGATCGGCGCTCGCGCTGCAGAGAGATTTCCCGGAGGCGTGGACCAACCTCGGGCTCTGCCTGAGGGGAATTGCTGACGTCGCAAGCGCACTGGATGCTTTCCGGCAAGCGGTTGCTTCCAGCCCGGCGTTCAGCCCTGCCTGGTCGAATCTGCTGATGTGCGCGCAGTACGACCCGTCCCTCACTGCTGCGCAGTTGCGGGCGCTGGCATTGGGCTGGCGGGAGGCCGTCGGAAGTCGCCAGCCGCCAGCTGCCGAGGCGCCGTCACCCTCCCCTTTGGGGAACCGCGCGTTGCGGATTGGCTACGTCTCGGCGGATTTCTACGAGCACCCCGTCGGGCGCTTCCTGACCGAGGTCCTCCGGTGCCACGATCGTGACAGCGTCGAGGCGACCTGCTACGCAAGCCAGGTCAGGCGGGACGCATTGACCGAGGAAATGATGTCGCTGTCGTCGCGTTGGCGCTGGGTCGCGCACTTGTCGGATCAGGAGCTGGCAGCGGCAATCCGGGCCGACGCAATTGATGTTCTGATCGACCTGTCGGGCCACACGGCGGGCAATCGCCTAGGGGTGTTTGCTCAGCGCGCCGCGCCGGCGCAGGCGAGCTGGTTGGGATACTTCGCGAGCACCGGCCTTGCGCAGATGGATGCCGTCATCCTGTCTCGCGACCAGTTGGCCGACGGCGCAGCGGAATATTTCACCGAGGAAGTCGTGACGCTCGATTGCTGCCAGTTCGTTTACTCGCCACCCGCCGACGCGCCTGAGGTTCGCGAATCCAACCGCCGTACGTCCGTGTTCGGAAGCTTCAACAACATCTCGAAGCTCAACAACTGGGTGGTTGGCACGTGGAGCACGATTCTTCGGGAGGTTCCAGGCAGCAGGCTTGTGCTCAAATGGGACGGCCTCCTGGACCCCTGGCTGCGCGAACGATTCTTTCGCCGCTTTGAGGCTGAAGGGGTAGACCGGTCGAGGCTCGACTTGCGGGGCCCCGTTCCGCACCGGGACATGCTGGAGGAGTACGGTGACATCGATATCGCGCTCGACCCCTTTCCGTTTGGCGGCGGGCTCACGACGGCCGAGGCACTGTGGATGGGCGTCCCCGTGGTGACCTTCCCGTGGAAGCGGCCTGTTTCCAGGCAATCCGCCTCGATGCTGGGCGCCATCGGGCTGGGCGACCTGGTCGCGAGCAGCGCGGGGGATTACATCGGCGTGGCCAAGCGGTTGGCGAACGACCCTGAACGGCGAGCGCATCTCAGGGCCACGCTTCGCAGCCGCATCCAGTCCAGCGAGGTGGGCAATGGCCGTGTCCTCGCGCGCAATTTGGAAGAGGCGTGTCGGGCGCTGTTTGAGCGCGCGCGCGGCGGCGCCGAAGCCAGGAGGCCCGGTTGAACGCGCTGACCGAGGCGATGGATCGGGCCATGGGCGCCCAGAAGGCTGGTCGTCTCGATGAGGCCGTCGCTCTGTACGGCCAGGTGCTCGCCGCTCAGCCGAACAACCTCTTTGCGTCGCACAACCTGGGGGTCGTCAAATTGGCGCAGGGGCGGCTTGCCGAGGCGGAGCGCCTCATCGCCCGGGCTGCTGCCGCGTATCCAGGCCACCCGGAACTGGCCCGAAGCGTCCGGGATCTCGGGCTCGCGCTGTTTCGCGCGGGCTTCTGGGAGTCCGCCGGGCCGTGGCTCGAGCGCGCGCTGGGCCATGACCCCCGGGACGCCGAGGTGCGCTCCGCTGCGGGCCGCGCGCGGCCCCGGGAGTATCTCTCCCCGGAAGCCTTCGATGCGGTGTCGGGCCGCATCCTGCACCGGGCTCCGCCTCGCGAGTCCGGGTCCTACTTCTATGCCATCGACGTAGTTGGAACGTGCAACCTGAAGTGCCCTACCTGTCCGGTGGGCAACTTCACCACGGCCAACCGCCCGAAGGGCCTCATGGCGCTGGAGACGTTCGAGCGGATTCTCGACAAGATCGCGCGGGAGAGCGTAGCCCCAAAGCCTGAAATCTGGCTCTTCAGCTGGGGCGAGCCGCTGCTGCATCCCGACTTGCCGCGGATGATCTCGATGATCAACGCGATGGGGTTCGAGTCCCACCTGTCATCCAACCTCAACATCAAGAAGGGACTGGATGCAGTCATGGCGGCGCGGCCGACCAGCTTCAAGGTCAGCATTTCAGGGCTCTCCCCGGAAACGTATTCCCGCACCCATGCCCGGGGCAACATCGAGCTGGTTCTGGGCAATATGCGCGAATTGCGGCGATTGCTCGACGCAAACGGCAATCAAACGCGCGTATGGGTTGGGCACCACGTGTACAAGTCCAACCGGCACGAGGTGCAGGCCATGGCCGACCTTTGCAGCGAGCTCGGCTTTCCGCATCACCCGCTCCCCGCCTTTTTCCAGCCGCTCGAGAAGCTGGTCGCGATTGCCGAGGGCCTAGAACCCCCGCCCCCGATCATGGAGGACCTGCTTGAGCACCCGGTCAACTACCTGGCCAGGTTCAAGTCGGTGCGCAGGCGCGACCTTGATTGCGAGCTGCGCTTCAATCAGACCGCGATCAATTTCGATGGGTCTGTTTCACTATGCTGCAGCGTCTACGATGCGCCCAACATGCTCGGGGTTCGCTTTCTCGACGAGCCCCATGAGGCGATCGAGGCGCGCAAGTATCGCCATTCCTTCTGCGGCAAGTGCATGTCGCTTGGCCTGCACTATGCCGCGTCGGACCTCTACGCTTTCGACAAGGCTACAGGTAGGGCTTCATGAGCAAGGCGAGGTTGCAGCGCGGCTGGGCAATGTCTCGCTCAGTGAGGCTTGCGCTGTAGCGCAGAAAGTTCTCGTGAGAGCAAAAGAGGTGCATGCCCACGCTTTGGGCAAACCGCGCCTCGAGCGCCTCCGGGGGAAGCTTCCTGGCCGGGTCGAATAGCAGGCGCATCGCCTCGTCAGTCCAGCCGGGGTCGTAGAAGGCCTGGAAGGGGAGCGTGCGGACCAGCGCCGGCCGCTTGATGGCCAGCCGGCGCGCGAGCAGCACTGAGTGCGCGGTGTATTTCGCGGGATTGAAGTGAATCGCCATCTCCTCGAGCCACGACGAGAGGAACACGCTCCCGGGCTCGGCAACCAGCGCGGCGTTGCCGAGCACTTCCTGATATCCCGGCTCGCGCTTCTCGAGTGCCATGGCGCAGACATTGCCCAGCAATGCGTCCGGCGGTCGCAGCAGCAGGAGATCCCAGTCCAGGTAAATGCCCCCTTGCTGGATCAGTTTTCGCACTCGCCAGACATCCGATTGGTGTGCCGCAAGCATGAGCCTTCGATTGCCGAGCCATTGGGGCGGCATGGCCACGACCGGCTCGATATCGGCGAGCAACGCCTTCCATCGAGCGCCCTCGGGAATGGATGGCGTATGAAGCAGGATGCGATAGCCCTGGCAGTGGGCAACGACGCTCCGATAGCAAAGATATTGAACCAAAGGGAGGTCCCGGTCATCGCTGTCGGTCTTGACCAGGTGAACGATCTTCGGCGCGCCTGCGCGCGGCGCTGACTCGCCGGCGAGCAGGCAGGTTCGGAGAATTTGCTCGCGTACCAGCAGCATCTCCCGCTCCTGCAAGCTGGTGGTGGGTGCCTCACGGGCCCGAGCGCAGCTGGCGAGCTCCCGCTCGAGGGCTTCGCGGTCGGCCCGGGGAAGGCAAGCAAGCGCAGTTGCAAAGCGCTCGGCGTGGGCCAGGCTTTGGGGCTGGGAAGCCTTGAGCGAGCCCAGGCGCTGCATGACACCCTGCAGCGCGGCGGGGTTTCCGTCGCGCAAACGCGCGTACAGGTCAGCGAAGCGATCGCTGGTCTCGACGAGATCAGCGAGTTCGCTCATGCCCTGTCACAGCTGGGAGGTCGACGGAGCGATTCCGACGAGTCCGGAAGACGGGTCACGCGCCCACGAAGCGAAGCTCGGCTGCCGGAACGCTTAACGCGACCGGCGTCCCCGCGAGGAGCGGCGCCCGCCCCCTTGCGTGCGGCACATCCGCCGTGACGCGCGCTTCGTTCACGCGAATCTCGTAGCGCAGGAACTCCCCCAGGAACTCCGCGTGCTCCACTTGGCCGCTCAGCGCGAGGAAATCGCCCGTGGCTGCCTCCCCCACGCGTACTGCGTGCGGGCGGAACGCCAGGTCGACGTCGTGTGACGGGGGCTTTGCAGATGCCGGGAGCAGCACCTCGCCCAGCGCCTTCGACACGAAGCGAAGCCTCTCGCCCTCGGCACGATAAGCGCCCGAGAACAAATTCACCGAGCCCACGAACTGCGCCACGAAACGGTTCGCGGGATGGTCGAAGAGCTCCATGGGCGTGCCCACCTGCTGGATCACGCCCTGGTCCATTACCGCAATCCGATGGCAGGTGGTGAGCGCCTCTTCCTGGTCGTGGGTGACGAAGATGGTGGTGATGCCCAGGCGCCGTTGCAGGCGCACGAGCTCCTGGCGGGTTTGCGTGCGGAGCTTTGCGTCGAGGTTGGAGAGCGGCTCGTCCAGCAGCAGCACCTGCGGCTCGATGGCAAGCGTGCGGGCGATGGCCACGCGCTGTTGCTGGCCGCCGGAGAGCTGCCCCGGGCGGCGATCGTGATAATCGGCCAGGTCCACCAACTGCAATGCGGCGCGAACCTTCTCGCGGATCTGCTCGCGCGGCATCTTGCGCGCCTCCAGCCCAAAGGCCACGTTCTGCCCCACCGTCATGTGCGGCCAGAGCGCGTAGTTCTGGAACACCATGCCGACGTTCCGCTTCCACGGCGGCGTGCCGGTGACGTCCCTCCCGCCGACGAGCACCTCCCCATGCTGATGCTGGTTGAAGCCGGCAATCAGCCTGAGCAGCGTGGACTTGCCCGAGCCCGAGGGGCCCAGCAGGGCGAAGAACTCGCCAGGCTGGATGGCGAGGTTGATGTCACGAAGCACTTGGGTGGCCCCGAAGGAGAGGGCCACGTGACGAACGTCGACGCCGACGGGATTCATTTCCGGTCTCCGGATTGGTGCGGGGCCGCTGCAGCGGCGAGCTTGTGCGAAACGTAGGTGCCCAGTGCCACGATGGCCACGGCCAGCACGCCGAGCGCGGCGCCTGGCCCGCGGCCCGCGATGGACTGGAAGTAGAGGTAGATGCCGTACGACATCGGCGCCAGGCTCTCGCGGCTGGTGAGGAGGATAGTCTCCGAGATCTCGCCCGCCGCCGTGATGAAGCTGGTGACGAACCCCGCCACGATGCCGCCCGCCATCAGCGGCACCACCACGCGCCGAATGGTGCGCCAGCGGCCCGCGCCGACGTTCTCCGCCGCCTCCTCGAGCGCCGGGTGCACCTGGGTGAGCGCAGCCATGCAGGAGCGCAGTGCGTAGGGCAGGCGCCGCACTGCGTAGGCAATGACAAAAATGAGCCAGCTCGCCGTGAGCGCACCCATGTCGAATGGCAGCTCCCAGCCCTTGAACGTGCGCAGGTACCCGATGCCCAGCACCAGGCCCGGCATGGCGAGCGCCACGGTCACCAAGTGGTCGAGCAACTGCCGCCCGGGGAGCGTGGTGCGCAGCACGATGTAGGCGATGGCCGTGCCGAGGATCACATCGAGCAGCGCCGCGAGCCCGCAATAGAGCAGCGTATTCCAGATCATCTGCTTCGAATCCGCAAATACCGTGGCGTAATGCGCGAGCGTGAACTGCTCCGGCAGCACGCTGAAGCTCCACACCTTGAAGAGCGACATCAGCAGCAGGCCAATGTGTGGCGAGAGAACCAGCAGGAGGACGCCCACGATCCAGCCGTAGGCGAGCGCTGTCTGGAGCCCGTTGAGTTTCCGCTTCGGCGCCTGCGCGCCGCCGCGCGAGACGAGGGCGAAGTCGCGTCGCTTGACGAACCACCATGATCCCGCCATGGCCCCGATCGAGAACGCCACCAGGATCACGCAGATCACGTAGCCGATGGGATCCTCGAGGCCAATGGAGGTGACGCGCAGGTACGCCTGGGGCGCCAGCATGTTGGTGACGTTGAGCACCAGCGGCGTGCCGAGGTCGTCAAACACCTTGATGAACACGAGGGAGGCCCCCGCGATGTAGCCGGGCAGCGCCAGCGGAAACACCACCTTGCGGAAAAGGCGCCAGCCCGAGGCCCCGAGGTTCTGGGCGGCCTCCTCCATGGAGGAGTCGATGGCGGCAAGCGACGCGGCGAGATTCAGGAGGATGAAGGGGAAGTAGTGCAGGGTCTCCACGAAGACGACGCCGTTCAGCCCCTCCATGATCGGCAGCGTGAAGCCGAAGTTCTCCTTGAGGATCAGGTTCACCGCCCCCGAGCGGCCGAAGATCAGCTGCATCGCCGCCGCGCCCACGAAGGCGGGCATCACCAGCGGCAGCACACCCAGCGTCTGGATGGCCACGGCGCCCCGGAACTGAAAGCGGACGGTGAGGTAGGCGAGGGGGACGGCGATGACGGTCGCCAGGATCACCGTCGTGGTGGCGACATAGAGGCTATTGGCGAAGCTCTCGCGCATGAGCGAGATCTGCGCGAAGGAAGCGAAGTGGGCTAGCGTGAACCCGCCCTGCCCATCGGAGAAGGCGGTGTAGACCACCGCGAGCACCGGCGCCACGAGAAACACAAAAAGAAACGCGCCGATCGCCAACGCGACCGACGCGGTTCCCCAGTGCACGCCCCGCTGCATGCGGGGGGCTTACTTGGCGCTGCTGGCGAGCTCCGCGGCGCGGGCGTAGTTCGCCTTTGCCTTGGTGGCCCAGTCTTCCTCCACCTTGGCCTTCTGCTTCGTGGCCTCGGCGTTCGACTTCTCAGCGCGGAACAGAGCCTGGAGCTTCTCATCCGAAGCAGCGCGCTCGTCGATGATCGGCGAGAAAGCGAGCTTGCGGGCCTCGGCGAGCTGTGGGCTCGCCTTCCCCTTCAGCCGGCGCTCGGCATCGTGGATGGCCTTGGTGGCAGCCACCAGCTCCTTGTGGCGGAAGGTGATCATCTGGTCGAACATCGAGCGCACGATGAAGTAGCGCGACTCCGACAGGTTGGAGTCGAAGTTCACTTTTGCCTGGATCTTGCCGCCGAACGGGTTCGGGTAGCCGGCGGGGGCCTTGGCATAGATCGAGGGCAGCACCGGCAGGCGGCTGATTTCCTTCTGGAGCAGCAGCGTCTGGCCTTCCTCCGACAGGGTGAAGTCGATGAAGCGCATGCCCGCCGCGCTCGACTTTGCGCCCTCGATCAGGGCGATGTTCGCCGGCACGATCGACGTGACGGAGGGATAGACGAATTCCACCGGCATGCCGGAGTTCTTCGCAGCCAGGCCGAAGAAGTCGATCACCAGGCCGATGCCGTACTGGCCGTTCGACACGCCGTCGGGCACGCCGAAGCTGCGCTCGGTGATGGCGGCGCTGTTGCCGCAGATGGCGAGCATCTGCTCCCAGCCCTTGGCCCAGCCTTCACCCTGCAGGATCGTTTCCACCGTGAGGTGCGTGGTGCCCGAGCGAGAGGGGCTGGAGATGGCCAGGTGCCCGAAGTAGGCGGGCCTCACGAGATCCGCCCATTCCTTCGGCTCGGGAACGTTGTTCGCCTTCATGTAGCGCGTGTTCCACATGAGGCCGTAGCCGGCGAGCGCCTGGCCGCGGTAGAAACCCTCGGGGTCGTTCACCGGGTAGTTGCCGACCTTCGCCGGGATGGCCGGGTTGCCCGGGCCGATCTTCTGCAGGAGCTTCGCCTTGGCGAGTACCTCGAAGGCATCCGGCGCCGAAGCCCAGAAGACTTCGGGGCGCTGGCCCACCGGCTGCTCGCGCACGTAGGCGATGCCGGCGGCTGTGTTCTTGTTGAGGATCTCGAGCTTGTCGCTGGGGAACTTCGCTTCAAACGCTTTCTTGTAAGCGGCCGTGAGTTCCTTCGGGAACGAGGTGACCACCGTGATGGTCTCGCCGCTGGCTGCCAGGGGCAGGAACGCGGCAGCCACGGCGGCCGCAAGGGTGAGTCGGAGGGAGGCGATCATCGTCTGGGCTCCGTGAGAGGGGGCGGGTTGGTGCAGGGAGGGTTGAGGACTGCCGCCGCAGGGGCGGTCTGGGACGCGCGATTCTATCAGCGCGAAGCGGCTACGGCGGCGCGGCATACTGGCGGCTTCATTCACCCCCCGAGCCCCTGCCGTGAGCGCTTCCTCCGAGCCCGTCGCCCCTACCCCGCCAGCCCATTCCGACCGCCTGAGCGTGACCCGCCACCGCATTCGCCTCGCCGGCCGCGATGTCGCCTACACGGCCACCTGCGGGACGCTCGTGCTGAGGGAGGCCGCCGAGAAGGACGGCAAGGCGGAGGGCGAGCAGGCGCGCGCTAGTGTGTTCTTCGTGGCCTATACGGTGGACGGCGCGACGCCCGAAAAGCGCCCGGTCACCTTTTCGTTCAACGGCGGGCCGGGGTCGAGCTCGGTGTGGCTGCACCTGGGGCTTCTGGGCCCGAAGCGGGTGGCCCTCGACGACGAGGGGCGGGCGCCGCCCCCCCCGGGCATCCTCGTGGACAACGAGTTCTCGCTGCTCGCGGAATCGGACTTGGTCTTCATCGACCCCGTGGGCACCGGCTACAGCCGTATGGTCGAGGGGCAGAAGGTCGACGAGTTCCACGACTACCGGCGCGACGTGGAAAGTGTGGGTGAGTTCATCCGGCTCTACTGCTCCCGGTACGGCCGCTGGGCCAGCCCCAAGCACCTGATCGGCGAGTCCTACGGCACCACCCGCGCGGCGGCGCTCGCGGGCCACCTGCTCGAGCGCTACGGCCTCTACCTCAACGGGCTGATGCTGGTGTCCTGCGCGCTGGATTTCGCTTCGCTTCGTTTCGAGGCGAACAACGACCTGCCGGCTGTGCTCTTTCTGCCCACGTACGCGGCGACCGCCTGGTACCACCAGAAACTCGCGCCGGACCTGCAGGCCAAGCCGCTCAAGGCGCTGCTCGGTGAGGTCGAGGCGTTTGCGGCGGGCGAGTATTTGCAGGCGCTGTTCCAGGGCAACCGGTTGCCGCGCGCGTCCCGGGATGCGGTGGCCGAGAAGGTGGCTCGCTACTGCGGCCTCTCGCCGGACTACGTGCGTCGCGCCGGGCTGCGGATAGACATCCACCGCTTCTGCAAGGAGCTGCTCCGGGCCGAGGGCAAGACCGTTGGCCGCCTGGACAGCCGGTTCACGGCCATCGATCGCGACTCGGCCGGGGAGCACTTCGAGTTCGACCCGGCCTACGCCGAGATCTACGGCGCCTATTCCGCGGCGATGAACGACTACGTGCGTCGCACCCTCCAGTTCGTCTCGGATTCACCGTACGAAGTGCTGAAGGGGCTCTACCTCAAGTGGGGCTGGAAGGACTTTGCGAACCGCTATGCGTCCGTGGGCGAGCCGCTGCGGCGAGCGCTGGCGATGAACCCGCACCTGCGCGTCTACGTAGCCAATGGCTACTTTGACCTGGCCACGCCGCACTTTGCCTCCGACTACACTTTCGACCACCTGGATCACGACGGGCGGTTCCGGGAGAACTTCACGGTCGAATATTTCGATGCCGGGCACATGATGTATGTGCACCGGCCGTCGCTGGGGCGCCTCGCGGCGAGCCTCGCTGCCTTCGTCAAGGCTGCGTGAGGCGAATCAGGAGTTGCTCAGCGCCGAGGTGCCCTGCTTGGCCACGCCAAAGAACTGACGCGGGCTCACGCGCATGGCAGCCCCCGTCGGGCAGGCCTGCACGCAGGCTGCGCCCCCGGGGATGTCCTTGCACATGTCGCACTTGACCGCCTTTTTCGGCGCGTCCTTGTCCTTCATGTGCGGCTCCAGGCCGGGCTCGGGGCCCAGCCCCAGCACCAGCCATGACCACAGGCTGGGCCGGCGGCGCTTCGGGTTCACCGCCGCCATCTGGATCACGCCGTAGGGGCAGTTGCGCTCGCAGTTGCCGCAGCCGATGCAGCGGTCGTTCACGAACACCTCGCCGTTGATGGCGCGGGTGAGCGCGTCGGGCGGGCAATCCTTCATGCAGTGCGGGTGTTCGCAATGCCGGCAAGACGTTGGCACGTGCACATTGGCGAACGTGGGCCCCGCCTCACGGTCCAGGCGGGAGGTGCCGTCGTGCGCGTCTGCACACGCCTTTTCGCAGTTGTCGCAGCGCACGCAGAGCGACTCGTCGATCAGCAGCACGTCCGTGGCCTCGCCAACCCCCTCCTTCAGGAGGAACTGCATGACGTCGCCACGCTCGGGCTCGGATCCCATCTCGGCGTCCACGCGCTGGATGTCGATCAGGTGCTTGTGGAGCGACTCGCGCCATGCAGGGTTGCGACGCATGGTGGCGTGGCAGCGGGCCTTGTCGAGGATGATGATTTCCGTGTTGACCGCTGCTCGGGCCGTGAAGGTTCGGGGGGTGTCGAGCAGCACCCCGGGGACGCTGTAGTAGTTGCCGGCGGGAACGTACCGGATGACGACGTCGCGCCCGCCGACCTTGCGGGAAAGCATCACCGAGCCGCTGCGGACGAGGTGGATGCCATCGGTCGGATCACCCTCGCTGTAGATCAGCTCGCCACCGCCGAACGCCTTGATGGCGAGGCCCGGGGCGGTGAGGTCGTCCAATTCCGGCTCGGTGAGCATCGGCGCCAGGTCGTTTTGCACTGCGCGGCGCGCGAAGACCATGTCGATGAAGCCCTTCACGGCCGGCGCCCCCGCCATGAGCTTCAGCATCGCCCGGCGCGGCGCTTCCAGCAGCAGGCAGTCTGCGCCCGCGAGCACGGTGTTGGAGCGTCGACGACCGGAGACGAGGCCCAGCTCGCCGAAGAACTCGCCCGCCGCGAGGGGAATTTCACCCCCGTCCCGGCGCTGCACGCGAACCCCGCCGCGGACGATCATGTAGAGCGAATTGGTGTAATCGTTGTAGCGGCAAACCACCGCGCCTTCTGCAAGCGAGTGAACCGTGCTGTCCACGAGGAATTCGCGCAACTGCAGCCGGTTGACCATCGCAAGCAGCGGCACGTTGTCCTGCAAGAGGTCGAGCACTTCCGCCACCGACGGCTTGCCGGGAACGTTCTCGAAGGTCTTCGCGAGAAGCGGCTCGTCGGCCGGCTCCACCTTGCGCCCGAGCGCCGACTCCACTGCCTCGTAGCCCTGGTTCATCGCCTGCTTGATCAGCGGGTAGCCACCCAGCGCGCCGATGATGAAGAGGCCCTTCACGCTCGACTCGTAGGTGTCCGAGAGCTCGGGCAGCGCGGAGCGGTCACTGGACGTGAAGTGGACGCCAAAGCTCTCAACGAGCTTCCGCGGGGGGATGCCGCCCAGGCGCGCGATGATGCGGTGGCAGTCGATGACGTCAGGCCCGTTGGGCGTCTTCACGTGGAAGCGAAGCCGCGTCTCGCCGGAGCCCGGCTCCACTTTTACGGCGGAGGTGCCGGCGCGGATTTCCACCAGGCCGGATTTGGCCGCATCGGTGATGAGCGCGACGTTGCCGTCCTTCACGCCGACGAATTCCTCGTTGCGGTTGAGCAGGATCACGGTGTTCTGCTCGGCAAGGCCCAGGGCGTTCTCGATGCCGGCGTCGCCAGCGCCCACCACGACGATCGTCTCGTCGGCATATTCCTTCGGGTCGTCCAGCTGGTACTGGATTCCCTCGAGGGTCTCGCCCTCGACGCCCAGCGTGCGCAGGTTGCCCTGAACGCCGATGGAGAGGATCACCTTGCGGGCATGGAAGACGTCGCCTTTCTTCGTGCGAATCTCGAAGGCCCCATCGGCGCCCGTGATGGCTGTGACCTCCTGGCCGTACTGGATGTTGACGCCGTACTTCTTGAGCTCGTCATCCCAGGTGCCGAGGATGTGCTCCCGCGTGCCCGCTGCAAAGCTCATCGGGCTGCGGAGCGGCAGCACGGGTGGCTCGGCCATCACGTGCTTGCCGCGCTGGTACTTGTAGATGGTGTGCGAGGCGTGATCCTGGGTTTCGAGCAGCACGTGTGAGACGCCCAGCTCGGCGGCGTGGGCGCCCGCGGAAAGCCCGGCGGGGCCGGAGCCGATCACGGCGATGTCGAGGAGTGTGGTCATGGCTGGGCCAGCTGCCGGACGGCCGAGATGGCCGCCTGGAAGCGCTCCGGTTGGTATTTCTCGTCGTCCGCAATGGACTTGAACAGGCGATCGAGCGCGGCGTTGGCGGCCTTCACGTCCTTCAGGGCGCCCCGTCGCGCGAGGTAATTCAAGACGCTGCCCACCGCCATGGCCGACTGCTCGGCGCCGGCAAAGTCGCGGTAGCCGCCCGACTGGCCCTCCTCCGCCAACGACGCGAGGATGGCCCGCATGTCGGCGTCGTTGAAGCTGCGCTTGGCGAGCTTGGGGATCAGCAGGTCGATCGCCTCGCGCACGGCGCGGGCGGCGCGGTGCGCGGCGGCGGCCTCGCCATCCCCGGCAACGGCCTCGTGCAGCTTGCGAACGCGCTCGTTGAAGTCGGCGGAGGCGGAGGGATCGACGCGCCGCACGATCTGCCGAAGCATGATGAGATTCGCATCGTTGAAGCGCACGACGCCGGGCTGCGGGCCGGTGGCGGGCCGCCAGCGCTTGTCCGACATCGGGTGGTGGCAGGCGTGGCAGTCAAACACCACCAGCTCCGGGAAAAGGCGGTCCCGCCCGCGCTTGGAATCCGAAAATACGTCCAGTTGCTCCTGGGCGGCCAGAGCCTGGCCGATGGCCCACAGGCGCACGCTATCCCAGCTGCCCTTGCGCTTCACCCAATCGGCGTCCGGGACGAAGTGCGGCGGCTGGGTGAGGGTGAAGGTGTCCAGCTCGAAGGTGATGCGCGGGTGCCCGGCGCCCATGATCCGGTGGGTGACGAACTTGTCCTTGTTGCCGAAATGGCACGAAAGACAAAGGCGGGCGAGCGCCACGGGGTCTCCCGTCGGATACAGCCCGTTCCTCACGTTGTCGGCGTGGGTTGCATTGGGCTGCACGTGGGTCGACAGCCATTTTTCGGCGGGGCCGTGGCAGGCCTCGCAGCTCACGCCATCAGCGGCGCTGAACTGCTCGCCCTGGCGCTCCTTCGGCGGGTTATGGCCGTGGCAGTCGACGCAGATCTTCGCCTGGTGCGCGGGCTCCTTGAGGCGCAGGTTCGCGGCGATCTTCCTGCTCTGGTCATTCATCAGCACCTGGGCGGCCTTCAGGGCGTGCGGGTCGGCGCGGGACCAGGTGACGTATTCGTTCTGCAGCACATTAGAGCTTTTCCACGACACGATGGAGCCGTGGCAGAGGCTCGATTGGCAGGTGACCACGCCCATGTGCTTGGCCTTGGCTTCGTAAGGCAGGGGCGGGTTTCCCCACGAAGATGTGGCGAAGCCCAGCGCGGCTGTCAGGGCGAAGAGAAACGTCTTCATCGGCGGGCCTCCGGGGCGCGGGCGCTCGCAGCGGTGGTGGGTTGGGGAGCGGGGACGAAGTCGCCGGGCCTGCCGTGGTCGCTCACGGTCCACACGGTGCCATCCGGGCGCTGGTAGAAGCGCCGCTGTTCGTCGTGGTTGAACGGCCGCGAGCCGATGCGGCCGAACACGGCGATCTGGCCACCGGTTTCGTCCACGGCACGGTCACGGTCGAGGCCCTTTGAGAGGGCGAGCGCGGGCGAGGCCGTGCGGCGCCAGGCGATCACGCGCGGCTTGGGCTCCGGGCTGAAGCCATAGAACTTGGGCTGGATCTCGGGCGAGGTGAGCTGCAGCACCTTGAGGCCGTTGGCGCCGTCGGCGACGTAAGCAAACGCCGACGCATTGGTCGAACCCACAATGACGTCGCGCACGTCCGAGAGCCGGCCCTCGTCGGTGAAGCGCTGGTAGACGAACGGCTTTTCGGGCTTCTCGACGTCGACGATGTAGAGCCCCTCGTGGCCGCCGGCCACGTACGCGTAGGTGCGCGCCACGTAAATACGATGAGCGTCCGCCATGGGCACGCGTGCCGCTTCCACGACCTTCGGACGTGTGGGGTTGGTGACATCCAGCACCGCCAGGCCGGCATCGTCAGTCACGAACAGGTACAGGAACTGCAGCGCCGATGCGCGAGCGCCCTTGAGCGGCACCACCGCCACCGTTTGCGGCTTCAGCGGGTCGTCGAGGTCCAGCACCACCAGCCCGGCATCGGCCGTCACGTAGGCATATCGGCCGCCCAGGGTGAGGTGGCGCGCACCCTTCAGCACGCCGTTCCCATTCCAGGTGAGGGCGCGCTTGAGAAAGTTGTTGTCCGGGTCGCCGTCGGCAAGTGTGTCGACGTTCACGAGGATCAAGCCCTCCTCGGCATCCGTGATCAGCGCGTAGTGGTAGATCGGGTGGAAGGGCTGCTCCTCGTTCACCTTGCGCATCAGGTCGCCTTGATTGCGCTCGGGGGCGATGGGTTGGTTGGTGGGCAGCGCCACGCACGTGGCGTTCTTCGAGGCGATGCGCGTGCCCTGGCCCAGCGGCGAGACAGGCGCGGTGATGATGCGCTGCGAGACGCCCTTGTTGGCGATCGAGGCCACGTCGTAGACCTGCATGCCGCCCGGGCCTTCAGCGGAGAAGAAGTATTCGCCGCGCAGTTGCACGCAGCGCGACTCGCCGCGCGTCGTGTGGCGGTGCGATTCCTTGAGCTCCCGGCCGCGCTTCTCGTGGGCTGCGAACCAATCCGGGTAGGCGTAACGGTGCAGGTAGCTCCCGATCACCGCCTGGGGCTCGTCCCACTCGGTGACCTGCACGGCTTCAATGTGCTTCTCCGCGCCAACCCAAGCGTTGTAGCCCACGAAATTGACGAAGTTGGTCCCCTGCAGGAGCAGCTGCGCCATGATGGCGTTGTTGTCGCCCTTGTCCGAGACGTGGCAATCGCCGCAGGTCTTGGTTTCTTCCTTGCGCTCCGTGTGCGGGTAGTGCGGCGCGAAGGCCTGGGAGGAATGGCCGCTCGAGGCGATCGGGGGCTGCTGGATGTAGATCTTCTCGCGGTTGATGTTGGTGGAGGAGAGAATCAACGCCGACGACGAGCGCACGGGCGAGATGCGGCTGCCCTTCACCGGCCCGTGGCGGCCAAGCTGGAACATGTCGTCGCGCGCCACCTGCGGGTTGTAGGTGGCGAAGTTGCGCGTGGCGCCGCCCTCGTAATGGTGGCGGTCCGTTTTGGCGTTGGCCTGGATGGGCAGGTGACACCCTGCGCAGCTCGTCGTCCATGAGAGGTGGCAGGAGAAGCACGTCATCTTGTCGTCGCCGTGCGCGTACTCCTGGCCGCCGGGGCCCCACTTGCCGTCCTGGCCCGCCTTGCCCGTGTGCATGAGCTTCGAGCGCGCTGCCTTCTCGTTGTAGGAGGGATGGCCCGGCGTGACGGTGTCCTTCACCAGCGACATTTCCCATTCGAGGTCCGCGTGCAGCGCCGAGCGCTGGAAGAGCTTGCCGCCACGCCACTCGAAGCGCTTGCGGCCATCCGGCGTGCGCAGGAGGCTCATGTCCATGCCGCCCGGGCGCGCGGCGGGCCCGGAGGTGCGAAGCGTCGGGTACTTGTCGGCCGTGCCGTGGCAATCGCGGCAATCGATTTCGATGGCGGCGGCGACTTCGCCGTAGATGTGCCCGTTGCCGTGCACGTCCTGGGCGAAGTGGCAATCGACGCAGTGGAAACCCAGCTCCAGGTGGATGGATTTCAGGTGCACAGCCTTGCCGGGCGTGCCGTCCTTCTTCATGAACTTTTCCGGGTCGTCGTCTGCAACAGGCTTGCCCTGCTTGTCGAGGAGCGTGCCCTTGCGGTCGCGCTTGAAGATGGCGCGGAAGTTCCAGCCGTGGCCGTGGTAGTCGGCGAACTGCGTGTCCTTCAACTGCGGGTTCAGGCTCCAGATGTCGCGCAGGAAGCTCTTGTCTCCCCACTTGCCGCGGATGGCCGCCTCTTCCGGGTTGCGATCGAGGATGCGGCGCGCTTCCTCTTGCGTGGGGTACTTCTGCTTCTCCGGCCACATATGCGGCGCGTCGGATTCGTAGTCCCACATGGTCATGCCGTAGAACGAGTTCACGAACACGTTCGGCTGGTGCATGTGGCAGACCATGCACTGGGAGGAGGGAATGGCGCGAGTGAACTCGTGACGCAGGGGGTGGCCTGCGCGGTCCTTGGGAATGGTCGGGTCCTTGGTCACCGATTGCCCGTCGCGCCCGTACTTGGCGTACGGGCCGGAGTGCCCGGGCTCGCGGTCGTTCGCGTATACCGTGTGGCACGCCGTGCAGCCCGAGGAGCGGTAGTCGCCTTGCTGGTCGTTGGTGCCGAGGAACCAGAGGTGCGGGTCGTTCAGGCGCGTCTTGGTGAGGTTCAGCACCGGCACCGAGATGCGAAGTCCCGTGCCGGGCCCGCGGTTCGATTGGCGAATGTCCGGCCGACCCGGCTCGTCCAGTCGCTGGATGAGGCCGGTGACGTTCGGCAGTGCGATTTCGGGGAACTGCGAGTTGATCACGCGCCCGCCGCGCTCGAAGACGCGGAAGATGTCTCCCGGCGGAACCGTTTCCCACGCGGGTAGCGCGGTGACGAAGGGCAGGATTCCCTTCGCTGTGAGGCGCTCGTCGGGCTTCACCGGGTTTTCGAGCCGGGCACCCACGCCCTCGCGCGTGTAAGCCTCGCCGTACCGGTTGAGCTTGTACTTCAGGATGCCATTGTTATAGCCGGCGCCGCTCCACAGCATCGCTGAGGTGGCCATGAGGCTGCGCTCGGAGGATTGCACGATCGACAGGTGGCAGGCGCCGCACGCCTCGCGGGCGCTGCGCAGGTCGCCGGGATTGACGAAGCGCACGTACTCGGGCGCCTCGCGGTTGAGGAGCGTGTAGCTGATTTCCGGGTTGGCGCTGACGGGCCAGTTCCACGCCTTGGGGTAGCGCGGCAGCACGTGCGCGCGGGCCAGCGCCTCCTTGTAGCCGGCGCTCTCGGCCTTGGCGCCTTCCGGCTTCTTCACCGTAGCGTCGCCGCCATGGCAATCGGTGCAGCCGAGGATTACCGCCGGGTTGCGGTGCATCGTGTGCTGGTCCGTTGCCGTGTGGCAGCTCATGCAGCCGGCGGTCTTGGCATCGGCCTGCGCGCGCGTTTGGGATGCAGGCGCTGGCGGGTGCGTCACGTAAGTGCGCGCCACGGGCTTCTCGGTGGGCGAGCCGACGGCGGTGGCCGCCAGCACGCCGAGTGCCGCGAGAAGGGTGGAGGCCGCTGCCAGGCGCGCTTTGATCATCAGTAGGTGAGCAGGACGTTCAGGAGCACGGAGTAGAGCTGGCGGCTGTCTTCGAGGAACAGTTGCCGGAAGCCCAGGCCCGGGAAGAGCACCGAGCCCGAGAGGCTCACCACGATGTTCTGGTTGAGGAGCGGCCGGTACTGCAGCGCCCCGGAGACGGTGGTGCCGATGTTGCGCGATATCGGCGCGAGGCTGCGCAACTGCTGCAGCACGGCCGTGTCGGCGAACCACAAGCGGTTCACGTTCCCGACCAGGCGCAGCTTGGGCGTCACGTCGAGGTCGGCGCCGAGCCCGGTGAGATACAGGCCCGGGTTGATGAAGTTTGACTGGCCCTGGTCCTTCGAGGAGCGCAGCGACGGCAGCAGCGCGTTGCGCCCCGAGAGCGCCACGCCGCCGCCGCCAATCAGGGGCACGGCCTGCCGGATCCAGAAAGTGGTGTCGGCGCCGGCGATCTGCGGGTTCTCGAGGATCGCGTCGAAGCCGGTTTCCTTGCTGTCGTAGGGGTCGCGGTCCGGTGTCGCGTAAATACCGGTGCCCCGCACGCGGATCCAGTCGAAATCGCGGGAGAGCTCGCCCACCAGGTAGCCCGCCTGGATCCGGGCCGGCTGGCCGGAGAAGGGGTTGCGTTCATCGCGCCCCGCGGCGAGGTAGGCGGAGGCCGTGACGTTCCAGCGGTCGAAGTGCCCGTCGCCGGAGAGGCCCAGGTAGGTGACGCGGTAGCCGCGCGGGCGCGAATCGCCGAACACCGCCGGGCGCACGAGGAAGCCGTTGCGGTCGTAGTAGTTCGCGCCGCGCTCGCGGTTGATGTTGTGCAGCACCGTGCCCTGCAGCGTGAAGCCCAGCACGAAGGTGTCCTGCCGGAAGAGGCTCGCGAGGAACACATCGTCCTGCCGCGGCGCAGAGCTCAGGTCGTTCAGGCCGCTGTTGGTGTCCTTCTCCAGGCGGCGGAACCACGCGACGTTGTACTGATACCGGCTGCTGCCGCGGGTGCCGAAGAAGCGCACGCCGACGGGAACGTCCTGGAACACCAGCCCGCGGAAATCCGAGATGTAGGGCTGGATGCCGACGCGGATGTCGTCGAAGTCGTAGTTGACCGAGGCGATGTTGTATTCGTAGTCGACGAACGCTTCCTGCAGCGTCACCACGCCATCGCGCCGCGAGATGCCGGCCTGCGGGTCGATGCGCAGCGCCCGCACTTCCTGCGCGCGGCTGTAGTTGAGGTTCACCACCGGCACCACGCGCACTTCCCACTCCGGCGGCTTGAACGTCGTGTTGCCTTTGAGGAGGGCGGCCGAGAAGATCAGGTTCTGGTTGAAGGTCGACTGCCGCCCGCGGCCGAACTGGTCGTTGGCATCAGGCCGCAGGCCCACCTGCGCGATCGGCGTGGGCAGCGACCTCGCTTCGAACACGGTGTCGGACACCAGGTTCAGCGCAAAGAAGATGTCGTTGCCGATGATCGGCCGGTCGCCCTTCAGCGTGTTCGGGTTGTAGGGGTCGTACCAGCGCTGGTTCACCAGTCCGACCTGGTCGACTAAGCGCCAGCGGTCGGGCACCGAGGTGGAGATGCGCGGCGTGGCCGGGTAGGGCGCTGGCACCTGGTCCGGCATCGCCGGCGGCGGCACGAACAGCACCGCATCCGACTCACCGGGGCGGCGAAGGTCGATTGAGCGCGCCCAGTTGTCGTCGGGCGGAATCTTCTCGTCTACGTTCTGCGTCGGCGGAAGTCCTACAGGCGGATTGGGGTCGGGCGCGCGCGTGACGGCAAC
>JAFMJY010000117.1 GCA_017853245.1 Burkholderiales bacterium | reverse complement strand
AAATTCCGGACGAAAAAAAGGCCAGAGGGTGAGTCTGGCCTTGAACGAGTGGTGGCGGGGTGGCGACGCACCTTGACGCGGGAATGCCCCGATAATCGACCATCAGAGATCACTAGCATCAGTGTAATAATCAGCGACTTAGGACTCGCTACGCGGAGAGTAAAGAAAAAGATTGAAGTCTAGCTAAAGCGCTCTTGTCGATTCCGTGTGTACAACGTCGCCAGTGCGGGAACTCTACTAATTACGACGCCTCGAGATCTCAACCGCTGATGCTCAGCTTCCCAAAGAAGCGGCGGCGGTCGAGGGTGGGGCGCACGAACAGGATAGCTAGGCGGCCAGGTACGTTCAAATCGGGAAGACGACTTCCTCGAGTTGCGTCGACCACCCAACCATCGAAAATGTAGGCAACCCGCGGGTAATTCCGGCGGCTTCCACTCTCAAGGGGGATGGTGGCGCCACTCCGGCCTTCAACGGGTTGCAGGCTCATTCTAGATAAGGGCCGGACCGCGTCAAGCCCTCGCAATCTCAGTCCGTGGCCTTTGCCAAATGAGTGCCGGGCGGGCGTGATTGAGGGCGCGGTTCCGGCGCAGCCGGTGACGTACCGTCTTCGCGTGGCGATCCCTTCGCCCGGCCGGTCTCTAAACCGACCGGGTACCTGGAACTCACCGTCTACTGGGGAAGGCCTCGATTTTGAGCGCCGGGGGCGGCGGCGACAAGGTAGCGGGAACTTTGAGAAACACTACCGCCGCATGGAAAAGAGGAACAGCCCAATCCCTCCCAATGTGGCGATCGACGAGACAATGAGTCGCAACGACAGGGGCTCCGCCAGAAGAACGCCTCCGGCGATCGCGGTGATGGCAGGCACGCTCAACTGCATCGTCGATGCACTGGTCGCCGTGATCTCGCGAACCACCGTATACCAGATGATGTAGCCGACTCCCGAAGTGACTGCGCCGGACGCAGCTGCGCACAAGGCCCCAATCGTGTCGATGGAGAAGTAGTCACTCCATGCCAGGCTTACGACGACGGCGATAGGCAGGGCACGAATGAAATACCCGGCGTTCGTCGCAATCGGATCACCACGACTCCTTCCGAGCAGTGAGTACGTCCCCCACGCCAGCCCCGATCCAATCATGAGAATCGCTGCTCCGTACGGTGGCGCCGCTAGTCCCGGCAACAGCAGGGCGACGAGGCCGGCGATGGCGATCACTATGCCGAGAACTTGTGGACCTCGGAATCGCTCGCCAATCCAGACGCCATAACCAATCATCGCAGCCTGGGCGCCTCCGAACAGCAGCAATGCTCCCGTGCCTGCGGTCAACTTCTCGTAGGCAAACGAAAAAGCGAACGCGTAGGTCACCAAGACGAGGGCGCCCATCCAATCGCCCTGCACCACGGCTCCTGACGCCCGGCAGCGCGCGAAGAGAAGGAGTACCGCGGTTCCCGAGGTCAATCTCAACGTAGTGAACGTAGCCGCGTCAATCGATGTGTCCTTGAGTGCGATACGGCACAGAAGGGAATTTCCCGCAAATGCGACCATCGCGAGCACCGACAGAACGCATATCGTCGCCTTCGATACACGTCCAACGGGCCCGCGCCCTGCAGCCTCGATCGGCGTGCTGCGCAACGACATCAACTATCGCTCCGAGTCCGAAGGCGTGCCGCCACCGCCTGCCGCGTTGCGGTGAATGTGGCAAGAAGCATCAAACTGCGGGATAAACCGACCATCACGCCTCAAATTCGATGCCGCAAGTGCGCGCGGCCGCTTGAATAGTGTTCACGAGCAGCATCGTGACCGTCATAGGCCCCACCCCGCCAGGCACAGGCGTGATGTGGGATGCCTTCTGCCGCACTCCCTCGAAATCGACGTCCCCTACCAGCCGACCGTCCTCCAGGCGGTTGATCCCCACGTCGATGACCACGGCGCCAGTACGCACCATCGGGGCCGTGATGAGGTTGGGCTTTCCTGCCGCGACAACGAGGATATCCGCGAGAATCGTGTACTGGGCGAGGTCGCGGGTCCGAATGTGAGTGATGCTTACCGTCGCTTCCCGCTTCATGAGCATCATCGCCATGGGCTTGCCCACGATGTTGCTCGCTCCGACGACGACGACATTCTGCCCTGCGATAGGAACCCGCGTATGCTCAAGGAGGCACAGCACCCCGTAGGGGGTGCATGGGGGAAAGACCGTGCTGTCGGCCACAAGCGCACCGACATTGTAGAGATTGAATCCGTCGACATCCTTGCGAACGTCGATCGCCTCGATCAGGCGCCGTGTGTTGATGTGCGCCGGGACCGGCAGCTGAACAAGGATTCCATGGATCGAGGGATTCGAGTTCAGCTGCCCGATACGGCCCAGTACCACTTCTTCGGGAGCATCTGCGGAAAACTCGTGAACCTCCGAGTGTATGCCGATCTCCTTGCAGGCCTTGGTCTTGCGGCCGACATACACTCGTGAAGCAGGGTCGTCGCCCACGAGAACAACGGCTAGTCCTGGCACGATGCCGCTGACCGCCAACGTCTCGGCGCGCCCGCGCCACCGCGAGCGCACCTCTTTCGCCACTGCGTTTCCATCAATGATGTTCGCTGTCATCTACGCCTCCGCCTCCGGTCGCCCATCAGGGTGACGCTCAGAACAGCCCGACGATCTTGCCGTCATCGTTCACGTCGATGGAGCAGGCGGAGGGCACCTTCGGCAGGCCCGGCATCGTCATGATGTCGCCGCAGACCATGACGACGAACTCGGCGCCCGCCGCCAGCCGCACCTCCCGGATGTTGACCACGTGGCCGGAGGGCGCGCCGCGCAGCTGCGGGTCGGTGGAGAACGAGTACTGCGTCTTCGCCACGCACACCGGGTAGTGGCCGTAGCCCGACTCCTGGAGCTTCTTGATCTGGCCGCGCACCTTGGAATCGGCGGTGATGTCGGAGGCGCCGTAGATCTTGGTGGCGATGGCCTTCATCTTGTCCCAGAGGGGGAGCGACTCCTCGTAGACGTACTTGAAGTCGTTGGGCTGCTCGCACATCGCCACGACCTCGCGCGCGACGTCGGCCGCGCCCTTGCCGCCGTCGGCCCAGTGGCGCGCCAGCACCACCTTGGCGCCGTGGTGGGCGAGCTTGTCCATGAGAAGCTTCACCTCCGCGTCGGTGTCCTCGGTGCGGTGGTTGATCGACACCACGCAGGGCAGGCCGTAGTTGTTGCGGATGTTGTTCACGTGCCGCTCGATGTTGGTGATGCCCTTCTCGAGCGCGGCGAGGTTGGGCTTGCCCAGCTCCTTCACGTCGATGCCGCCGTGGAACTTGAGGGCGCGGATGGTGGCCACGAGGACCACGGCCGAGGGCCTCAGGCCCGCCTTGCGGCACTTGATGTCGATGAACTTCTCAGCGCCGAGGTCCGCGCCGAAGCCGGCCTCCGTCACGACGTAGTCGCCGAGCTTGAGCGCCGTCCGCGTGGCGAGCACCGAGTTGCAGCCGTGGGCGATGTTGGCAAACGGGCCGCCGTGGATGAAGGCGGGCGAGTGCTCGAGCGTCTGCACGAGGTTGGGGGCGAGCGCGTCCTTGAGGAGGGCGGCCATCGCGCCGTGGGTCTTGAGTTCCTTCGCGAGGATCGGCTTCTGGTCCTTCGTGTAGCCGCACACGATGTTGCCCAGCCGCTCCTTCAGGTCCTTGACGGAGGTGGCCAGGCAGAAGATGGCCATCACCTCGGAGGCCACCACGATGTCGAAGCCATCCTCGCGCGGGAAGCCGTTGGCCGGCCCCCCGAGGGACACGGTGATCTCGCGCAGCGCCCGGTCGTTCATGTCCATCACCCGCTTCCAGGCGATGCGGCGCACGTCGAAGCCCAACTCGTTGCCGTGGTTGATGTGATTGTCGATCATCGCCGCGAGCAGGTTGTTGGCGAGCGCGATCGCATTGAAGTCGCCGGTGAAGTGCAGGTTGATGTCCTCCATCGGGACCACCTGGGCGTAGCCGCCGCCCGCCGCCCCGCCCTTCATGCCGAACACCGGCCCCAGCGAGGGCTCGCGCAGGCAGATCACCGCCTTCTTGCCGATGTGGTTCAGCGCGTCGCCCAGACCGACCGTGGTCGTCGTCTTGCCCTCGCCCGCAGGAGTGGGGCTGATGGCCGTCACGAGGATCAGCTTGCCGTCCGGCTTGCCCTTGAGCGAATCGATGTAGTCGAGCGAGATCTTCGCTTTGGTGCGGCCGAACGGCTCGATCGCCGATTCGGGAATACCGAGCCGTCCGGCGATGTCGCCGATAGGTTTCATCTTCGCCTTCTGGGCGATTTCGATGTCGGATTGCATGAAAAGTACCTCAGGAGATGGAAGATTTGATGCTTATGCGAGCTGCAGACTGCCCGCCGCCGTAGCTCATCAGCTCGCGGAGCGTGCCGCCCTTCGTGACCTTCACCGCGCAGTACTTGAGTTCCGCGATCTTGCCGAACGGATCCAGCGCGGGGTTGGTGAGGAGGTTGGCGGCCGCCTCGTAGTAGGCGAACGGGATGAAGACGCTGCCGCGCGGCGTGCCGTCGTCGGCGCGCGCCGCGAGAGCGATCTCACCGCGCCGCGATGCGACGGTGATCACGTCCCCGGGCAGCGCCCCGAGCTGGTCGAGGTCCAGGGGGTGAATCGAGACCACCGCCCGCGGCTCGATCGCATCCAGCACGGACGCCCGGCGTGTCATGGAGCCGGTGTGCCAGTGCTCGAGCTGGCGCCCGGTGATGAGCACGAAGGGGTACTCGGCGTCCGGCCGCTCGTTGGCCGGGATCAAGTCCGCGGGCACGAACTTCGCCTTGCCGTCCTTCGTCGGAAAGTCATCGGTGAAGACGACCGACTGGCCGGGATCGTCCTCGGTGCGGCACGGGTAGGTGACCGCCGACTGCGCCTCGAGGCGCTCCCAGGAGATGCCGCCGATGGAGTTCATCGCGCCGCGCATCTCCTCGTACACCTGCGCCACGCCGCTCTCCGGCCCCTCGTAGTTCCAGGCGAGGCCCAGGCGCCTCGCGATCTCCTGCGTGATCCAGAGGTCCTGCCGCGCCTCGCCCGGCGCGTCCAGCGCCCGGCGCCCCATCTGCACGATGCGGTCGGTGTTGGTGACCGTTCCCGTCTTCTCGGGCCAGGCCGAGGCCGGCAGCACCACATCGGCAAGATAGGCCGTCTCGGTGAGGAAGATGTCCTGCACGACGAGGTGCTCGAGCTTCGCGAGCCCCTCGCGCGCATGGTGGGCGTTCGGGTCCGACATCGCCGGGTTCTCGCCCAGCACGTACATACCTCGGATGCTTCCCTCGCACGCCGCATCCATGATCTCCACCACGGTGAGGCCCGGCTTCGTGTCGAGCTTCTGCCCCCAGTACTTCTCGAAGCGCGCGTTGGCTTCCGGGTTATCCACGCGCTGGTAGTCCGGGAACATCATCGGAATGAGCCCCGCGTCGGAGGCGCCCTGCACGTTGTTCTGGCCGCGCAGCGGATGCAGCCCCGATCCGGGCTTGCCGATCTGGCCGGTCATCAGGGTGAGCGCGATGAGGCAGCGCGCGTTGTCGGTGCCGTGCACGTGCTGCGAGATGCCCATGCCCCACAGGATCATCGAACCTTTCGACGTGGCATAGGCACGCGCCACCTCGCGGATCGTTTCCGCCGGGATGCCGCAGTGGGGCGCCATCGCCTCCGGGCTGAAGCCCTGCGCGTTCTCCTTGAGGGCTTCGAATCCGGTGGTGCGCTGGCGGATGAACTCCGGGTCCACGAGGTTCTCCTCGAGGATCGTGTAGATCATCGCGTTGAGGAGCGCCACGTCCATGTCCGGCGTGAACTGCAGCACGCGCCAGGCGTGCCGGGCGATGTCGGTGCGCCGCGGGTCGGCGACCACCAGCTTCGCGCCGCGCTTCACCGCGTTCTTGATCCAGGTCGCCGCCACCGGGTGATTCGAGGTGGGATTGGAGCCGATGAGGAAGATGAACTCCGCCCGTTCAACATCCCCCACCGGGTTCGATACCGCGCCGGAGCCGATGCCCTCCAGCAGCGCCGCCACCGAGGAGGCGTGGCACAGGCGCGTGCAGTGATCCACGTTGTTGGAGCCGAATCCCGTGCGCACCAGCTTCTGGAAGAGGTAGGCCTCTTCATTGGAGCCCTTGGCGCTGCCGAAACCCGCCAGCGCGTTGCCGCCGTGCGCGTCGCGCACCTTCCTCAACCCGCCGGCGGCTAGGTCAAGCGCCTCTTCCCAGGTCGCCTCGCGGAAGACGTCGCTCCAGTTCGTGGGGTCGACCGTGAACTGCGCGTGCTTGGGCGCGCCGGGCTTGCGGATGAGCGGCTTCGTCAGACGGTGCGGGTGGTGCGCGTAATCGAAGCCGAAGCGGCCCTTCACGCACAGGCGGTCGTGGTTGGCGGGCCCGTCGCGGCCATCGACGCGCACGATCGTGTTGTCCTTCACGTGGTAGGTGAGCTGGCAGCCCACGCCGCAGAACGGGCAGATGGAATCGACCGTCTTGTCGGCCTTCATCTGGTAAGCCAGCTTGGCAGGAGCCAGGGCCCCCGTGGGGCAGGCCTGCACGCACTCGCCGCAGGCGACACAGGTCGATTCCCCCATCGGGTCGTCGAAGTCGAAGTTGATCCTGGCGTGCGAGCCGCGCCACGAGT
>JAFMJY010000034.1 GCA_017853245.1 Burkholderiales bacterium | reverse complement strand
AGATCGTCGCCGCCGTGAACCGCAGCGACTTCCCGGTGATCAAGGCGGTGACGGTGTACCTCGCCATGCTCACCATGATCGTCAACCTGCTGGTGGACGTGCTCTACAAGGCCGTCGACCCGCGCGTGAGCTTCAAGTGAGGGTGCCCCGATGAGCGCCGTGATGACCAACCACGTTTCCCCCACCGCGCAGGAATCCCCGGGCCTCTGGGCCCTCGCATGGCGGCGCCTTCGCGCTGATCGCGTGGGGATGGTGTCCCTCGTCGTCGTGATCCTCTTCGTCGCCCTGATGCTCGCGTCGTTCCTGGGGCTCATCGCGAAGGATTGGAATCAGGAGCGCGGCGTCTCGTATGCCAACCCGTCGTTCCTCGCCCACCTGGAGAACCTCGAGGCGGCCAACGCCACTGCCAAGGATTCCGCGCCGAAGGCGGAGCCGGTGGACCTCTCCGACATCGACCCGCTGGCTCCCCGCTACAAGGAGTGGGAAGAGCGCGCGGCGAAGATTGCGGTGACTGAAACGAAGCGTTCCGAAACACTGCCCTTTGGCGGCGACAAGTGGGGCCGCGACGTGCTGCAAAAGGCGATCAAGGGCTCCGAAGTGTCGATCTTCGTGGGCTTGACGGCGGCGTTCTTCGCCACCCTCATCGGCACCGTTCTGGGCGCCATGGCGGGCTACTGGGGCGGGAGGGTCAACGACTTCCTCGAGTGGTTCTACAACATCTTCACCTCCATTCCGTACATCCTGCTGATCCTTGCGTTCGCCGCGGTGTTCAAGCGGGGCCTGGACACGATCATCGTGATCCTTGCGCTCACCGGCTGGACCGGCATCTACCGCCTGGTACGCGCGGAGTACATCAAGCACTGCGGCCGCGAGTACGTGAAGGCGGCGCAGGCGATCGGCGCCTCGCACCTGTCACGCATGTTTGTGCACATCCTCCCGAATGCGAGCCACGTGGTGCTCGTACAGCTCTCGCTGCATGTCGTCGGCTTCATCAAGGCGGAGGTGATCCTGTCGTTCCTGGGCCTTGGCGTGCCGGTAGACATGGTGTCCTGGGGCACGATGCTCGCCGAGGCGCAGAACGAGCTGGTGATCGGCAAGTGGTGGCAGCTGTTCGCCGCCGGTGCCAGCATGGCGGTGTTGGTCACCGCCTTCTCGATGCTCACGGACTCCCTCCGTGACGCGCTCGACCCGAAGATCAAGTGAGGCCGACAACCATGACCCAATCCGGCAACCTGTTGGAAGTGCGCGACCTGCGCGTGAACTTCCGCGTCGGCAAGAACGAGATCTTCGAGGCGGTAAAGGGCATCTCCTTCGACGTGCCCGCCAACCGCACCGTGGCATTGGTGGGCGAGTCGGGCAGCGGCAAGAGCGTGTCGGCCATGTCCATCCTCGGCCTGCTTCCGGACAACGCCATCGTCCCGGAGTCTGCTCGCATCCTCTATGGCGGCGAGGACCTCGCCAAGGCCTCGGCTCAGCGGCTGCAGTCGCTGCGCGGCAAGGAGATGTCGGTGATCTTCCAGGAGCCGATGACGTCGCTGAACCCGGTGTTCCCGGTGGGTGAGCAGATCCGCGAGGTGCTGCGGCTGCACATGGGCCTGTCAGGCAAGGCAGCGAAAGCCCGCGCAGTCGAGTTGCTGGCCGAGGTGGGCATTCCCGACCCGGCGCTGCGGGTGAACAGCTTCCCGCACGAGATGTCCGGCGGCCAGCAGCAGCGCGTGATGATCGCCATGGCGATCGCGTGCGAGCCCAAGCTCCTGATCGCGGACGAGCCGACCACCGCGCTGGACGTGACCATCCAGCGCCAGATCCTCGAGCTGATCGCGAAGCTGCAGAAGCGCCACCAGATGGCGGTGCTCTTCATCACCCACGACCTCGGCGTGGTGGGTGAAATTGCGGACCATGTCGTGGTGATGCAAAACGGCGTGGTGCAGGAGCAGGGGCCCGTCAAGGCAATCTTCGAGTCGCCCCAGCATGTCTACACCAAGGCGCTTCTCGAGTGCCGCCCCCGGCTGGACCGGCGTCCGACGCGCTTGCCCGTGATCGACGACTTCCTCACCGGCAAGGCCGAGATGAACCTGGCGGAGCGCAAGCGTGGCGGCCAGCCGGGTGACGCCGTGATCCTGGAAGCGAAGGGCCTCACCAAGACGTTCTTCCTCAAGGAGGGGTTGTTCGGCAAGCGCGCCGTGCCGGCGGTGAAGTCCGTGAGCTTCCGGCTGGCGAAGGGCCGCACGCTGGGCCTGGTGGGCGAGTCGGGCTCCGGCAAGAGCACGGTGGGCCTCACGCTCATGCGCCTGCATGAGGCCACTGCCGGCGAGGTGCTATTCGAAGGCACGAACATCCTGGCCCTCTCCGACAAGGAGATGATGGCCTACCGGCGCCGGATCCAGATCATCTTTCAGAACCCCTATGCGTCTCTCAACCCGCGCTTCACGGTCGGCAACATC
This sequence comes from Burkholderiales bacterium, assembly GCA_017853245.1. Taxonomy (GTDB): domain Bacteria; phylum Pseudomonadota; class Gammaproteobacteria; order Burkholderiales; family Usitatibacteraceae; genus FEB-7. The sequence goes on along the minus strand of JAFMJY010000034.1, from coordinate 23,343 downwards.
CTGATGGAGCCGATGAAGATCCACGGCATCGGGGTGGGCGCGAAGGAACGCGCGGACATGGCGCTGGCGCTGCTCAATCGCGTGGGGCTGCCGCCAGCGTCATTCAACAAGTATCCGCACGAGTTCTCGGGTGGCCAGCGGCAGCGCATCGCGATCGCCCGCTGCCTCACCATGAAGCCCGACGTTCTGATTTGCGACGAGTCGGTGTCAGCCCTGGACGTGTCGGTACAGGCGCAGGTGCTGAACCTCCTGCAAGACTTGCAGGATGAGTTCAAGCTCTCCTACATCTTCATTTCGCATGACCTCGCGGTGGTAAAGCACATCTCGGACGAGATCATGGTGATGAACCAGGGGGAGGTTGTCGAAATCGGCGGCTCGGACGAGATCTACCGTGGCGCACAGCAGGACTACACGCGCCGGCTCCTCGCGGCGATCCCACGTGGCTGGGCGGGATCGCGCGCTGCAGCCTGATCGAAGTCTCGGCGACGAAGCGCAGCGCGCAATGAGCGTTCCCGGGTTGCTCGATTGAGGTTTTTGGGCAATTGAAGATAAAATGCTGCGCTTGCCGTCGGGCCAATGACGTTTGACGCGCCTGGCTTAGCCGCCGCGAAGTTGCTTCTCGGCGCAGTCGCAGCTTCGTCGGCATAACACAAGGGGAGGGTTTGTCATGGGTTCGATCTTTGCATCGCCGAAGAAGACTGTTATTGCCGGTGTCGTGTTGCTGGTGGCCATCGTTCTGGTGGCCGGCGGCGTTACGGGCCAAATGACCCGCCTCGACTATGCGTGGGCAACCTTCAGCATGCGCTGGCTGCACGTTGTCTTCGGCATCCTGTGGATTGGCCTGCTCTGGTACCTGAACTTCGTGCAAGTCCCGACCATGCCGAGTATCCCTGCGGAGAACCGGGGCGCCATTACCAAGTTCATCGCGCCCCGAGTGCTCTTCTTCTTTCGTTACGCGGCGTTGCTCACGGTCATCACGGGCCTGCTGTTGGCGTGGATGCAGGGTTATCTGGTTCGGGCGCTGCTGCTGCAGCCAGGCGTAGTGATGATCGGTATCGGAATGTGGATGGCCCTGGTGATGGCGTTCAACGTCTGGTTCATCATCTGGCCGAATCAGCAAAAGATCTTGGGCCTCGTGGAGGCTTCCGATCAGGAAAAGGCCGCTGCGGCCAAGCCCGCGCTCTACGCGAGCCGTTTCAACACCATGTTCTCCATCGGCATGCTGTATTGCATGGTGGCGCAACAAAACATGCCCATCTGAGCGGCTGGCAGCTAGCCCTGAGGGTCGCTGGCCGGGGGCGCTCCTGGCCCCCGTCGGCTCAGTTCACCTTGAGCCGCATTCCCGGCTTGAGGATGCTCTTCTCGGTGAGGTTGTTCATCGAGAGGATCTCGGATAGCTCGCGGCCGAAAGCTTTGCTGATCTCCCAGAGCGAGTCACCCGCCTTGACTGTGTAAAAGCCGGGGGTCGCGGTCGAGGCACCGGCAGTGGCGGGCGCGGGGACCAGCACGGGTTGCGCCTGCGACAGGCGCCCGGCGCGGTCCAGCTTCAGGTTGTTTGCCTGCCGAAGCTCGGCGGCGGAGACGCCGTGGCGTTGCGCGAGGTCGGCCAGCGCCTCGCCTTTCTTGCCGGCCACGGGCTGCCATGTCACCAGCGCCTTGTCCCAATTTTCAAGGTTCTCGCGGAAGATTTCCGCTTTCCCTGTCGGCAGGATCAGCGTGCCGTCGCGCGCCACCGCGATGGCCTTGTTATGCGACGGGTTCAGGGCGATGAACTCCGCCACGGGCAACTCGGCGAACTGGGCGGCAAGGCCCACGTCGATACGGGGGGGCGACGGCACGGCCGTGAAGTAGGGGCGGTCGGGAATCGACCCCAATTCCACGCCGTAGAAGTGCGGCGCGAGGATGAGGTTCTTCACTGCCATCAGCTTGGGCACATAGTGCCGCGTCTCGTTCGGGAGCCTCAGGCTCAGGTAGTCGGTGGGCTGCCCCCTTTGCTGGTTGGCGGCGATCGCCCGGCCCACGCAGCCCTCGCCACAGTTGTAGGCGGCGAAAGCCAGTTCCCAGCTTTGGAACTCGTCGTAGAGCCTCTGCAAGTAGGTGAGAGCCGCGTCGGTAGCAGCCACCACGTCCCGGCGCTCATCGTTCCAGGCGTCCTGCGTCAAGCCGAAGACCTTGCCGGTCGAGGGAATGAACTGCCACAGGCCCGACGCTCGAGCTCTCGACAGCGCGTGCGGGTTGAACGCGCTTTCAATGATCGGGATCAGCGCGACTTCTGTGGGCATGCCGCGCTTTTCGACTTCCTCGACGATGTGATGCAGATAGAGGCTCCCGCGCTCGACGAGCCGAGCGAGGTAGTCTGGCCGGGACGCATACCACGCTTCCCATTCGCCGACGTGACGGGAGATAAGCGGCTCGAGCAGGAAGCCCACGCGGATACGCTGCCAGAGGTCTCGGGCCGGCATGGGCACATCGATGGCAGGTGGCCGTGAAGCCGCACCGTCGGCGAGCGCTTCGCGCGGCGAGGCCGTGGCCGCGAGCAGTGCTGCTGCGGCCACGGAGGGCAGGATACGAAGGGTGTCTCGCCAGGCCAAGGGGCGCCTAGAGCGTGAGCATGAAGTCGCGCAGAAGCAGGCCGGGGGTGCGCACGGATACCGTGTTGCGGCCGCCGTAGGTGCCACCGTCGAGCAGCAGCTCCTGTTCCTGCGTGAGGGATTCCAGTTCGGAGCCGAGCATCCGGTAAACGGTGTCGTCGAAGCGCATCACATTCACCGGCGACTGGATTTCGCCGTTCTCGACCCAGAAGGTCGCAAAGCGGGTCATCCCGGTGAGCCGGCACGCCGACCGGTCGGAGAAGTTGAGGTACCAGAGGTTGCTCACCCATAACCCGCGGTCGAGCGAGCGCAGCGCCTCTGCCGCAGGGAGTTCGCCGCCAGCGAGCGCCATCGACTCAGGCGCTTCCCCGTCATTCGCGCCGTTCGTTGGCACGTCGTATTCGCGGGACGAGCGCGGCGAGACGAGCGCGTTGGCGATTTTGCCTTCTCGGATGAGGGCAATCTGCGCGGGCCGCACGAAGCCATCCGACTGGAAACCGGGCGCAAGGCCCTGCGCGATGTCTTCACTGATCGACACGCGCGGGTCGAGGGTTGCCTCGCCTTCGCTCAGGCGCAGCAGCGGGCTCTGCTTGGTGCGCTGGCTCTTGAGGCTGAAGCCGCCCCAGCACAACATGTCGAGCACTTCCTTGGCAGCGGCGGGCGCGAGGTATGCGCGGTAGCGCCCCGGCTCGAGGGTGCGCGCGGGTCGTGCCAGCAGGGCCACGCGTTTGCGCGCCTCCGCCATGCGCGCCGAAAGCACCTCGGGCTCCCAGCGCGAGCCCGCATAGGCGGTCTTAACGGCCTTGTCGCGGTCGTGATAGAGGCACCACTCGAGGTTGAAGTTGTCTACATGCTGCCAGTTACGTTGCCCAAGCGAGTTGGCGAAGCCCTTGTAGATCGGCCCGCCGGCATAGAGTCCCACAAGGTCGACGCCGCGTCCGGCGGCGGTGACTGCGTCGATCACCTGTTCGGCATCGGGCAGCTCGCCCTTCGTTTCTCTATCGGTCGCTACCGGCGTTTCTGGCCAGAGCAGATAGGGATCCTCCGGCGCGTCGACGATGGCGTGGCGGAGGCTTGTGAGCAGCGTTCGAAGTTGCTCGCGGTCGGCTTCGCCTTGCCCGGAGAGCGTGGTCGTTGCGTCCACCCGCCGGCCGTCGTGGATGAGGGTCAGGCACCATCCCCCCTGGCGCACTGCAGTGGCCTGGCGCACGACGCTGCGATTGAAGCGGATGAAGTGGGAGTCCTCGGCCGAGAACGAAGATGCGATAACCTCCCCAGGGCGGGCGAGGGATTGCACGAATTTGGCGAGATCATGGAAGCGGTCCTTCATGGCCTCACTCCACGCCGCCAAAGACATCGACTCCGGAAAACCGGCATGCCGGCGAAGCGTGCCCCACGCGGATGGCCTGGTTGGGCTCGCCCTTGCCGCAGAACGGTGTGCCCATCACCTGCTGCGTCTGCGCGTTGCCAACGCCGGTCAAAGAGCGCCAGAAGGTGGCCGAGATGCCGCGGTAGTTCGGGTTCTTCACCACCTCGGCGAGGCGCCCGTTGCGGACCACCTGGCCCCACTCGCAGCCGAACTGGAACTTGTTGCGCGAATCGTCGATCGACCAGGACACGTTGGTGCGCATCACCACTCCGTGCTCGATGCTGGCGATGAGCTCCTCGAGGGTGGAGGTGCCCGGCTCGACATTCAAGTTGGCCATGCGGTCGATCGGGGGGCGATTCCATGAGCAGGCCCGCGTGTTGGCGACGCCGGCGAGGCCGGCCCGAGCTTGCGAGATGGCGCCGCCCAGCGGGCGCTCGAGACGCCCGTCGCGAATCAGGTATTGCCGCTCCGCTTTCAGCCCGTCGTCGTCCCAACCAAAGCTCGCGTACTCCTCCGGGCGCGAAGGGTCGTAGGTGACGTTCAGCAGCGCCGAGCCGTATTGGTAGGAGCCAAACATGTCGAGCGTGACGAAGCTGGTGCCGGCGAAGTTGCGCTCGTCGCCGAGGATGCGGTCCAGCTCGAGCGGGTGGCCGATCGACTCGTGAATCTGCAGGAGCATCTGGTCCGGCATCAGCAATACGTCCATCCGCCCGGTGGGGCAGTTGGGCGCGGCGAGCAACTCCAAGGCACCCTCGGCTGTGGCGCGCCCGCTGCCTTTCAGGCCGAAGGCATCGAGAATCTCGAGGCCACCCTGCTGGCAGAAGCCGTTGTAGCGACCTCCGTGGGTGCGGGTCTGCGTCTCGCCGTTGGCGTGGGCCGTTGCAGACACGTAGGGAACCAGATAGTCGAACTGCTGCATGACTTCGCCGCCGTCCGCCGTGAGATAGAGCTGCCGGGTCTGGGTGGACCACAGGGTGGCCTCCCAGTCGACGATGCGGTCGTCAATTCGGCACTGCTGGGCCTCGTCAGCGAGAAGGGCGAGCTTGTCTCGGCGGGTAATGGATTGTGAAGGCCGGGAAACGGCCGTCTGGTACTGACCTCGTGGGCGAGGCATGGCAACTTGGCTGTAGTCGACGACGCTGCGCCCGGCGGTGAGGGCCGCCAGCCGCGAGGCTCGGACCGCTGCATCCCGCAGCCCTGCCTGGGACAGGTCGCTGGTGGCTGCGTAGCCGAGGCCGCCGCGATGGATGACGGTGAGCATGGCGCCGCGGTCCGTGGAAAGCCTTGGCGGCTCGGCAACATCCTGGCGGACGGCCAGGTGCTCCGAGGTTTCCTCCACAAATCGCAGAGAGCAAAAATCAACGGCGGGGGCAACGGCTCGGAAGTCGCGCTTCAGGGTGTCCAGCATGGGGATGGGGGGCGGAGTGAGGGGTTGGGCGCGTACGGAGTCAGTCGGTTCCCTGGCCGGAGAGCGCGAGGAATTGAGGCCGGGTCATGCGAACCAGCTGCCACTCGGGGAGGACCTCGGCGCCGAGCGACTGGTAGAAGCGGATCGACGGCGCGTTCCAGTCCAGCACCCGCCACTCGAAGCGGCCGCACTCCCGCTCGACGGCGAGGGCGGCCAGGTGTCGCAGCAAGGCCTTGCCAATGCCGGCACCGCGATGTTCAGGCTCGACGAACACATCCTCGAGGTACAGGCCGGGGCGGCAGAGAAAGGTCGAGAAAGTGGTGAAGAAGAGCGCGAAGCCCACCGCGCTACCGCCCCGCTCCGCCATGACGGCCTCACAGGACGGCCGAGGTCCAAAGAGGGCGCCCCGAAGCGCCTCCGGGGTGCTTTCGACCAGGTGCGCAAGCTTCTCGTACTCCGCGAGCGCCCCGATCAGCCTGTGGAGGTCGGCGCAATCCCGGGGCTCGGCGGGACGGAGGATGAAGGGCGTTCGAGTCATGCGCGGAAGCCGTTCTTCCACTCACGAACAGCCGCGAAGACATCGACCGGGCCTGACAACGCGCGCCCGGCGTGGCGCGACGCCGACGCAATGACTTCCGGAGCGCAGTCCCTAAGGAAGGGGTTGGTCTTCAGCTCCTCAGCCAGCGTCGACGGAACGGTGGGCACCCCTCGGGCTCGTCGCTCGGCATCCCGGGACTCGCGCGCCACGAGCGCGGCATTGCCTGGCTCGACGACGCGCGCAAACTTGAGGTTTGCCAGCGTGTATTCATGGGCGCAGTAAACGCGCGTCTCGGACGGAAGGGCGGCGAGCTTTGCGAGGGACGCTCGCATCTGCGCGGGCGTGCCCTCGAAGAGCCGCCCGCACCCGCCAGCGAACAGCGTGTCGCCGCAGAAGACCGAGGGCGGCAGGGCGTTGTTGTCAGTCACGTAGGCGATGTGTGACCGCGTGTGGCCCGGCACTTCGAGCACGCGCAGCCGAAGGCCGAGGCTTTCGAGAAATACCTCGTCGCCTTCCCGCACGGTGCGGGTGCGGCCGGGCACTCGCTCGTCGTCCGGGCCGGCCACGGGGCACGCAAAGCGCGCGGCGAGGCTTGCCAGGCCGCCGATGTGGTCGTCGTGGTGGTGGGTGACCAGGATGGCGGCGAGCGTGAGGCTCCGAGCGTCCAGGAAGGAAGCGATGGCCTGCGCATCCCCGGGATCGACCGCCGCGGCATGGCGGCCATCCTCGATGACCCAGAGGTAGTTGTCGTCAAAGGCGGGAACGGGATGAACGCGCAGCATGGGGGGAGTCTATTAGAATCGGGCCATGTCGACCAATGCGCTGGCCCGCTGGTTCTCGACGCCGCTCGGCGCTTGCCTCCTCGAAAAGGAGCAAGCCTTCCTCGACGCCGCGACGCCGGACCTCTTCGGATTCCACGCGTTGCAGCTCGGGCTCGCGGAATTCGACCTTCTGCGCGAGAACCGCATCACGCACAAGATGCGCATCGAGGCGCTCGGGCCTGCGACGGTCCTGGCAAAGCAGCACGAACTGCCCATCGCCACCCATTCGGTCGACCTGGTGCTGTTGCCACACGTCCTGGAATTTTCGCCGGAGCCCCACGCCGTGCTGCGGGAGGTGGATCGCATCCTCATGCCGGAGGGCCGCCTGATCCTGATCGGGTTCAATCCTTGGAGCCTCTGGGGTGTGCGGAGCGCGTTGGGCCCTGGCCGGCAGGAGGCGCCATGGAATGGCGATTTTGTCTCGCTGTTGCGGGTGAAGGACTGGCTTACGCTTCTGGGCTTCGAGGTCTCGGCAGGCCGTGTTGCGTGCTATGTGCCGCCAGTGAGCACGGAAAAATGGCTCTCGCGCTTTGCCTTCATGGAGTCCGCCGGCAGCCGATGGTGGTCGGTGGGCGGGGCGGTCTACATGATCGAGGCGATCAAGCGGGTGCCCGGCGTGCGAGTGATACACCCCGCGTGGCAACGCGGAGTGACCCGCGAAAAGCCGATCGCCGTGGGCGCTCGGCGCGCGGGTGGTCAAGCCCTTCGTCTGGTGAAATGACTGCCACGGCCGCGACGCATCGTCGGGTGCAGATCTACACGGACGGGGCCTGCAAGGGCAACCCCGGCCCAGGCGGGTGGGGTGCCGTGCTCACGTGCGAGGGCCGGGAGCGCGAGTTGTGCGGCGGCGAGCCTGAGACCACTAACAACCGCATGGAACTCACGGCCGTCATCGAGGCCCTGCGGGCATTGCGGCAGCCTAGCCATGTGACCCTCCACACGGATTCGCAGTACGTGCAGAAAGGCATCACCGAGTGGATTCACTCGTGGAAGGCAAAGGGCTGGCGCACGGCGGCAAGGGCCCCCGTGAAGAACGTCGACCTCTGGAAGGCGCTTGATGAGCTCGCGTCTCAACACCGCATTGACTGGCGCTGGGTGAAGGGCCACGCGGGCCATGACGGCAACGAGCGGGCCGATGCGCTTGCCAATCGTGGGGTGGTGGAGGCCGCGGCGCGATGAGGCGCGTGGTCCTCGACACGGAGACCACCGGCCTCGAAGTCTCCCAAGGCCACCGAGTGGTCGAGATCGCGGCTGTGGAGTTGCTCGATCGTCGCGCGACCGGGCGTCATTTTCACCGTTACCTCAACCCGGAGCGTGAAGTTGACCTCGGTGCGGTGCAGGTGCACGGCCTTACGACCGAATTTCTGGCCGACAAGCCGCGCTTTGCCGACGTCGCCGAGGAGTTGCTGGCCTTCCTCGACGGAGGCGAGGTGCTGATTCACAACGCCGCCTTCGACGTGGGTTTTCTCAATGCGGAGCTCGCCGCGCTGGGCCGCCCTGGGCTCGCTTCACTGTGCACCATCACCGACACGCTCGCCCTCGCGCGCTCGCTTCACCCGGGCAAGCGTAATTCCCTCGACGCCCTTTGCGAGCGCTACCAGGTCGACCACTCCCGGCGCACGCTGCACGGTGCGCTGCTGGACGCGCAGTTACTGGCTGACGTCTGGGTCGCCATGACGCGGGGCCAGGATGCACTGGACATTGCCCCCGTGGCCGCCGTCGCGGTTTCTGGCAATCCCGCAGCACCGAAGCGGCCGGCATCGTTACGGGTCATCAAGCCGAGCCCTGAGGAAACCGCGGCGCACGCGGCGCTTTGCGAGCGGATAGACAAGGACTCGGGCGGGCGCTGCCTCTGGGTCTCCCCTGGGGGCGTCGCCCCTCCCTGAGGCGGTGGCAGCGCCTTCGGGCGCTGGTCTATACTCCGCGCTGGCGGCAGTCGGGTATCAGCCCCTCGCCGCCAAGTCCAGACTACCCAGATTAGAACGCCATGTCCGTCTCTCGCCTGATGTTCGCTGCCCTGGCTTGCGCCTTTGCGTCGTTCGCAAATGCGTCCGGGGATCCTGTCGCCGGAAAGCAGAAAGTTTTTCAATGCATGGGTTGCCACGGCATCCCAGGTTGGAAGACTGCCTTTCCCGAGGTTTACACAGTGCCCAAACTGGGCGGCCAGAACGCGGCCTACCTGGTGTCGGCGCTCAAGGCCTATCAGAGCGGCGAGCGGGATTTCCCGACCATGCGCGCCATCGCGCAATCGCTTTCGGAGAAAGACATGCAGGACATCGCAGCCTATTACGCGCAGGCGGCCGACAAGCCCGCCGTCGCTGGCAAGTGAGGAGGGGATCATGATGAACCGCCATCGCGCCCTCCTTGCTGCCATGCTCCTCGGCCTGAGCCCAGCCGCGTTCGCCAAGGGAAACCCGGAAGCGGGCAAGGCCAAGTCGACGGCATGCCAGGCCTGTCACGGGGCGGCGGGCCAAAGTGCGTCGCCTGAGTTTCCGCACCTTGCCGGGCAGCATGCCGACTACCTCCTCACGGCACTCCGCCACTACAAGCTCGGCAAGCGCAAGAACGGCATCATGGCAGGGCAGGTTGCGAACCTCTCGGAGGCCGACATGCGTGACCTGGCCGCCTTTTACGCGTCCCAAAGGGGCCTGAGCGTCAAGTACTGACGAGCGTGGCCGTCACGGGCGAGGCCGAGGCCTTTCGCCGAGAGGCACTGGACCGCCTCCGTGCAGGCGATGTCGACGGGGGTGCGCGCTCGCTTGCGCAGGGTTGCCGGGCCTTCCCCGCAGTGGACCTCTTCCCCACTGCGTTGATCGCGGTACTTCGCGCTCATTCCGAGCGCTTCCTGCCCAATGCTCCGCGCTCTGCCGAGCCCGTGGGCTCCGTGTCGGTCGTCATCTGCAGCGCCGACGACGAGCGCTTCGGCTCTGCTCGGCGCGCGCTCTAAGGGGCCCTCGCGCCCCACAGCGGAGAGTTCATTCGGATTGCCGACGCACGCTCCCTTGCCGAGGGGTACCAGCGGGGTCTGCAGCAGGCTCATGGCGAGATCATTGTCTTCAGTCACGACGACGTGCGGGTGCTGTCGGTCGGTCTTGGTGCTGCGCTTCGTCATGCCCTCGATCGCGTGGATCTGGTGGGCGTGGTGGGCACGACCCGCTTGACCGGGCCGGCCTGGGGCTGGAGCGGAAGAGCCTGCGGGCGAGGCAGGATCATTCAGCCCCATCCCGCTGGCGGTGGCGCAGGGCTTCATCTGTTGAGCTTTTCCGAGCCGGTGACGCCTGGCCTGCAGGCGGTGGATGGCGCGTTCTTCGCCACAAGGCGAGAGACGGCGCAACGGCTGGGATTCGACCGCGAGGCGTTCGACGGTTTTCACTTGTACGACCTCGACTTTTCTTTTCGCGCAGCCCGGAGCGGCCTGCGGGTTGGCGTGAGCCACGACATCCTGCTTTGCCATGACTCGCTTGGCGAATACGGCCCGGCATGGCGCCCCTATGCCGAGCGCTTTTGCGCCAAATTTCAACTGGACTGGGTCGAGCAGTCGGGTACCCCGCTGCCGCCGCCAGTGATGTTCACCGACGCTCAAGAGGCTGCCTCGGCGTGCCTCCGATTGGACGCCGTATGCCGCTCTTTAGGCTGACTGGGTTCACCAACTATGGGGCAGCGCGACGCCGCGTCTTGGGGCTCCGGCTGTGCTGTTCCCCTTCGGCGATTGCCTGCTTCTGGCGGTACCCGCAGGGCTGAAATACCAGGCATTGTCCGCAACGTGGCTTTCGCGCCAAGCAGGTGTACCGCCCGAGAAGGATCAGCCAGTGATGGGCGTTCGGTAGGAATTCGTCAGGGACGTTGCGCAGCAGCCTTCGCTCCACCGCCAGGGGATCCTTCCCCGGTGCCAGGCCCGTGCGGTTCGATACCCGGAAGATGTGCGTGTCCACCGCCATGGTGGGTTCCCCGAAGGCTACGTTGAGGACCACGTTGGCGGTCTTTCGCCCGACGCCGGGCAGTGCCTCGAGGGCTTCCCGGGACCGGGGTACCTCGCCACCGTGTCGCTCGAGCAACAATTGCGACAACGCCACGACATTCCTCGCCTTGGTGCGAAACAGGCCGATGGTCCTGATGTGCTCTCGCACCTCGTCTTCACCGAGGGCCACCATCGCGGCTGGCGTGCGGGCGACGGGGAAGAGGGCGCGCGTCGCGAGATTCACGCTGCGGTCGGTCGCCTGCGCGGATAACACCACGGCCACGAGCAGTTCGTAAGGTGAGGCGTACTCAAGCTCCGTCTTGGGGTTTGGGTTGGCGCGTCGCAGCACCTCGAAGAACGCAGCGCGCGCGGCCGGTTTCATGATCATGGCTCGTACCCGGCGAGTCGGCTGGCCCGCTCCGCTTCATCCCGGGCGAGCCGGGTTTTGCGGGCCGAGTGTCGTGCCCGCGAGTCGTCCGGTGCCGGCAGAGCTTGCGCTGCCTCGATGCGGATGCAATCGACCGGGCATGGCGGAAGGCACAATTCGCAGCCTGTGCACCACGACATGATCACGGTGTGCAGGTGCTTTGGAGCGCCAACGATGGCGTCCACGGGACAGGCGTGGATGCACTTGACGCAACCGATGCACAGCGCCTCGTCGATGAACGCCACCCCGGGCGGGCGGTAGGAGCCAAACGCGGGGTTGAGCGGCCGAGGGGGGCGGCCTGCAATGGCGGCCAGCCGGGCTGCGCCGGAGTCCCCGCCGGGCGGGCATTGGTCAATACCAGCCTCGCCGCGCGAGATGGCCTCGGCGTAGGGCCGGCAGCCCCCATAGCCACAAGCCTGGCACTGGGTTTGGGGTAGCGCCGCGTCGAGCCGGTCTGCGAGGGAGGTCATGCGCCTGTAGCCGCGATAGCCCGCCGGGCCTCGGCGATGAGCGAGGGGCCGCGATAGATGAAGCCGGTGTAGACCTGCACCAGGCTTGCGCCTGCGGTGATCTTCGCGCGTGCGTCTGCGCCCGAGAGGATGCCGCCGACACCGATGAGCGGCACGCGGCCCTCCAGGCGCCGAGCCAGCGCGCTCAGGACGTCCGTCGAACGCGCAAACACGGGGCGCCCGGATAGGCCGCCGGCCTCACTGGCGCACGGGTGACCCTCGACGCCGACCCGCGAGAGCGTCGTGTTGGTGGCGATCAGGGCGTCGATGCCGTGTGCCAGCGCGAGCTCGCAAATGGCGTCGCACTGCGACTCATCCAGGTCCGGCGCAATCTTGACCGCGAGCGGCTTGGGGCGGGCGCCATTGGCCACTTGGGCGCGACGCTCGACCAAGGCGCTGAGCAGTTCCCCCAGCCTTTCTTTCGACTGCAGGTCGCGCAGATTCCTTGTGTTCGGCGAGGAAATGTTCACCGTCACGTAATCTGCCCGGGCGTAAACGGCCTCCAGGCAAGCGAGATAGTCGTCGGCCGCGCGCTCGAGGGGCGTGTTGGCGTTTTTGCCGATGTTGATGCCCAGCACGCCGCGGTAGCCGGACGCCTCGACGTTCCTCAGCAGTTGCTCGACGCCGACATTATTGAACCCAAACCGGTTGATCAGTGCCTCGTGCCGCTCGAGCCGGAAGAGTCTCGGCCGCGAGTTGCCGGGCTGGGGTCGTGGCGTGACCGTGCCAATCTCCACGTGCCCGAAGCCCAGCGCGCCTAGAGCGCCGAGATATTCACCGTTCTTGTCGAGCCCGGCTGCGAGCCCCACGGCGTTGGGGAAACGAATGCCCATTACCGTGCGCGCTTCGCCATCGCCTTCGGGCGCCGCCCCGAGCAGGCGGGCGCCAGGCCCGAGGGCCCGCAAGCCTCTCAGCGCAACGTCGTGAGCCGTCTCGGGGTCGAGCCGGAAGAGCAGGCTGCGCGCGAGGGGGTAGAGCATGGCGCCGGGGAAATCAGGTGCGAGCGCGGCTCACGCCACGCGCTTCCACTCGCCCCTCACCAGGCCTTCGATGGGGTGGAACGTGTTCTTGTAGGCCATTTTGCGGCTCTGGGCGATCCAGTAGCCCAGGTAGAGGTAGTGCAGGCCCAGCCGGCGCGCCTCCTCGATTTGCCACAGGATGTTCCAGGTGCCGAAGCTCGCTCGCGGCACGCGCGGGTCGAAGAACGTGTAGACCGACGAGAGGCCGTCGGGCAGGGCGTCGATGATCGACACCATGCGCAACTCTCCCTTGTCACGGAACTCCACAAGCCGTGTCGCGACGTTCGACTGCAGGAGAAAGTGGGCGTACTGCTCGCGGCTGTCGTGGTCCATGCCTCCGCCGCGATGGCGCTCGGACTGGTACAGGCGATAGAGGGCGTAGTGCTCGCCGCTGAACTTGAGCTCGCCTTCGCGGGCCTCGAGGCTCGCGTGCCGCTCCTTGGCCCGGCGCTGGGCGCGGGAGGGCGTGAAGTCCTCCACCACGACGCGAACGGGAACGCACGCTTGGCAGTGGTCGCAGTAAGGGCGGTAGGTAAACGCCCCTGAGCGGCGAAAGCCCGCGGAGACGAGGGCGCCGTAGGCCTCGGTGTCGATGAGGTAGCTGGGCGTGGCGACTTGCGAGCGGGCGAGCTTGCCCGGCAGGTAGCTGCACGGGTAGGGCGCGGTCGCGTAGAACTGCAGGTGCGCTAGAGGGAGGTCGTTGAGCCTGGCCATGCCGCCTCGGATGCAGCCCAACGGCTGCCGGTGAGGGGATATTGTATCGACTCATCCAGCAGGCGAGCGAAGTCGGCCCGCGCAATCTCGCGAGCGCCGAGGGATGCGAGGTGCCGGGTTGACTGCTGGCAGTCGATCACCCGCACGCCGAGCGACTGCACGAAGCGCGCCAGGTGTACGAGGGCCACCTTCGATGCATCCGTTGCGCGCGAAAACATCGACTCGCCGAAGAACACCTTGCCCAGCAGCACCCCGTATAGGCCACCCACGAGTTGCCCCGCGTTCCAGGATTCCACAGAGTGCGCGAAGCCGCGCTGGTGCAGGCGGACGTAGGCCGAGACGATCTCGGGGCCGATCCAGGTGCCGTCCTGGCCCGGACGCGCTTCGGCGCAGGCTGTGATGACGTCGGCGAAGGCGGTGTCGAAGCGCACGTCGAATGCGCGGCGGCGGACGGTCTTTTGCAGGGATCGCGAAACGCGCAGCTCCTCGGGGAAGAGAACCATGCGAGGGTCGGGCGACCACCAGAGGATTGGCGCATCGGGCCCGTACCAGGGAAAGATGCCCTGCGAGTAGGCGTCGAGCAGTCGTTCGGGGGAGAGGTCGCCGCCCGCGCAGAGCAGGCCGTTGGGGCTTCGCAGCGCTTGTGTCACCGGCGGGAAACGGTCAGTCAGCCCCAGAATGGGGATCATGGGCTCGCAACGCAAGCGTGGTTCAGACGATGCCCTCGAGCACTTGAACCTCGACCATGGTCCCCGGCTCGACGTTGCCCACGGCGTCACCGAGAATGATGAAGCAGTTGGCATCGCTCATGGACTTCAGGATTCCGCTGCCCTGCTCGCCCGTGGGCCTCACGCAGAGCGTGCCGTCAGCCTCGCGAGAGAGCACGCCGCGCTGGAACTCCGTGCGGCCCGGGGCCTTCTTGAGTTTCTGAGTGCAGCGAACCTGGAACGTGAAGGCGGGAGGCACGGGGCTCGCGCCCATCAGGCGCAGCAGCGCGTCGCGCACAAACTGATAGAACGTGGCCATCACTGAGACTGGGTTGCCCGGCAGGCCGAAGAAGTGGGCTGAGCCGATACGCCCATAGGCGAGGGGACGCCCGGGCTTCATGGCAACCTTCCAGAAGACCACCTCGCCCAACTTGTTGAGCAGGGCCTTCACAAAGTCCGCTTCGCCGACCGAGACGCCACCGCTGGTGATCACGACGTCGGCGTTGGCCGCTGCCACGCGAAACGCCCTCTCCAGCAGCGCGGGGTCGTCGGCCACCACCCCCATGTCGAGCACCTCGCAACCCAGGCGCGTGAGCATGCCGTGGAGGGTGTAGCGGTTCGAGTCGTAGATCTCTCCTTCGCCCAGCGTCGAGCCGATGGACTTCAGCTCGTCGCCCGTGGAAAAGAACGCCACGCGCAGCGGGCGGTAGACCGACACTTCGCCGACACCGAGCGAGGCGATGAGGCCTAGCTCGGCCGGCCGCACCAGGCGGCCCCTTGGGAGCGCCACGCTGCCACGCTTGAGATCCTCGCCCGCGTGCCGAACGTTCTGCCCGGCCTTCTGCCCGGGGGCGAAGGTGACCGCCTTGCCGTTGGCTGTTGCGCGCTCCTGCATGACGACCGTGTCAGCGCCGACCGGGACCACGCCGCCGGTCATGATCCGCACGCACTGGCCCGGCGCCACCGGGCCGCCAAACGGGCGCCCCGCGAACGAGGCGCCGATTTCCTGCAGGGTCGTCTCGCTGTCGGCGGCGAGATCCGCACCGCGCATGGCCCAGCCGTCCATCGCCGAGTTGCGGTGGGACGGCACGTCGACAGGCGAGGTCACGTCCTCGGCCAGTACGCGCCCGAGGGCGCTGCGAATCGGCACCTGCAGGGTCGCGGAAACCGGCTCGAGGAACTGGTGGATGAAGGCGCGAGCCTTGTCCACCGGCATGGAGTTCGGGTCGTAGTCGTCAGCGCAGGAGGCCTGGGCGATGGTTTGCGGGGGCATGGTCGGCAAGCTCGGTGTAACGAAGTGTTGAAATGGTAATCGCTGGGGGCCGCCCAGCCCCGGGTAACGCCCTCAGGTTGCGGGCCGCTCGAGGGCGGCGAGCTCGCCCGCCGTGTTGATGTTGGCAAAAGCGGCCTCATCGTCGAAGGGGACCTCGACCATGGCGAGCGTTGCGGTCCAGCGGTCGATCTTGCGCTCGCCAGTCGCGAGGAACTGGCGCAGCGAGCCTTGGACGGTGCGGCGCATGAGGCAGAACACCGGGTGCGGCTGGCCACTGGTTCGAGCGATTGCGATGTCGGCTGACTGAGCCTCGAGCGCCGCACGCAGGCGTGCGACAAGATCGGAGGGCAGGAACGGCGAGTCGCAGGGAACGGTGGCCACCAGTTCAGTCTGCGCATGGGCTAGCCCGCGCTCAAAGCCGGCGAGCGGGCCGGCGAAGCCCTCGATTTCGTCCGAGATGACCGGGTGGCTAAAGGCCGCGTAGCCCTCCGGGTTGCGATTGGCGTTGACGAGGATCGCGTCGACTTGCGGGCGCAGTCGCTCGATCACATGCGCCACCAGCGGCCGGCCGCGAAAGGCCACCAACCCCTTGTCGACGCCACCCATGCGACTGCCCTGGCCGCCCGCGAGAACGATGCCGGTGATGCCGCTCATGGGCGCACGAAGCGCTCCGTGCCCGTGAACAACAGGTAGCGCCGATTCACTGCCCGGCCGATCATGGTGATGCCCACCTGATTGGCGATGTCGTGCCCCATCTTCGTGAGCCCCGAGCGCGAAACGAGAAAAGGGATGCCCATCTGCGCGGCCTTGATCACCATCTCCGAGGTCAGGCGGCCCGTGGTGTAGAAAATCTTGTCCTCGCCGGTCACGCCCTCAAGCCACATCCACCCAGCGATGGCATCTACTGCGTTGTGGCGCCCAACATCCTCCACGAACACGAGGATCTCGGATCCCTTCGCCAGGGCGCAACCGTGGACGGCACCCGCCTGCTTGTAGATCGACTCGTGCACGCGCACGCGGTCGAGCAGGGCAAAGAGCGTCGCCTCGCTCAAGCGCGCCTCCTTCGGCAGCCGAATGGAGCCGATGTCCTCCATGAGGTCGCCAAAGACTGTGCCCTGGCCGCAGCCCGTGGTGGCGGTTCGCTTGGCGGTGCGCTCCTCGAGCTTGGCGAGGCCCGAGCGTGTGGTGACGGCAGCGGCATTGACGTCCCAGTCGACCTGCACCGTCAGGATGTCGTCGATCGAGTCGACGAGCCGCTGGTTGCGCAGGAACCCAATCACGAGCGCCTCGGGGGCGGCCCCGAGGGTCATGATGGTCAGCACTTCGCGCTTGTCGACGTACACCGTCAGCGGGTGTTCGCCAGCGATGGGGGTTGCGATGACCTGGCCCGCCTCGTCGCAAGCGTCGACGCTGAAGGTGGCGGGACGTGAGGCGGCGGATAGCCGCGGCCGGTGCGCCATGTTGCCTAGCCGCCGATGAAGGACATCTCGACCTTCGGGCGGCGGGCGGCAGTCTCGGCCGTTCGAATCTCCGAGTAACGGTCTTCGCGGGCGCCCCAGATGGCCGCGACGGCTCGCCGCAGGTCTTGGTCGGATGCACCCCCGCGCATCAGGGACTTCAGGTCGTAGCCCTGGTCGGCAAACAGGCACGTGTAGACGTGCCCATCGGTGGACAGGCGGGCGCGGTTGCAGGAGTGGCAAAACGCTTCCGTCACGCTCGAGATCACGCCGAACTCACCGGAGCCGTCCTTGTAGCGCCAGCGCCTGGCCACTTCGCCCGGATTATTGGGTTGCGCGGGCTCGCAGGGGAGCGCGGCGTTGATGCGGCGGACAATCTCGGCGCTCGGCACCACATCATCCATGCGCCAGCCATTGGTGGCCCCCACGTCCATGAACTCGATGAATCGCACCACGTGGCCTGCGCCCTTGAAGCGGCGCGCCATGTCCACCACCTCGTGGTCGTTGATGCCCTTTTTCACCACCATGTTGACCTTGACCGGCGCAAGCCCCTCGCTCGCCGCCACGTCGATTGCCTCGAGCACCTTGGCCACTGGAAAGTCGACGTCGTTCATGGCGCGGAACGTTGCATCGTCGAGGGAATCGAGCGAGACGGTGAGGCGTCGCAGGCCCGCCTCGCGAAGCGCGCGCGCCCGTTGTGCGAGTGCGGAGCCGTTGGTCGTGAGCGTGAGGTCGACGCCGGGCAGGGCTGTGGCGAGCATGCGCACCAGGCCGTCAATGTTGCGGCGAAGAAGTGGCTCGCCCCCGGTGAGGCGGATCTTCTCCACGCCGAGGGAGTGGAAGACCGTGGCCAGCCGGACAATCTCGTCGAAAGTGAGGAGCTCCGTGCGCGGCAAAAACGGGTAGTCGTCGTTGAAGACGTCCTTCGGCATGCAGTACGTGCAGCGGAAGTTGCAGCGATCCGTCACCGAGATGCGCAGGTCGCGCAGGCGACGTTGGCGCGTGTCCCGCGCTGGCGCTGTCGTGTCAATTCCTGCCCGATCGGGAATGGCGAGGCTCGGGCGGGCGACGGAGACGGGGATGACGTTGCGTTCCATGTGGAGATGAGAGTCAGCTCAACATTGTGCCCACTGGGCGCTGTAGCGTGACATCTCTCGCACCACGCTGTCGGCTGCGACCGTATCGCGGGCGCGGCTCCCCATTTCGAGCTCGAGCCGGAAGCCGAAGCGCTGGAAGAACTGGTCGAACATTTCGCCGCCGAGCGTGCCAATGGCGAAGAGCTCATCGCGCTTCCCGCCGTGCTCGAGCAGGATAGTGGCGAGGGGCTGTGGCGCGGGCCCGGCGACCACTCGCGCGCCCGCGGCGGGGTCGTAGACGCTACGGTCCGAGCAGCAAGTGATGACCTTCCCGGTGCTGGAGGCCGCGCTCGGCCGATCGCGATAGCCGATGAAGCTGACCTGCCGAGTCGGGTAGGTGAGCTTGTGAGCGCAGATCGCCGAAAAGGACACGACGTTGCGCTGAGGCCCCACGCCGCCGTCCCATCGGTAGGTCCCGCCTGCTTCGGTCTGGAGGTCAATTCCGCCTGTCGCGGGCGAGGCGAGCCGCAGCAGGAAGCAGGGCGTCGACGCGAACGGATAGTCAAAGACGTAATTGACTCCGGTCTTCATCGAGGCCAAGCGGAACGGCGCTCCGCGTTCATCGACCAGGCGCGTGCGCTTGTGGAGCCGGGCCTTGAGGGAATAGGCCTCGGCGGGGGTTGGTAGCGAGGCGGCGGCGGCCGAGCCCGCGCACAGCTTCACGAAGTCACGTCTTTCCATCGCGTCGAGGATAGCAAAGCGGGCTGCAGAGCGTGCCGAGTGGGCGATAATGGCCGCATGAGCGCCAAGCCCTCGCGTCGTGTTGCCGTCATTCTCGAGCGCCGGCCGGTCACCAGCCGCTGGGTCGACCACGAATGGGTCGCGCTCGCGCTGGAGCCCGACGCGGGCGACGAGGCCGCCTCGGAAGCGCAGGTCGGCGAGTGCCTGCGACGACGTTTCCCGGGGTTCGAGTTGACCCTGTACCCCGACGAGGCCGAGGGCTATTACCTCAATATCTCGAGCGGCGCCCCGTGCTCGTTTGTCTCGCTTCGAACGCCGGAGGAGGGGGGTGACCCCGAGCCATTCCTGGTCACCGGCTCGTACAACGAGGCGGCGCGCTGGATGGACGGAGGCGAGCGTGTGGAGCGCGTCGACGTCGACGGAGACACAGTGCGGTGGATCGAACAGTGGGTCGTCGCGAACTACAAGCCCGAGCCCAAGAAGCGGCAGCGGCCGCGGTCGTTCGAGGGGAAGGAAGGCCGCTTTCGCGAGCGGGGGCAATAGTGGCGGACGAGGACTTTCTCCGGCGTTGGGCGCGCCGCAAATCCGAGGCGCGCCAAGGCGTCGAGCCCGCCCCGCAACCAGCCCCGCAGCTTTCCGCGGCACCCGCAGCGCCGGTGGCGGTTGTCGCACCGGTGTCGTCTGTCGCTGCCCAAGCGACTGCTCCGGCCTCGCTTCCGGACCCGGTGCACCTGGAACCGGGCGCGGACATCTCCGCCTTCATGGCCAAGGGCGTCGACGACCTTCTGCGGCGCAAAGCGCTGAAGACACTGTTCAGCGACCCGCACTTCAACGTGATGGACCGGATGGACGTCTACATAGACGATTACTCCATTGCTGACCCGCTCCCGCCAGACTGGCTCGACAAGCTCGAGCAGGTGACGCACCTGGGCGACAAGGCGGGCCGTGATCGCGCGGAGGCAGAGCGGCAGGCGGCATTGGACGCGCAATCAGACCCAGACGGCGACACGGTTGAGGCGACTGAGCCAGGTCAGGCGATGACTGAAGCGCCGGTGGGGGAGGCGGCTAGGCCCCGAGCGGCAGGCGACGAGTCAGAGCCCCAGACGTAAGCAAAACCGCCCGCGCGCGGCGTCGTCGTCGTACCATTCGCGCCTGCATGATGAAGGCGACCGATGAATTCCCCCACCTTTTCTCCTGAGTCCCCCGGCGCGGATGTCGACGCATGGGCCGCTCGTGGCTTCTCGTCTGAAGGGGTCGCTTGCCACGCGAAGATCGCAGCGCTTTCCGCAGCGGTCATGCCCGCTGCGGAGCCTCTGCCCACCGTCACTTACGTCTCCAAGGGCAACGTGCTCGTGATCGGCGACGGCCCTTTGGCGGCTCGGGCTGCAACCGAGCTCGCCCGGGCGCTCCCCGTCACGCTGTTGGTGTCATCCAACCCGGCGGGGCTCGATACTGCGCCGGAGTCGCTCGCGGTTTGGAAGGGGAAGGTCGAGAGTGCGAGCGGCTACCTCGGCCAGTTCACCTTGGCACTGGCAGGTCTCACGGGCCTGCGCGGCATGGCGCCCGCCGCATCGGGGTCGGGTGCTGCCCAGGCCGCGATCGTCGACCTCGTGGTCGACGCGGGCACGAAGCCGTTGTTCGCCCAGCATCAGCCGCCGCAGGGCTACTGGCGCCTCGCCGATGACGCGGCTCTCGAGAAAGTTCTCGCCGAGATCCCGCAGGCGGTCGGCGAGTTCGAGAAGCCCAAGTTCTTCGCCTACCGCGCCAACCTTTGCGCGCACAGCCGCTCCACCATCACCGGCTGCAACCGCTGCGTCGAGGTTTGCTCGACGCGCGCCATTGCCGCTGACGGTGACCACGTGAAAGTGGACCCCCACCTGTGCATGGGCTGCGGCGCTTGTGCGTCGGTGTGCCCGTCCGGCGCCATGAGCTTTTTGTTCCCGCGCGTGGCGGATCGTGGCGACTACCTGCGCTCGCTCCTGTCGGCGTTTCGCGCTGCCGGTGGCAAGGACGCGTGCGTGCTCTTCCACAACGGCACCGACGGCCGCGAGCTGCTGGCTTCCGCTGCCGCTGCTGGCAATGGCCTGCCTGCCCGGGTGATTCCCATCGAGGCGTGGCACGTCGCCTCGCTCGGCATCGACCTCTTTCTCGGCGCACTGGCGCTGGGCGCCAACCAGGTGGCGGTTCTCGCTGCCGGGAGCGAAGCGCCGGAATACCGCGTGAGCCTCACCGAGCAATTGGCGCTCGCACAGCAGATCGTGGCGGCCCTCGGGTACGTCGGGCAGCACTTCAAGCTGGTCGAGGCGGGGGACGCGCAGTCGCTCGCCTCCGCGCTCGCCGGCCTGGGCTCCGCCACCGGGCCAGCTGCGCCCGCGGCGTTCGCGCTCTCGAACGACAAGCGTATGGCGGTGGAATTCGCGGTGGAGCACCTGGCGAAGCACGCGCCCACGAAAACAGAGCAGATTGCCCTCGAAGCGGGTGCTCCGTGGGGTGAAGTGAAGGTCGACAAGGAGAAGTGCACGCTTTGCCTCGCGTGCGCCGGCGCGTGCCCCGCGTCGGCGCTGATGGACGGCGGCGAGGCTCCCCAACTCCGATTCCTCGAGCGTAACTGCGTGCAGTGCGGGCTGTGCGTGAAGACTTGCCCTGAAAACGCGCTGGCGCTCTCGCCCCGGCTGCTGCTGACGGCAGCTGTTCGCGAGGCCCGCGTGATCAACGAAACGCAGCCCTTCCATTGCGTCCGATGCAACAAGCCGTTCGGCACCAAGCAGATGGTCGATGCCATGGTTGGGCGCCTGTCCGGCCATTCGATGTTCTCGGGCGGCGCGGCGCTCCAGCGGCTTCAGATGTGCGCCGACTGCCGCGTGGTCGACATGATGTCGAACCCGAATGAGATGACCACCCGAGACCTGTAAGAAAAAGATGACAACCGCGACTGTCAATGCGCCGTTGGCGCCCGAGGACGCGGCGCGCGCCGGCTTTTATGCGCTGCTGGGCTCAGTGTTCACCCGCCCGCCGGATGCCAAGCTGCTGCAGACGCTCGCCATTGCCTCCCCGCTGGAGGCCGGCACCGTTCTCGCCAAGCCGTGGGAGGCGCTGGTTCTGGCCTCCGGCGTGGTTGACGCCGAGGCGGTTGCCGAGGAGTTCGAATCGCTCTTCGTCGGTGTGGGCAAGTCGAAGGTGTCCATTTACGCCGGCGCCTATTCCGGCGCCACCCCGGTTGACCACCCGCGCGTGCGCATCACCCAATCGCTAGCCGAGTTGCGCATCGAGCGTGCGCAAGGCGTCACCGAGCCCGAGGATCACCTGGGAGGCCTGTTCGAAATCATGCGGCTGCTGGTGGCCGGCGCGCCGGGCCGCCCGCCTGAAAGCCCCCAAGTGCAGAAGGGCTTCTTCGAGGCGCATCTGGCGAGGTCATCAACTAAGTTTTTCGACGCATTACTCAACGACCCGGATTCCAATTATTATCGACGCATTGCGGGCCTCGGAGCC
Organism: Burkholderiales bacterium; assembly: GCA_017853245.1. Lineage (GTDB taxonomy): Bacteria > Pseudomonadota > Gammaproteobacteria > Burkholderiales > Usitatibacteraceae > FEB-7. Next base: position 1,246 of record JAFMJY010000034.1, on the reverse strand, counting down.
GCGTTCGTGGACGTCGAGGCGCAAGCGTTTCAGTTGTCCTGATGGTGGTCGGTTTGCCGGAATCAACAAGAGGAGACAAGCCATGAGCAGCCAATCCCCCCGTGAATCCCGTCGTCGCTTTCTTGCGGTCGCCAGCATTAGTGGCGCAGGTGCGGCGGTTGCCGTCGTTGCTTCCGGCGTGAAGCCGCAAGCCCAGCAAGCCGGAGCGGAAGTCGCGAGCGAAGAGCGCCGCGGCTATCACCTATCCGAGCACATCAAGAAGTACTACAACACCACGCTCGTCTGAGGAGCCCGCCATGCTCATCCAGCGCAAGTCCGAAGGCCGCGCCGAAGCGGCCAACCCGCTCTCCCGTGCCATGCGCACGCTCGGTGCCCAGACCGTGGGCCGTCGCCAGTTCCTGAAGGGCGCCGGCGTCACCGCAGGAGCCGCTGCGTTCGCCAGCCAGTTGCCGCTCAACATCGTGTCCGAAGCCAAGGCCGCGAAGCCGGGGGGGGCAGGCAAGGTGGAGACCAAGCGAACCGTCTGCACGCACTGCTCCGTGGGCTGTGCCGTTGATGCCACCGTGCAGGATGGCGTGTGGGTTCGCCAAGAGCCGGTTTTCGACTCGCCCATCAACATGGGCGCGCACTGCGCCAAGGGCGCCTCCGTGCGCGAGCATGGGATGACCGAGCACTCGCACCGCCTGAAGTCGCCGATGAAGCTGGTCGACGGCAAGTACCGCAAGATCACCTGGGAGCAGGCGATCAACGAAGTGGGCGACAAGCTGCTCGCCATCCGCAAGGAAAGCGGCCCGGACGCCGTGTTCTGGATCGGCTCGTCGAAGTTCAACAACGAGCAGGCTTACCTGTATCGGAAGTTCGTGTCCATGTACGGCACGAACAACATGGACCACCAGGCGCGCATCTGCCACTCCACCACCGTGGCGGGTGTTGCGAACACCTGGGGTTACGGCGCCATGACAAATTCGTACAACGACCTGATGAACGCGAAGGCGATGTTCTTCATCGGGTCGAACGCGGCCGAGGCGCACCCCGTCTCGATGCTGCACGCGCTGCACGCGAAGGAGACGGGCGCCAAGATGATCGTGGCCGACCCGCGCTTCACGCGTACCGCGGCGAAGGCGGACCAATTCATCCGTTTCCGCTCCGGCACTGACGTGCCGCTGCTCTTCGGCATGCTGTATCACATCTTCAAGAACGGCTGGGAAGACCAGAAGTATCTGAACGACCGCGTCTTCGGCATGGA
>JAFMJY010000033.1 GCA_017853245.1 Burkholderiales bacterium | reverse complement strand
CCACCACTCGTTCAAGGCCAGACTCACCCTCTGGCCTTTTTTTCGTCCGGAATTTCCCAAGGATTCCGGGACCTTGGCGACGTGTGCGAAGAGTGGTCCCATCCGTGGGGGCCGCGATTCCGGCCGTTTTGCCCTCTCTCCCCCCGATATTCTCTGTTTCTGCGAAGAGCGATCTTCGCACGGGCACGTGAAAAATCAAGGGCTTGCGGAGCGGCGTTTGAACGGTAACTTGGCTGTCGTGCGCGACGAAACGCGCGCGGTGACTTCAGAAGCCGATTCAGCCGTAGAAACAAAGCTCGTGCCGATTGTGGGCTTTGTAAATCTACGCTTAGGTTCTTGTAAGACCCTTGCAGTCGAAGCGCATGAGGGGCGCGGCCACGAGGAGCTCCCGGATGTTTACGCGGTTTCCAGTGGGCTCTCTGACGGCGCCGGCGTGAAGCAATGACAAGGCAGCCATGAATTTCTCAACCGCCTTCTTGCTTGTCGCCTTGGAGACGTAGCTGCTTCGGTGGACTGGCCTTACTACGACGTTGCCAGGCCAGTTTGTCCCAAGCAAGGATGAGGCCTTGAGGGACAGCTCATTTAGGAGTTGATCAAGGTCGCTCGAGTTCTTGACATCAACTCCAAGAGCAACAGTGGCAAGGCCAACTAAACAGTCGTCAATTAGTTGAAGCTCTTTATCGTGAGCCCCTGGTTGCCTGCCAAACACTGGATGTGAGAGGCGCAACGACCAAAATGGCCGCGATAGATCTGGCAGAAAAGTTTCCGTTAGCCTGTGAAAGTCGAAGGTAATAACAGGCAAGGAACTTGGCCGCGGGCTATCTACCCATTTTTGCCACTGCGCATCTGACGGTCGCTTCTTTTGGAGGCCGATTCGATAGGCGGCTATCTCGACTCGTTCTCGATCGTAGTAAGGCTTGCCGCTGCTGTTAAGCCAGTGACCAGATGGTCCAACCTCATCTGGCTCGTCCAGAGCAGCTTGGGCTGCCCTACGAGTTGAAGATGCATCCTTTCCCGCCGCGCGTGCATGCGCCCGGCTTCCTTGACGTCAACGCGCTCGGTACCGTGCCGGCGTTCATTGACGGCGAGGTGCGGATGACGGAGTCCTCGGCCATCTGTCAGTACCTCGCCTCCCGCCATCCCTGGGCGCGCATGGACGTCGCGGTCGACGAGGCCGACTACGGTGCCTATCTCAACTTCCTGCACTTCGGTGAAGCCACGCTTACCTTCCCGCAGACCCTCGTGCTCCGCTACGCGCACTTTGAGCCGCCCGAGCGGCGACAGCCGCAGATGGTCGAGGACTACGCAAGATGGTTTCTCGCCCGGCTACGGACGCTCGAGCCTCTGCTGGAACGCGAGCCGTTCCTCTGTGCGGGCCGCTTCACGGCGGCAGACATTTCGGTGGGCTATGCCCTGTTGCTGGCAGGCCATCTGGGTCTGCATGAGCGGTTCAAGCCGGCGATTCGCAGGTACTGGGACCGTCTGCAGGAGCGCGAGGGGTACCAGGGGGCCCTGGCTGCGCAGCACGCCGCGGCAATGGAGCAGGGCGTGTCGCCGGTGCCGGCGCCGGATGTTCGCTGAACCCTTCAACGCGCGGGCCCTTCGCCGCGCGGCAAGCCGCGGAGGAAGCAATGGCGACCGGATTGTCACGCGGCCCGGGGCGCCCCGGCGAACTGGCGCCATTAAACAATATCATGTCGCCAAATAGTAAGCGGCTTTTGAGGGCGGATCCTACCCTTCAGGCCAGCATTTTGCGCGCCGGTCCGGCCTGCGCGCGGCAAACGGCTGCATCAACTCATTCCTGATCGCAAGGAATTTCGAAGGCGGGGAAAAAATGTCCGAAACCAAGAAGGCACTCAGCGGAAAGATCAGCGGCGGGCATCTGCTGGCCAAGGCCATGGCAGACAAGGGAATCAAGCGCATCTTTTCCGTCTGCGGCGGCTTCATCAACCCGGTCTACATGGGATGCGTCGAGTACGGGATCGAGGTGATCGGCTGCCGAAGCGAGCTGGAAGCCGGATTCATGGCCGCCGCCATGGCCCGGCTGACTCGCGAACCCTCGGTCTGCCTGGCGGAGCCGAGCGGCTTCACCAACTACGTTTCGGCCGTTGCGGAAGCCTTTCATGTCGGCGATCCGGTCATCTTCATCAGCGCCTCCTCGAACACGAACAACTTCGACAACAAGGGCTTCAAGGAAATGCCCCAGGCGGAAGTCGTGCGCTGCATGACCAAGTACGCGATCGAGGTCAACCAGCCGCACCGCATCGCGTGGTTCTTCGACAAGGCTTTCGACATCGCCATCAACCAGCCGACCGGCCCGGTCCAGCTGGTGATCCCCACGAACTTCCTCTTCTCCGGCAAGGTGAGCCTCGAGCAACCCGCCGGCGCGCGGCGCTACGACACCCGCAGGAAGAAGGTGCACAAGCCCGCGCCCAATCCGGCGGATGTCGATGAGCTGAAGGGCTTGCTGGCCAGGTCGAAGAAGCCCGTCATCATCGCGGGTCCGGGAGTGTGGTTCAGCCACGCCGAGCAGGAGATGGAGGCCTTCTCGACGCGTTACGGCATTCCGATCTTCGTGCCGACGACCCATCTCAAGACCTACGACATGTCGCATCCCAACAACATGGGGATCGTCGACTATCACCAGAACCCCTGTTCGCACTGCCTGGGCAAGGATGCCGACCTGGTCCTCTTCCTCGGCGGGCGCCTGGATTTCCCGCTCAATTTCGGCGAGGCGCCGATCTTCAACACCGGGCTGCACATGGTGGCCGTGAACCCGACGCCGCGCGAGCTCAGCGACAACATGCTCGTCGACACCCGCATCTGCAGCGACATCCAGATGTTGCTCAAGGCCCTGAACGGGGAGAGCGGCCTGATGTCGGTCGATCCAGAGTGGACATCCTCGATCCGGCAGCGCCGCCAGCAGAGCACCGACGAGTTCAGGCCGCTCCTCGCGCGCAAGGAAGGTCCCGTCCATCCCGTCGCCCTGTGCTACGAGGTGCTCTCGTCGCTGGGCGAGAATGACATCATGGTGATCGACGGCGGCGACATCGCCTGCTGGTTCGAGACGGCACTGAGCATCTGGGCGCTCGAGGGCAGGAAGATCAGGGCGATCATCAACCCGGGGCCCTGGGAGCAGATGGGAACGGGGCCGGCCTACGCGACGGCGGCCAAGATGGCGTGCCCCGATTCGCGTGTCCTGCTCGTGACGGGTGACGGATCTCTCGGCCTTGCGCCGGGCCTCACGCCGCTGGAGACATCGATCGACCACAATGCGCCGGTGACCATTCTCGTCGCCAACAATGCGCAGTGGGGCATGATCCAGGAGCAGCAGAAGGAGATGTGGGGCACCGTTTGCGCCACCAGCCTGCGCAAGATGGACTACAGCAGGATCTTCGAAGGCGGCGGGGCGCACGCCGCGCGTGTCGAAGATGCATCCGGACTGCGCGCGGCCATCGATCTTGCCCTGCGCAACAACGACAAGGTCTCCTCCCTGGTCGATGTCGTCACGGTGGGCGTCAAGTCGCCGCTCACCCAGGGCATGATCGAGATGCGGGTCAAGACATCGGCCGAATAGCCCGGCACCCCCGACAACTTCCCAGGTACCCGCCCATGGACACCAACAAGACGATGGCACCCGACTATCCGGATCACCTGTGGCGCCCGCTGACCCAGCACAGTCCTTTGCGGGGCGCCAGCGTGCCCATCATGAAGAGCGCGGAAGGCTGCACCATCACGGCGGCGAATGGCTCCCGGATACTGGACGGGCTGGCCGGCCTTTGGTGCGTCAACGTCGGCTATGGCAGGCGCGAGATCGCCGAAGTCGCACGCCGGCAGATGGAGCAGCTCAACTACCTCGCCCCGATCATGTCGTGCGAGCCGACCATCCAGCTGGCGGACAAGCTGCAGGAGCTGCTTGGCTTTCCCTGCCATTCCTATTTTTCCGCCAGCGGATCGGAGGCGAACGAGGCCGCCTTCAAGATCGCCCGCCAGTATCATCTTCAGTCGGGAAAGCCGGGAGAGCACCGCTACAAGATCATCTCGCGCTACCGTGCCTACCATGGCAACACGCTGGGCGCGATGGCCGCCACCGGCCAGGCGGAGCGCAGGACGGGCTCCGAGCCCGCGGCGCCGGGCTTTCTCCATGTCATGCCGCCCTATCCCTACCGGGCCCACCCCAAGTTGACGCCGGAGGAGCACGGCGAGGAGTGCGCCCGGCTGCTCGAGGAAGCGATCATCCACGAAGGCGCGAACACGGTGGCGGCCTTCATCATGGAGCCGTTGATGTCGGGAGGCGGGGTGATCGTGCCGCCCGACAACTACATTCCGCTGGTCCGCCAGATCTGCGACCGGCACGGCGTGCTCCTGATCTTCGACGAGGTCGTATCCGGGTTCGGCCGCCTGGGCACGATGTTCGGCTACGAGCGCTGGAAGGAACAGGCCGATATCTTCACCTTCGCCAAGGGCCTCGCGAGCGGCTACGCTCCGATCGCCGCGACGGTCGTCAAGGAACACGTGTTCGAGGGGTTCACCGGTGCGCAGGACAGCATGCGCCACTTGCGCCAGATCAACACGTTCGGGGGCCATCCGGTTTCCTCGGCGGTGGCGCTCGAGGCCATCAGCATCGTCGAGCGGGAGAAGCTGGCCGACAATGCGAGGGACGTCGGCAACTATCTCCGCGCCTGCCTCGCCGAACAGATTGGCGAACACCCTTACGTCGGGGACATCCGCGGCCTGGGCATGATCACCGGCGTCGAGCTGGTGTCGGACCGCGGGACCAAGGCGCCGCTCGGCGATCCCGTCGTCATGAAGATACTGGGCGCCTGCCTTGCCGACGGCGTGCTGCTCGGGCGCAACGCCAACACGGTGCCCGGGCGCTGCAACGTGGTGCTCATCGCGCCGCCGCTCATCGTGACCCGCAACGAGGTCGACCGGATCGTGGCAACGCTTGCCAAGGCCCTGAAGGGCGCCATCTAGGGGGAGAACGATGATTCGACAGATCACCCTGATCAAGTTCAAGCCAGGCGTCACGGCGGAAGACATCAAGCGCTTCGGCGAGGGATTCGCCGCGATCTCGAATGTCGTGGAGGGCATCAGGCGCTTCGAGTTCGGGCCGAACCTGAAGCTCATCGAGAACGCCTACGACTATGCGCTCGTCGCCGACTTCGACTCCGAGGCCGCCTGGAAAGCCTATATCGCCAACCCGGACCACGTGGCCTTTGCGCAAAGGTTTGCGCCGCTGGGCGAGGCCGTCGTTCGCGTGCACTACACCGTTTGAGGCGGCAAGCGCCCCGAGCCGGCACGACGGGCAACCAGGAGGGCTGCAGGGGCTGGAGGTCATCAAGGAGCGCCCATGGGGTCTGAGGTTCTTTCGCCCAGCCAGGTCGCCTGCAACCTGACTGCCAGCCACATTTCCTCCGGTCGCGTGGAAGCGATGCGCACGACGGCCGGATACGGGCTGGTTCAGGGTCCGGCGTCTGGCATCACGATCAGCGATATCGACGGCAAGAGCTTCATCGACTGCCGCAGCGCCGGCGGTGTCTTCAATCTCGGCCACCGTCACCCCGAGGTCGCCCATGTGCTGGCAACCGCCGCACGGGACACCGACATGGGCGACTGGATGCTGCTGTCCGCGATTCGCGCGCAGACAGCCGAGAAGCTCGCCCGGGCGGCGCCGGGAAACCTGAACCACGTGCAATTCGCCGTCACCGGCGGCGAGGCCATCGAGGCCGCATGCAAGCTTGCGCGCGGGGCCACCGGCCGCCACAACATCGTCACGATGGACAAGGCCTATCACGGCTTCGTCGGCTTCGGTCTGGCAGCGGCGCCTGCCAGTTTCACCGCGCACTATGGCCCGCTGACGCCGGGGATCGTGCCGGTGCCCTACGGGGACGTGGATGCCGTGTCGCGGGCCGTCGACGGCAACACGGCAGCGGTCCTGCTCGAGACCGCCCAGGGTTCGGCTGGAGCCCTGTTGCCGCCCCCCGGCTACCTGCAGGCATTGCGCTCGCTCTGTGACGAACTCGGCGTGTTGCTGATCTTCGACGAAGTGCAGGCTGGCCTGGGCCGCACGGGCAAGCTGTTCTCATTCGAGAACTGGGGAGTCGTCCCCGACATGGCCGTCGTCGGGAAGGCCTTGGGCGGCGGGTACTACCCGATTGCGGCCTGCCTGTACAACGATCGCGTGCTGGCGTTTGTCGACAAGGTTCCGCTGGCCCATCCCTCCACGTTTTCCGGCTCGGAGATCGGGTGCCTCGTGGCCGCCAAGGCGCTCGAATTGCTCTCTGCCCCCGCCTTGCTCGACAACGTGGTGGCGATGGGCGAGCGGCTGAACCGGGGGTACCAGTCGCTTCAACGCGAGTTCCCGGATTTCGTGACCGGCAGCCGGCAGCTGGGGCTTTTTACAGGCATCGAGACGCCGTCTGCCGACACGGGAACAGCCTTGCGCCACGCGGCCGTGCGCCATGGGCTGCTCGCTTTCACGGCGCCTTTCCGCCCCGGGTTCCTGGTGATCTGGCCGCCATTGATCATCACGGCATCGGAGGTGGACGAACTTCTCCGTCGCCTCGGGCGCGCCGTGAAGGAAGCGGCGGCGAACAGCTGACGGCACCCGCCCCGAGCGCAAGCTTTCCGGGACATCGGGCGGCTTGTTCATGAAGGCAGCTGCCGAGACGGGCAGGCAGCGACGTGCGGCAAGCCGATTCCGCCTGGCGATCTCTTCGGGGGCCGTCGGGGGCTCGATGCCCCCGGGCGTGCCGGCGGACGGCATCGGCAGTTCCTCCGCCCGCGAGGAGCCCTGCCCTCGCGGCGACCTTCCCTCCGCAGCTTCGCTGAGCCGCTGATCTGGCGTCGCTTTCGGGAGAACCCCTGCCGCCAGGCCGATTGTCATTCCCCGATGGATGCCGATACATCTCGACAGGCGTTTTCCGTGCGCGACAGGCAGCCGGCATCGACTTGCTTGCGCTCGTCCGCTTCCATGTTCTTCCCGCTGTCCGATGCCCGTCGTGCCCCGATCGACGGGCGTCGGCCGGAGCGCGCGAGCAGACCAGGGACGCCATCGGCTCCCCGTTTGCTTTTTGGCGCCAGTAACTTAGTATTTGGTGCATCCTTGGGCTACCCCGGCACGCGGCCATGCCTGCGCAACCCATCCAGCCGAAATCGAGATGATTGAACCGCTTGGTCGCAGCAGGGCTTTGCTCGGCTTGACGGAAACCGTGGCCAGGCACGGCGTCGATTCGACCGCGCTGCTTGCGCGGACGGGAATCGACTTCAATCCCGCCAGCGACCCGGAACGATGGGTTCCCTTCAGGGCGATCCTGGCTTGCTACGAGCTGGCGGCGCATCAGACCCAGACACCCGATTTCGGGCTGGAGCTCGCGCAGTCGCGGGACTTTGCGTTCTTTGGGCCGCTCAACCTGATCCTCAAGTACGCCCCCGATCTCGAGACGGCCCTGCGGGAGTTCCAGCGCTTTGCCTCGGTTCAGGTCTCCGGCGGCTACGAAACGTCGCTTGAGCGGGATGGCGACACCTTCGTCTACAAGTTCTTCCTCAATGACTCGATGAGGCCCATCTCGAACCAGTGGGTCGAGGAATCTCTCCTGACCACCGTCAAGACTTCCAGGATGTTCCTCGGGGCGGACTACAAGCCGAAGGCGGTCCACTTCAAGCATTCGGCGATCAGCTCGCCGAAGAAGTACGCGCATTACTTCGGCGTCGTTCCCAAGTTCGATTCCGAGATCGACGGCGTCGCATTTCTGTCGACGGCGTTCAAGGTGCCGAACCGCGCACAGGATCCCGACGTTCTGGCACTGGTGACGTCCGTGCTCGGCGCCCAGGCCGGATGGAAGCGGGAGGATCTTGCCTCGAATGTACGAAGCCTCATTCGCCGCTCGCTCCCGACGGGGCAGTTTTCGGTCGAGATAATTGCCGATCAGCTCCGCTCGAGCAAGAGAACCGTGCAGCGGCAGCTGGCGCAGATGAACCTCACCTATGGCGGCCTGCTCGAGGAAACGCGCAGGGCGCTGTCCACCGAGTTGCTCGAGGACGGCAATCTGCAGCTCTCGTCGATTGCCTACCATCTTGGATACCGGGAGCAAAGCACCTTCAACCAGGCCTTCAAGCGGTGGTACGGCGTCACGCCCGGCGAGTGGCGCAGGCAGAGCCGGTTGAAGAAACGCAGGCCCTAGTGGCGCCCAATAGCAAATCACTGGCGCCAGCGCGCAATCGGAAAGCCCGAAGCCGCGCTAGTTTCTAGCGCCTTTCTCGATTCGCGGCTCGCGCCTGGGTCGCCTGAGGCGCATGCGTTCCTGACGCGCCTGCAATTGATGCAGACGTTCATTGATTTTCAGGCAAGCGGCGCCGCGATCCGATGCGAGTTTGATTGCGGCTATCGAGCACGCGAAGCGCAGTCCCGGGGAAGCGGGGCGAAGGCGCCTTTCCATTACGGGCGACGACAATGACATCCCTTACCAGCACCAGGTTCTTCCGGGTCGTCGTGATTCCGGCGGCGGTCTTCCAGTCGGTGATATTCGGCGGCGCCTACGGCACGGGCCGGGAAATCGCCGAATTCATCAGTGTCTTCGGCCCGAATGGCGGTCTTCTCGCGGTGCTCGTGCTCGTGCTCGGATTCGGGTTGACCAACTTTCTCAGCTTCGAGCTGGCCCGAATCTACAGGACATACGATTACAGGGGATTTCTCAGGCTGCTCACCGGGCGGGCCTGGATCACGTTCGAATTCCTGTTCCTGCTCGCGCTGCTGGTCGTCCTCGCCGTGAACGGCTCGGCGGCGGCCAGCGTGCTGAACGACCAGTGGGGCGTCCCCTCGCTCATCGGCGTCGGCCTGCTGTTTGCGGGCACGGTCGCCCTGAACTACTTCGGGCGGACTCTCCTGCAGGAGTCGATGGCGGTATGCATGGTTGCGCTGTCGGCGGTGCTGCTGATCTTCTGCGTGCTCACCTTCGTGCAATATCACGAGTCGATAGCCACCGCCTTTCGCGACGCGCCTTCAAGGGGCAACTGGCTGGTTGGCGGCCTGCAATACGCGCTCTACACGGTCGCGGTCATTCCGGCATTGCTCTATTCCGCGCGGGACATCAACACGCGGGGCGAGGCCTTCGTCAGCGCGTTCACCGCGGGCGCTTTCGGTGCCTTGCCTGCGCTCGTGTTCCACCTCACGTTCATGGCCGCCTATCCCGAGTCGCTGGACCAGGCATTGCCGACGTACTGGATGATTGGAAAGCTCGATCGTCCATGGCTCATGTACGTCTACATCGTCGTCCTGTTTGCCATGATCATCCAGACCGTGGCGGGCCTGCTGCAAGGGGTCAACGAGCGGCTCGATGCCTGGTCGATGGAACGGCGTGGTTCAAGATGCGGTCCCCGGACTCACGCCCTCGTTGCCGGCGGCGCGCTCACGGCGAGCATGGCGCTCGCGAGTTTCGGCATAGCGGATCTGGTCGCAAAGGGTTACGGAAACCTCGCGTGGGGGTTCCTTGTCGTCTACATGATCCCGCTGCTGACGGTTGGCGTGTACAAGATCTGGCGAAGGCCCATCGGTCCTCCCGGCAACGGGTCGTAGCTCTGCGCCCCGATCCTTGGTGCCCGGGCGCATTCGGAATGTGGCGCATAAACGCAATTAAGCGGCGCACCGCCGCAATTCCGCGCCATGGCCCGCTGCTACCTTTCGAGGCGCGCTCGGCGAAGAAAAACGCCGGCGGATGACGGTCCGCGGCGAAGGGCTTTAGCGGACCGCACTCTATGACGGCCATTCGATTGCGGGGGAAGAAACCATGAATAGGCGGAAGGACATCAAGAACAGCAGCGCAAGAAGCGGCAAGGCGCTTGCGCTCCGGCAGGGTTGTGTGAAGGCTCTCTTTGCCTCGGGCGGCCTGCTGCTCTGGCCCATTCCGCCCGCATTGGCGCAGGCGGCGCCGCCCCCCCAGGATGCAGCGCCGGCTGCCGCGGAAGAAGCGCCAGCCGCCCAGAAGGTTGCCGCGGCTGGCCAGGAAAAGGCCGTGGCGAGCCCCGGCAAGGCGGCAGCACCCCAGGAAGCGCCGGAACTCGGAAAACTCGAGCAGATCGTCGTGACCGCGCAAAAGCGTCCGCAGACCGCCCAGACCGCACCACTGGCGATCACCGCCATCTCTGCGGAAACGCTGGTGAACGCCGGGGTTCAAAGCAGCAACGACATTGCCGACCTGACGAGCGGCCTGAGAATCTCGCCGGTGTTCGGCACCGGCAACATTCCCAACATCGCCATCCGCGGCGTCGGCCTCAACGACTTCCGCGATTACCATGAGAGCCCTTCGGCCATCTATGTCGACGAAGTCTACAAGGGGGCGCTCGCCAGTCTCGACTTCCAGCTCTTCGACATCAACCGGGTCGAGGTGCTCAAGGGGCCGCAGGGCACCCTGTTCGGGCGCAACGCCACGGGCGGCCTGATTCACTACGTCACGAAGAAGCCGACCAACTACTTCGACAGCTTCGTGAGAGGCAGCGCCGGCAACTACGGCGACCTCAATCTCGAAGCCGCGGTCGGCGGGCCCCTCAGCGACACGGTCTCGGCTCGCGTCTCCGTGATGGCGCACCGCAATGACGGAATCCAGCAGAACCAGAATCCTGCCCCCGGTGCGGAAGACGCCAACCAGGTCGATCTCAAGGCGATTCGCGGCCAGCTCAACTTCGATATCTCCAGCGACACCAACCTGCTGCTCTCCGCCGAAACGTCGAGCAACAAGAATAAGGGCGGCAACCCCTATCGCTACGCGCCTTCGTATGTCGGCTCTGACGGCCTTTCGCGGGTCGTCGAAGCCAATCGCAACGTGGTCGTCGGGACAAGCAATCTCAACGACATCAACGTGAGCCCCGGGCTGTACGTCAACTCGGACTACAGCGCGGGCACGGCGCGCCTCAATGTCGGGCTGGGCAAGGCCGAACTGATCTCCATCACCAACTTCCAGGATTTCAAGAAGCGGCAGCGCCAGGATTGCGACAGCGCACCGGCCAACTTCTGCTTCACGCTGTTCGACTCGAATACCCGCCAGTACAGCCAGGAATTCCGCCTCGAGGGCAGCAGCGATGCCCTGAAGTGGAACATGGGGCTCTACTATTTCAGCCTGAAGACGGACGGCTCGCAGGCGCTCACGGGCCCGATCGCCGACATCTTCTTCGGCGCCCCCTCGGGAACGACTGCCTTCGACACCGAGACGAAGTCGTGGGCCGCCTTCAGCCAGATCGACTACAAGCTGTCCGACAGCCTCTCCCTGAACGCCGGCCTGCGCTACACCGACGACAAGAAGGACATGTCGCAGACCTTCCTGATCGGGGTTCTTCCCGGCGGTGTCGTTTACGACAGGTCGACGATCGGCGACCTGGCAAAGCAGGATACGAGCAATACGTCCTATCTTGCGAAGCTGGTGTGGAATGCGAGCCGCGACACGATGTTCTACGGTGGCGTCTCCACCGGCTACAAGGCCGGCACCTTCAACAGCGGCTTCGGTCCGGTCGCATTGCGCGACTACTCGGTCAAGCCCGAAAAGCTCACCAGCTACGAGGCGGGCTTCAAGTCGGAGTTCGCCGATCGCACCCATCGGCTCAACGGCGCGGTGTTCCACTACAACTACAAGGACCACCAGGCGTTCGTGTTTCGCGACCTGTCGCAGCTGCTGTTCAACGCCGACGCCAAGATCGATGGCGCCGAGCTCGAGTACAGCGGCTATTGGACCAAGGCCCTCCTGGTGAGGGCCGGTGCTGCATTCCTCAATACAAGGGTGAAGGACGTCCAGGATGCGTCGGGGGCGATTCGGGACCGCAAGATGGTGCTGGCGCCCGACTTCACGGCGAACGCCATGGCGCGCTACACGATGAATCTCGCCAGCGGAGGCACCCTGGCCTTCCAGGTTGACGCCAACTACAGCTCGTCGGTGTTCTTCGACAACCTCAATCAGCCCGGCCTGGAGGAAGGCTCCAGCTATCAGTTCAACAGCCGCGTTTCGTGGGTTCCCACCAAGAGCTGGGAAGTCGCCGCGTGGGTCAAGAACATGACCAACAAGCTCTATCGGATCTATGCGTTCGATCTGACCGCCGACCTGGGATACATCCAGGAGGCCTACCGCGCTCCCCGAACCTACGGGCTGACGGTGACCAGGACGTTCTGATTTGACCACTGGCCGGATTGGCGCAGGTGCCCGCTCCGGCTGCTCGCTTCGGCGAGTAGCCGCCTTCCGGGCGGGCGCCACCGGCCCCGCACCGGCGCAGCGCGCCAAGATTTCGCCGCGCGCAAGGTTGCGCGCCAGGGGGGCGACTATTGGACGGGAATTCACCCGCCCGGAAGGTTGCTCCTGAATGCGGGCACGTCCCGGTCCATCAGGCTGCGCCAGCCGTGATGGTCAGTGTCCCGGCGCCGGGCGTCGAAACCGGCAGGATTCGATCAGGCGAGCGCCACCTGGCCCGTGCAGGCCCCGGGTAGGCGCCGTTGTGCAACCCGGACAATGTCCGCACAGTAGAGCCGATGCCGACCTCACAGCCAGTCTTGCGTTACAAGCAGCCGGAAAAGCGCTATGACGTGATCGTCATCGGCGCAGGCCTGCATGGCCTGGCGGCGGCCTACAACCTTGCCCGGTACCACCGCGTGGGCCGCATTGCGGTGCTGGAGCGCCGCTATATCGGCTTTGGCGGCTCCGGCCGCAACACGGAAATGATCCGTGCCAACAAGCGCGCGCACGAGACCTTGCCGTTCTACAAGGAAAGCCTGGAAATGTGGGACGGGCTGAGCGCCGAGCTGGAATGGAACCTCATGGTGCAGAAGAAGGGTCTCATCGCGCTCGCCCACAGCGACGGGGAACTCGCCGTCATGCGCATGCTGAGCGATTCCCAGCGACGGGCCGGAATCAAGATCGACATGCTGGGCCCGGAAGAGGTCAAGAAGATGGTCCCGTCGCTGGACGTGAGCGACAAGCCGGCACTGCCCGTTGCCGGCGCCCAGTTCCACCCTGAAGGCGGAACCGTTCATCACGATGCCGCGCTCTGGGGCTACGCGAAGGCGGCCAGCCGGTGCGGAGTCGACATCTGCGCGGGCGTGGAGGTCACGGGCTTCTATGTCGAGGGCGGGAAGGTCAACGGCGTGAGGACGAATGTCGGCAATATCGCCGCCGGCAAGGTCCACGTCGCCGTCGGGGGCTACTCTTCCGAGATCGCCCGCATGCTCGGGGTGAAATACCCGGTGGTCACGATCCCGATGCAGGTGATGACCACCGAGGTGATGGCGCCATTCCTCGACTACTACGTCGCCTCCCCGCGCCTGCACTGGTATACGCAGCAGACCCTGAAGGGCGACCTGATTCTCGGCGGCCAGCTCGATCCGTGGCAGTCATGGAACTCCAGCACCACCTGGCAGGAGTGCTCGGAGCGCGTCGCCTTCATCCTCGAGTACTTTCCGGACCTGGCCCATGCCCGGGTCGTGCGCAGCTGGTCGGGACTGTGCGACTGCACCGGGGATTCCGCCCCGGTCATGGGACCCAGCGGCATCGACGGGTTGTCGCTCGACATTGCCTGGGGCTACTACGGATTCAAGTCGACGCCGGCCTGCGGCAAATATGCCGCCGAGTACATCGCGACGGGAAAGGTGCCGGAGAAGATCAGGCACTTCGGACTCGACAGGTTCTACAACAGGCAGCGGGTTCGGGAAATCATCATCTGATCGGTATCGCTCATGCCATTCCTCATTGACTGCCCGAACTGCGGGCGCCGCAGTCCCTATGAATTCAAGTTCGGCGGCGAGTGCAAGCGCGCGCCCGATCCGGGAGCGGACGTGAAGGCATGGTGCGACTACCTCTACCTCTACGAGAACATGTCGGGCGTCCAGGATGAGTGGTGGTACCACACCATGGGTTGCCGCAGCTGGCTGAAGATCAGGCGCAATACCGTCACTCATGAAATCATCGAGGAATAGCCCGATGGCCGGCCGACTTCCGGGTTGCGCGACCCAGGTTCTTGATCGGGCGAGGCCCGTAAGGATCTACTTCCAGGGACGCCAGGTGGATGCCTTCGAAGGCGACAGCGTTGCCTCGGCGCTGCTCGCCTCCGGCATCGACACGTTTTCACGCTCGTTCAAGTACCATCGCCGCCGGGCGCCGTCGTGCCTGAGCGGCCAGTGCTCACGCTGCACGATGAGCGTGGACGGGCGCATGCATGTCAAGACGTGCCAGACATCCGTGAGGGAGGGCATGTCGGTCGAGCCCCATGGCAGCGTCGAGTTCGACCCGAAGTCGCTGGCCGACACTTTCTCCTGGGCCCTGCCGACGGGCTTCTACTACAAGTACTTCTACAAGCCGCAGTGGTTCTGGAAGCGGGTCAAGGAGGTCTTCCGCGCGATGCCCGGCAACATGGCGACCGTCAGGCCGCTGGCAGGCAAGTCGCGGATCGATGCGGTCAACCTGAGCCCGGAGATGCTGGTCGTGGGCGGCGGCCTCGCCGGCATCGAGGCCGCCATCACCGCCGCGCAGGCAGGGGTCAGGGTGGTGTTGGCCGAGGCCGACGGGTGGCTGGGCGGGTTCGATGCCTTCCAGGGCGAAGCCGGGCACCGTCGAGCGCAGGACTCCATTCGCCGGCTGCGGGAGCATGGCAATGTCAGGGTCCTCACCTCCACCTGGGTGTCGGCAATCTACCCGGACGGCCTGGCCATCTGCGTCCAGTCCTGCGGCGGCGAAGGCCCGGAGGGCGTGCTGGAGCGCGTCTTTCACGTTCGGGCCGGTACGACCGTCATCGCGACCGGCGCGACTTCCGTTCCCCCCCTGTTCGAGAACAACGATCGGCCCGGAATCATCCTGCCCGAGGCTGCGCAGAGGCTCGTTCACCTCTGGGGCATCAGGCCGGGCACCCGGATCCTGCTCGCCGGAGGAGACGACTACCTGGCCCGTGTCGGGCTTGAACTGATCGACAAGGGCATCGGGCTGGCGGGACTGGCTGACTATCGCGAGAGCGGTCCGGACGAAGCCCTCAGGGCAAGGCTATCGGAGCACGGCGTCAGGATCTGGAGCGGCTACAAGGTGACTGGGTCCCATGGCCGCACGCGGGTCGAAGGCGCGACATTGGCGGCCCTCGGCGGTTCCGACGTCCAGACCGTCGCCTGTGACACCATCGTTGCATCGTCCGGCCGTTACCCGCGGCACAAGCTGCTGGGCCAGGCCGGCGCCAGGATGGCCTACGACAGCGGGCTGAATTTCTACCTGCCCGAGGACGTTCCGCGTGCCTACCACGCGGCCGGAAGACTGCTCGGGCTCGAGGACCCCGAGGCGATCATGGCGCAGGGCCGGGTCGCGGCCGTGCGGGCCCTGGAGGGTCTTGGCATCGACGTCGGGACGATGGGGCAGGAGGCCCGGCAAGCCCTTGAGCGCCCATCCCCTTTGCGGGCCGTATCGGCGCAGCCGCTCTCGACTGAAGCCGGGAAGAAGGCGAAGACCTTCGTTTGCTATTGCCACGACGTGACGGAAAAGAACGTCGAGCAGGCAGTCGAGGAGGGATTCAGCGACATCGAGACATGCAAGCGGTATACGACGGCGACCCAGGGCGCCTGCCAGGGCGGAATGTGCGAGGCCAATTTCACGCATGTTCTCGCCAGGAAGCGGCCGGAACTGGGATCGCGGACGCTGCCCACCACCCGGCCACCCGTCGCCTCGATCAGCCTGGGTGCCATGGCGGCCGGG
Source organism: Burkholderiales bacterium (assembly GCA_017853245.1). Taxonomy (GTDB): domain Bacteria; phylum Pseudomonadota; class Gammaproteobacteria; order Burkholderiales; family Usitatibacteraceae; genus FEB-7. The sequence goes on along the minus strand of JAFMJY010000033.1, from coordinate 10,159 downwards.
CACCACGACAATCCGCAGCTCTCGCCTCTTCACCACGTGCAACTCGAGCATGGCGGCAGGCCCATGAGATTGGGCAGCTGGATCCGGATGAATCACTTCGGCGATGAGCTTGCCGAGAGTCTGGCGGTTCACCAGGCCGCCGGCATCTGCGATGTGTCGATGCTGGGCAAGTTCCGCGTGTTCGGCCCGGATGCGAAGAAGCTTCTCAACAGGGTCATGACCCGTGAGGTGGGAAACCTCGCGGGCAACAAGATCCTCTACTCCTCTTCGTGCAACGAGGAAGGGATACTGCTCGACGACGGCGTCGTGCTCAAGATGGGCGAGGACGACTATTTCGTCACCACCCTGGCGGGGCGCGCCCCGGTGACCGAGGAATGGTTCGCCCGGTGGTGCCGCGAGGAAGACTGGCAGGTGCACGTGGTGAACCTCACGGAGACGCGGGCCGGCATGAACGTCGCCGGACCGAAGTCGAGGGAGATACTGTCGAAGCTGACCGACGCCGACCTCTCCAACGAGGCGTTCCCGTTCCTCACCTGGGCGCGAGTCAAGATGGCCGGCGTCGATGTCATCGCCATGCGCATGGGCTTTGTCGGCGAGTTAAGCTACGAGCTGCTTTGCCCGTCCAGCCAGGCCGGCTTCCTCTGGAAGCGAATCCTGGAGGCCGGCAAGCCGCTGGGACTGGTTCCGTTCGGGATCGAGTGCCTGAACATCTGCCGCCTGGAGAAGGGACACGCAATCCCGGGTCTCGACACCGATGGCTTCACGAACCTGTTCGAGTCGTCATTCGGCTGGATGCTCAATCGCACCAAGACGGAGACCGTCGGCAAGCCGATGCTGGAGCTCTTTTCGGACCGGCCGCTCAAGGAGCAGCTCATTGCATTCAGCATGGACGGCAAGTCACCGGTGCTCGACGGTTGCCTGGTGGTCAAGGGCCCGCGCCAGCTCGGCCGGGTGACCTCCATCCGGTACAGCCCGTTGCTCGACAAGACCATCGGGCTGGCACTGGTCGAGCCCGACGAAGACTGGCGCGAGGGCGGAAAGGTCAGGCTCTGGCTTGGAGAGGGCCGGGAAGTCGAGGCCGCCTTCGCGAAGCCGCCCTTCTACGATCCCTCGGGCGGGAGGATGAAGGCGTGATGACCCATGCGCGAGCCATTGCGCTGCCTGGCTGGGCCGGGAAGCCCGTGGAAACGCAGTTGGAAGGCTGGCCCGTGGTCGAGCGCTTCGAGCCGCCGGAGGGAGACTGCGCGGTCGGGCTGACCGACCTCAGTCATCGGCCGAAGGCCATCGTGCAAGGCGCCGGCGCGCAACGTCTGGGCCTCGCGAGACCGGGCCAGGCCGTCTGGAACGGCCAGTCGCTTGCCGGTTGCCTGAAGCCGGGCCATGCGGTCGTCCTCGACCTGACGGGGCCGCTTGAAATGAAGCCGGCGGACTCTTCCTGGACCGACATGACCGATGGATGGGTCTTGCTGGGGTTATGGGGCCCGCTATCGCTGGACGTGGTGCAGGGGCTGGTGACCGTTGACGTGGAACCGCGCGAACGCGGGGGTGCGCTCTTCTTCGCCACGAGTTGTCACGGGGTTCCCGTGCAGCTGTTCAATCTGCGCGCGCAGAAGCCGGGTTTCGTCATTTCCTGCGCCCGCTCGCATGGGCAGAACCTGTTTGAAGCGTGCATCCGGGCCGGCCGCCAGTCCGGCCTGAAAGTCACGGGGCTCAAGGCCTATAGCGACTGGCTCTGCGGGCCCGCGGCTTGAGGCGAGCGCCAGAGTCCCCGCTGTCCCTTGCGAGGGGCGAGGTATCATTCTGGCTGGCGCGTGAATCGAGGAGGCGACGTTTCCTCCTGACAAGCCAGCCATTCGACGTTCGTTTCCGCCCTTTGGTCCCCCGGAGCCGACGTCCTTGTCGATGGCGCGCTTCATGTGGCCGCGCAGCGCCTCGAGGTAGGCGCGCTTCTGCGACCGCGTCGTCGCGAGGTCGGTGATCCGACCGTGTTGATGACCCAGCGCACAGGCTGCCGGGTCACGCGCTTCACCGCTTCGGGGATCCGGCGGGCGCCGGCGCGGGACGCCCCCGGGGGACTCAATTCCCCGCCGGCATGGGCTGCGGCCGCAAGAGAAAGGCTTCCGAACTTCAGGCGCTCCTAGACTCTCGCCAGAAGCTGCTGAACCATGCAATCAGCAACGTACCCCGATCCGACCAGATTCGAGCCCTTATTGGGGCACTGGACGAGCGAATCGGGTCGCATTCGAACGAAGTTCCCGCGTTCGAGCATTGGCGAAGTTGGGCACCTTCGCAGGCGGAGGCCATTGATCCTCGGGCGCGATCTCTCACTCACCTGAACGAGTGGTTCGAGAAGTTCCGGTTGAACCGTTGGGCGGCCGAATGCAATGAACTCGGGCGCTAGAGTGTGCCTACGGGCTACGATTATTGCGTCTGGCACGCAATCGGCTCATCCACCCCTAAATCGCTGATTATTAACCTGATGCTCGTGATCTCGGATGGTTGATTATCGGGGCATTCCCCAGTCAGGGTGGGTCGCCATCCCGCCACCAACGTTCCGAAAAGCCAGGCCGTGCGCCTGGCTTTTTTGTCGACTGCCCTCCTCGAGCGGTAGGTCCCAACCTCCGGAGGCTGTGCCGTCATGTGCGGATTCGTAGGGTTTCTCGGCCAGCCTGAGCGTGCCGCCAGCGAAGCCCTGGTGGCTATCGTCGAGCGCATGAGCGAGGCCGTTCGCCACCGCGGCCCGGACGCGGGCGGCACCTGGGCTGACCCGCTGTGTGGCGTGGCGCTGGGCCATCGACGCCTCGCCGTTCTCGACCTGTCCCCGGCTGGGCACCAACCGATGGCCTCCCGATCCGGCCGCTATGTGGTCGCCTACAACGGCGAGATCTACAACCACCTCGAGATCCGCCACGAGATCGATGCCGCGCAAGCGACGCCCCCAGGCGGGCCGTGGCGCGGGCGATCGGATACGGAGACATTGCTCGCCGCGGTGGAGGCCTTCGGGGTCTGCGATTCCCTGCGAAAGTTTGTCGGCATGTTCGCCTTCGCGCTCTGGGATCGTCAGGATCGCGTGCTCTACCTCGCGCGCGACCGGCTGGGCGAGAAGCCTCTCTATTACGGGTGGCAGGGCCAGACGCTGTTGTTCGGCTCGACGCTGGCGGCGCTCAAGCGACATCCGGCGTTTCGTGCCCCCGTCGAGCGCAGTGCCCTCACGGCCTATCTTCGCCATGGCTACGTTCCCGCCCCGATGTCCATCTACCAGGACATCCACAAGCTCCCGGCGGGGACGTTCTTGGCGGTCGGCCCGGGCGGCAAGCAGGGTCGCCCGCAGCCCTACTGGGCGATGCGCGAGGTTGCCGAGCGCGGACAGGCGCGGCAGTTCCAGGGGTCCGAGGCGGAGGCGGTCGACACACTGGATCGGTTGCTGCGACAGTCGATTGCCGGGCAATCGGTCGCCGACGTGTCGGTCGGGGCCTTTCTGTCGGGCGGGCTCGATTCCTCCTCCGTGGTGGCGTTGATGCAGGCGCAGTCTTCCCGTCCGGTGAAGACCTTCACCATCGGCTTCGACGAGCCGGCCTTCAACGAGGCCGTTCATGCCAAGGCCGTCGCGCGACATTTGCGCACCGAGCACACGGAGCTCACCGTCACGTCAGAGGCCGCACGGACGGTCATCCCCCGGCTTCCCGCCCTCTACGACGAGCCACTGGGCGACTCGGCGCAGATTCCCAACGTTCTTGTCTCCCAACTCGCCCGGCAACAGGTGACGGTTTGCCTGTCGGGTGATGGCGGCGACGAGTTGCTGGCCGGCTACAACCGCTACTTCCGGTCGATGCAATTTTGGTCGCAGATGGGTGGCCTGCCGGTGGGGATGCGCAACGCGCTCGGCTCGCTGCTGGGTATGGTGCCGCCACACCGGTGGAATGCGCTGATCCGCGCCGCCGGGCCGCTGCTACCTGCGCGCCACCGCGATGCGAGCCCTTCCGACAAGGTCCGAGCCGTGTCCCACTTCCTGCGCGCGAAGGGCCCCGATGACCTGTTTCGCTTCCTGGCTTCTCTGTGGCCCGACCCCGTGCGGGTAGCCCGGGGCGCACCCGAGCCGCGAACGCTGCTCAACGAGCCTTGCCAGTGGCCGGCGCTCAGTGAGCCCGAGCATCGAATGATGCTCGTGGATGCGACGACCTATCTGCCCGACGACATCCTCGTGAAGGTCGACCGTGCTGCCATGGGCGTAGCCCTGGAAACCCGTGCGCCGTTCCTGGACCATCGAGTGGTCGAGTTCTGCTGGAGCCTGCCGCTGCCCCTGAAGATCCGCGATGGCCAGGGCAAGTGGGTACTTCGCAAATTGCTGGAGCGCTACGTGCCTGCGGAACTGACGGATCGGCCCAAGATGGGCTTCGGCGTGCCCGTGGGCAGCTGGATCCGGGAGCCGCTTCGGGACTGGGCCGAGAACCTGCTCGATGAGCGCCGGCTTCGCCAGGAGGGTTATCTCGATCCTGCAGCCGTGCGCGAGAAGTGGAACTTGCACCTGTCGCGCCGGCACGATTTCTCGCACCCGCTCTGGGCAGTGCTGATGTTCCAGGCCTGGCAGGAAGCACAGTAGGCGGGACGATCCGAGCGCCGCACCCGCTTCACAGCCGAAGGTCCGACGCCCCTCGGCCCAGCACGTGCTTGAGGTCGTAGAGCACCTGCAGCGGCTTGCCGTAGGCGCGAATCTTCTGTGCGCCGAGCGCGCGAAACTGCCGGTGGGCGACGGCAAGCACGATCGCGTCGTAGGCGCCGGCCTGGGGCGTCTCGACCATCTCGAGCCCGTACTCGCGACGGGCAGCGTCGGCGCTCACCCAGGGGTCATGCACGTCGACGCTGGCCCGGTATTCGCGAAGCTCGCGCACGATGTCGACCACGCGCGTATTGCGCAGGTCCGGGCAGTTCTCCTTGAAGGCGAGGCCCATCACCAGCACCCGGGCGCTGTCGACGGGAATGCGCTGCCGGGTCATCGCCTTCACCAGTTGCGCGACGACGTAGTGCCCCATGCCGTCATTCAGGCGCCGGCCCGCGAGGATGACCTCCGGGTGGTGCCCAATGGCCTGCGCCTTGTGCGTGAGGTAGTACGGGTCGACGCCGATGCAGTGCCCACCGACGAGGCCCGGGCGGAAGGGCAGGAAGTTCCACTTGCTCTCCGCGGCCTGCAGCACCGCTTCGGTGTCGATGCCCATCCGGTTGAAGATGATGGCGAGCTCGTTCACCAACGCGATGTTCACATCGCGCTGGGTGTTCTCGATCACCTTGGCTGCCTCCGCCACGCGGATGCTTTCGGCGCGATGGGTGCCGGCTGTGACGATGCTGCGGTAGAGCGTGTCCACGAATTCAGCAGTCTCCGCGGTCGAGCCTGAGGTCACCTTGCGGATCGTCGGAATTCGGTGAGCCTTGTCGCCCGGGTTGACACGCTCCGGGCTGTAGCCCACGTGAAAGTCGCTGTTGAATCGTAGCCCCGACACGCGCTCGAGCACGGGAACGCAGTCCTCCTCCGTGCAGCCCGGGTAGACGGTCGACTCGTAGATCACCACATCGCCGCGCTTGAGCACGCCACCCACGGTGGCCGAGGCTGCGAGCAGCATGCGCAGGTCGGGGCGCTTGTGGGCGTCGATGGGCGTTGGCACCGTCACGATGTACACGGTGCACGCTCGTAGCGCACTCGGATCAGTGGTGAACGTGAGATGCGTCGCCTCGCGCAGCTCGCCCGGCTCGATCTCGAGGGTGCGGTCCTTGCCGGCTTGCAGCTCTGCGACACGCTCGGGGCTGGTGTCGAACCCGACGACGGGATGCGCCTTGCCGAACTCCACGGCGAGCGGGAGCCCCACATAGCCGAGCCCGATGATGCCGATTCGAACGTCTGTCAGAGCTTTCATGGTGAAGGTTGTCGGGAGTGAAGTGCGAAGCCAGGGCGGTCACGCGCGGCCGCAGCGAGGTGGCGCAGAGAGCAAGCGGTCGTAGAGGCCGAGCCACTCGCGGCTTTCGCGCTCCGGGCTCAGCTCCCCGGCGAGGGCGAGAGCGCCGCGCGACAGTGACAGGGCGAGCGCATCATCCTCCAGCACGCGACGGATGGCTGCGCCGAGGGCGGCAGGGTCTCCATGCGGCACCAAGAGGCCACTCTCGCCGTCGCGCAGGATTTCCGCCATGCCGCCCACGGCCGTGGCCACGAGCGGGATGCCGAGGCAGGCAGCCTCGAGCAGCGCGTTGGGCAACCCCTCGAAGGCGGAGGATTGGACGTAGACGTTGAGCCCCCGGAGGAGGTCGAACACAGCCGAGTGCGGGAACTTGCCGGTGAGCGTTGTCTCGTGGCGAATCCCCAGCTCGCCAATCAGCCGCTCGGTCCATGCCGCTTCCCCCGCGTCGGTGAAATATCCCCCGAGCACCAGGCCCCGGCGCAAGCCCTGTGGCACTCGCGCGTAACCGCGGACCAGCAGCGGGACGTCCTTCACTGCGCGCAACTCGCCCACCAGCCCCACGATGCCGCGGTTGGCACCCGACAATTGCCAGCGCGCGGTGGCCTGTGAAACCGGCTCGACGCTGTTGCGGATGACCGAGGCGCGATCCCGGATGTCGACATCCTCCGAGCAAAGGCCGATGTAGGCGTGGTTGACCGACGTCACCCAGTCTGCGCGGCGCAGGCTGGAGAGTATCGGTGCGCGGGTCATCAAGTTGTCCTTGAGGACGGTCGCGTCACTGCCGCGGATGCTGGCGATGAGCGGCCGCGGCCGGCCACCCTGCGTAAGCGCGCCGACGCACGGGTAGACGGCTGTGAGGAAGAAGCCGTGAAAGAGGTCGAAGCCCACTTCCCGGTCGAGATTGCGCACCAGCGCCCGCAGCGCAAACATGCCCTCCGGGGAGCCCGGCTCGTGGTGGACGCGATGCACGTGGATGCCATCCTCCTGCGCTGCGCGTACCCCACCCGCGCTGCCAGCCGCTTCCAGCACGGGCGCAACCACGTGCACGTCGTGCCCGGCGCGCGCCAGCGTTCGCGCGAGCCGGCTGGCGGCCACGCCCACGCCACCCGTCTCGGGCGGATAGCTCTGGGTCGACAGGCAGATGCGAGCCATCAGAGATAGGCGAGAGTGGCGCCGTCGACGACGGCGAGCCAGTCGCCCGCCGCTGTCGGGATGGCGTCGATGTGGTGCATGGCTTGGGCGTTCCATCCCGAGCGTGACGCCTGGATGATGGGGCTCTGCGCAACCTCGTGCTCGGCGTACCCATCGACATCGAGCCGGTCGACGGCGAAAGCCCGAAGGCAGCTGCCGTAGGAGGGCCAGCCGTCCTGGGCAAACCGCAGCAGACGCCCCTGGTGCGTGAGCATCCGCCCGCCGGGGCGGGTTCGGCGCCGGTTGCCGGGCCACAACGGGCTTTGCGGGTGCTCGGCCCACGGGCCCTGCGGCGCCGGCGCGTGGAAGAGTCGCAGCTCGTCCAGGCCGCGCTGTGCAAACATCCACCAGCGTTTGCCGTCAAAGTGGAGCGTGGCGTCGGCATACGGGCCTTCGCACAGGGTGGCGATGTGCCGCCAGCCGCCCGGAAAGTTGCTGGCCTCGTACAGCCGGATGGCGTCAGCCTGTCGGGTTTCGGGGACCATCAGCATCTTTCCCTCCCACGCAAACACTTGCGGGTAGGAAAGATGAAAAGGTTCCCTCAGCACCACCTCGCCGTATCGCCACGCGAGCCCGTCATTGCTCGCGGCATAGGCGATCTCGCCCCGGTCGGTGTCGCGGTTCACCACCTCGAAAAAAAGATAAAGGCAGCCATCGCGTTCGAGCAGGAAGGGGTCGGCCACGCCGAGGGCCGGGACGTCCGTCACCTCGCGCCCGGTGAGGAAAGGCTGCCCCCGCGGGTCGACCGGCGCCAGCGCGAGCGGCGAGGGCCCGCGGTAGAGCGCGATGGCCCACTTGTGGCGCCAGCGCGGTGCGCCCGGCATCGTGTTCAGGCCAGGGTCTCGAGCACCGCCTCGCCGCGGGCCTCCAGCTGCTCCTCGAGGCGAATCTGGGCCTCGAGGTCGGCGCGCTCCGTCTTGAGCCGGTCGACGTCGAAGCGCTGCATCAGCACGATCGACATGACCTCCCACAGCATCACCGGCACCCGCTCGCTCGCGCGAGCGTAGATCGCCTCGACGACATCCACGTCGACGCCCGGGCTCGTCACCAGCATTTGGCGGATCTCCTTGGCCACCGGCAGCAACCGGTCGTCGGGCCGGCGTTCGGGTATCCGGGTGATGTCGTCGATGAATCCCAGCATCCGCTCGCCGAAGTTGCGCCAATCCCGAACCCGCTCGAGCAGGCCGAGGTAGCCGCGATAGAGCTCCGACCGCGGCAGGCCGCGCGGCATCACGTTGCAGCTCATCATCGAGTTCGACAGCTTGTGGCCCGGGAACGTCCGCTCCAGGTGGATCACCCGGCGCTCGCCCACCATCCGGTCGTAGAGCGCGGTGCCCTTTCCCGCCTTGAGCAGGTTCATGCGCGCGTAGGGGATGTGCGCGTCCTGCAGGAATCGGAAGTGGGCGTCGAAGATGCCCGGCCCGTCGCTGTCGAAGCCCACGATCATCGAGCCGACGATGGGGATGCCGTAGGAGTTGATTCGCAGGCACTGCTTGACCAGGTCGGACTTGGTGTTGTGGTACTTGTGCGTCTCGAGCAGGCTGTCGACGTTCGGGGACTCGATGCCGATGAAGAACGTCGTGAAGCCCGCCCGGGCGAAGAGCCCGAGCAGCTCCTCGTCGTCGGCCACCTTGACGGTGAGCTCGGTGTTGAAGGTCAGCGGGTACTTGAACGCGTCGTTGACCGGCACCACTGCCCGCAGCAGCTCCTTGGCATAGCGCGGGTCGCCGATGAAGTTGTCGCTGCAGAACATCGCGCGCTTCATGCCCAGGCCTTCCAGCGTGCGCAGCTCGTCCAGCACCTGGGGGATGGGCTTGGTGCGGATCTTGCGGCCGAACTTCACCCAGACGTTGCAGAACTCGCAGCGATGCGGGCAGCCCCGGTTGATCTGGATGGCGCCGCTCTTGTAGTTGGCCGAGAGCTTGTCGGCGATGCTGTCCCAGCGCGGTGGTGGCGACGTCGTCAGGTCGGGAAGCGTCTCCGGGTCGTAGCGCGACCGGTGCGTGCCCGCCTCCCATTCAGCCAGGAACTGCGGCCAGGTGGTTTCGGCCTCGCCGACGAAGATGGCGTCGGCCTTGCCCAGCGCATCTTCGGGGCGGGTCGTGACGCCGGCCCCGCCGATGACTGCGGTGATGCCGCGCGCGCGGAACGCAGCGGCAATCTCGATGGCGCGATCGAGCTGGTCCAGGTACGACGACACGCCCACCAGGTCGTAGCCGGCGTCGAGCGCCTGCTCGGAGGGCCCTTGGACGATTTCGTCCCAGAGGGTGACGTCGTATTCCGGCGGCGTGAGCGCCGCGACGGTCGCGATGTTCACCGGGGCGATGAAAGCGCGGGCCCGGCGAACCGACTGCGCGACCTCCTCCACCCAGCCGGAGAAGGCGAAGTCGGCGACAGCGGAGACCAGCAGGATCCTTTTTTTCTTCATGGGTGCATTCCTCGGGTTGAAACGTCGGCCGTCAGGCCGGGGGTGCGCTGGCCTTTGCGTCGTCGACGGCCGGGCGCGGCGGCAGGAGGCCCAGCCGGTTGAACAGATGGTATAGGGGCCGGGCGCCCGCAGAGATTGCGCCGATCATGGCAGCCAGGCTCACCGGGCCCACTACCGCGCGGATTTCCGTGGCGAGCTCCAGGGACAGGGTGAGCCCCAGGTACAGGTACACCAGCGCTTTCACCAGGAAATAGGCCGCCCAGATGAGCGTGAGGTAGATGCAGAAGCGGACGATGTCGGGCCGGTCGACAAACGGGGCGCCGCGCTTTTCCTCGACGATCTCGAGGACCAGCGAGCGCTTGCCGGCGCTGCCGTAGACGAAGAGGGCAAAGGTGATGAAGTTGCTGATCGCCGGCTCGAAGCGAAGCATGAACGGCTCGTTCGAGAGCAGGTCGACCGTGCCGAACCCGACCGTCATGGCCGTCGAAAAAAGGTAGAGCTTCGGGAAGCCGAGCTTCTTCCAGTAGCGGCGCGCGATGTCGAGCAGGCAATAGAGGATCGTTCCGGCGATGGCGAGCTTGGTTCCGAACAGCCG
>JAFMJY010000116.1 GCA_017853245.1 Burkholderiales bacterium | reverse complement strand
GCGCCATCGCCCTCGGCCATCCCGTCGGCGCGTCGGGCGCGCGCATCGTGCTGCACGCGCTCAAGGACCTGCAGCGCACCGGGGGCCGGCGCGCCGTAGCCACCATCTGCATCGGCGGCGGGCAGGGCGGGGCCATCCTGCTCGAGCGCGCGTAGGGGCGGCCGTGGCCCAGGGATTTCTCTCGCGCATCGACTTCGGCTCCGGCATTGCACGGCCGCTGATGAATTTCTGGCCGCCGTTCCGCGGCGCCGGCATCCGCGTCACTTACATCGCGCCCGATTGGCGGGAGGTGAAGGTGGAGTTGCGCCAGCGCCTCCTCAACCGCAACTACGTCGGCACCCACTTCGGCGGCTCCATCTTCGCGATGACGGATCCTTTTCACATGCTGATGATGATGCGCAACCTCGGCCGCGACTTCATCGTCTGGGACAAGGCCGGCAGCGTGCGATTCCTGAAGCCGGGCCGCGGAACGCTCGCCGCCCGCTTCGAGCTCACCCAGGCGATGGTCGATGAGGCCGTGGCGGCCACCGCCTCGGGCGCTCGACACGAGCCCACCTTCGCCGTGGACGTCACCAATGCTGCGGGTGACGTTGTCGCGAGAGTGGACAAGACGCTGCATATCCGCCGCGCCGATGCCGCGGCTGCCGCGAGGGCCGCATGATGGAGCTCACCTATTGGCGCCTGCGGGAGGACGAGAGCCGCATTGCCTGGCTCACCTTCGATTGTCCCGGCACGGCCACCAACACGTTTTCGAGCGCGGCGCTTCGCGAACTGATCCAGGTGGCCGAAGCCCTGGCCCAATCGACGCCGAGGGGGCTGGTGATCCAGTCGGCCAAGGACAACGGTTTCGCAGCCGGCGCCGATATCGACGAATTCACTCGCCTGGCCGATGTGGACTCGGCGATGGCGTTCATTTCCCTCGGCAACGAGGCGTTCGATCGCGTGGCCGGATTGCCTTTTCCCACCGTGGCGCTCGTCCACGGCTTTTGCATGGGCGGGGGCATGGAGCTGGCGCTCGCGTGTCGCTACCGCGTGGCCGACGACGGCCCGAAGACGCGCTTTGCGCTCCCCGAGGTGCTGATCGGCATCGTCCCGGGGTGGGGCGGCGCCAAGCGCCTGCCGCCGCTCATCGGCGTTGCGCCAGCGCTCGACTTGATGCTTTCCGGCCGCGGCGTCGACGGGCGCAAGGCCCGGCGGATGGGCCTCGTGGAAGCCACGACGGCACGCCGTCATTTCGCCAACGCCGCTCGCGCGATCATCGACAAGCCGCCCCGCCGGCGTGGCCCACCTCTCGAAGCGGCGGCCTCCGGATGGCCGGTGATGAGGGAAATCACCGCCGCCGTGTCGCGGCGGAAGGTGCTGGAAAAGGTGCGCCCCGAGCAATACCCGGCGCCCTTCGCGATCCTCGCGCTGTGGAAGTCCTTTGGCGGCGAAGTGGCGCGCATGCCCGCCGACCATCCGTACTCGATGCAGCGCCTGTTCGCGCATCCCACCACCAAGAACCTCATTCGGCTGTTCAAGCTGCAGGATCGCCTGAAGGCCCTGGGCAAAACGGGGGGCGGCGCCGCCTTCAAGCGGGTTCACGTGATCGGCGCGGGCGCCATGGGGGGCGACATCGCTGCCTGGTGCGCAATGCGGGGCCTCACAGTGTCGCTGCAAGACCTCTCGCCTGATCGCATCGCCCCGGCCATCAAGCGCGCCAACGGGCTCTTCCGCAAGCGGCTCAAGCAGCCGCACCTGGTGCGAAGCGCACACGATCGGCTGATTCCGGACCCCACGGGCGAAGGTGTGGCGCGGGCGGATGTGGTGATCGAGGCGATCGTCGAAAAAGCGGAGGTCAAGCGCGATCTCTACTCCCGCATCGAGCCGCGCATGAAAGCCGGCGCGCTGCTCGCCACCAACACGTCGAGCATTCCCCTGGAACAGCTGTCTGGGGTCCTCGCGCGGCCGGAGCGCCTGCTCGGCCTGCACTTCTTCAACCCGGTGCCGCAGATGGCGCTGGTCGAAGTGGTCACGGGCCCCCAAACGTCTGCTGAAGTGGCCGCAGCCGGCGCCGCGTTCACGCGCGCCATCGACAAGCTGCCGCTGCCCTGCCGAAGCGCGCCGGGGTTTCTCGTCAATCGAGTCCTGTCGCCTTACCTGCTCGAAGCGATGCTCATGGTCGACGAGGGCGTCCCGCCGGAGACGATCGATGCCGCGGCGCGCGCCTTTGGCATGCCCATGGGCCCCATCGAGCTCGCCGATCTCGTGGGCCTCGATATTTGCCGTGCGGTGGGCGAGCAGCTCGCGAAGCCCGGCATGCCGGAGCCGCAGGCCCTGAAGGCGCACCTCGCCGCCGGACAGCTGGGAAAGAAGACCGGGCGCGGCTTCTACGATTGGTCGGGCGGCAAGCCGCGCCGGGCCCGGGGCACCGGCACCGTCGACCTCGAGCCGATCGCTGATCGCATCCTGCTGCCGGCGCTGAATGAAGCGGTCGCCTGCCTGCGGGAGGGCATCGTGGCCGATGCGGACCTCTGCGATGCGGGGGTCATCTTCGGCACGGGCTTTGCGCCGCACCGCGGAGGGCCGATCTCGGCCATTCGCGAGCGGGGCCCGCAGGCGTGGCTGCAATCGCTTGCCGCGTTGCGCGCGAAGCATGGCGAGCGCTTCACCGCCGACCCTGGCTGGGACGCCATCGCCTGACCCGTCGCGCGCTAGAATCGCGCCACTTTCGCAGGTTCCCCATGGCTGAACAGCCGCCCGCTCACGAAACGCCCGTGCTTCGCATCGTCCCGATGCCGGCCGACACCAACCCCCACGGCACCATCTTTGGTGGCTGGGTGCTCTCCCAGATCGACCTCGCCGGCAGCGTTCCGGCGTGCACGCGCGCCCAGGGGCCGGTGGTGACGGTGGCCGTGAACTCGGTGTTGTTCAAGGAGCCGGTGTTCGTGGGTGACCTGGTGAGCATCTATGCGCGCGTGGTGAAGGTGGGCAAGACGTCGATTACTGTCGATGTCGAAGTGTTTGCGCAGCGCGGGCGCGATGGGCGCCTCGCGAGCGTGAAGGTGACGGAGGCGCAGGTCACGTACGTGGCCATCGACGCCGAGCGCCGGCCGCGGGACGTGCCGGCCGAAGTGGCGTCCTAGGGAGAGGCTGACGATGGGAAATTTTCACGTGCGGCGGGCCGCCGTTCTGGGCGCCGGGGTCATGGGCGCGCAGATCGCTGCCCACTTCGCCAACGCGGGCATCCCCGTGACGCTCTTCGAGCTCGCAGGCGAGGGCCTGGATCGCAATGCCCCGTCGCGCAAGGCGATCGAAGGCCTGGGCCGACTGGAGCCTGCGCCGCTCGCAGTGAAGTGGCTCGCCGATGCGATCACGCCCGCCAACTACGACGAGCACCTTCCCCTGCTCGCCGGCTGCGACCTCGTGGTCGAGGCGATCGCCGAGCGGCTCGACTGGAAGAAAGCCCTCTACGCGAAGGTGGCGCCCCACCTCGCGCCGCACGCCGTGTTTGCGTCCAACACCTCCGGTTTGTCGATCACCGCCCTCGCCGAGACGCTGCCGGAATCGGTGCGCACCCAGTTCTGTGGCGTCCATTTCTTCAACCCGCCGCGCTACATGCGCCTGGTGGAGTTGATCGCGGCCCCCGCGACGGCACCGGCGATCCTCGACACGCTCGAGGCCTTCATCACTACGCAGCTCGGCAAGGGCGTGGTGCGGGCGAAGGACACGCCGAACTTCGTGGCCAACCGGGTGGGTGTGTTCTCGATGCTGGCGACGCTCCACCACACGACCGCATTCGGTCTCGGGTTCGACGAAGTCGATGCCCTCACGGGCCCGGCCATCGGGCGCGCGAAGAGCGCCACCTACCGCACGGCAGACGTGGTGGGCCTGGACACCCTCGCTCACGTGGTGCGAACGCTTCACGAAGGCCTGCCGAACGACCCGTGGCACCGCCACTACCAGCCGCCCGGCTGGCTCGCCGGGCTGATCGCCAAGGGCGCTCTCGGGCAGAAGACGCGTGGCGGCATCTACGTGAAGCGCGGCAAGGACATTCACGTGCTCGACGTCGCCAAGGGCGACTACCGCCCCGCGGGCGGCAAGGTGTACGACGAGGTGCAGGCCATCCTTGCGGAGAAATCACCCGCGGCGCGCTTCGCCAAGCTTCGGGCCTGCGCGCATCCCCAGGCGCAGTTCCTCTGGGCCATCTTCCGCGATGTCTTTCATTACTGCGCCGCGCACCTGGGCGACATCGCCTTCAGCGCGCGCGACATCGATCTCGCCATTCGCTGGGGCTTCGGCTGGAAGCAGGGGCCCTTCGAAACGTGGCAGGCGGCGGGATGGGAAGCCGTTGCCGGCTGGGTCGCCGAGGACATCGCCGCGGGCCGTGCCATGGCGAGCGTGCCGCTGCCGGCATGGGTCACCGATGGCCGCAAGGGCGTTCACGATCCCTCGGGCTCGTTTTCGCCGCTTGCGCAAAAGCCGGTGCCCCGGTCGGCCTTGCCGGTGTACGCGAGGCAGCGCTTTCCCGAGCGGTTGCTCGGCGAGGCGCCCGCGGCTCCCGGGGAGACGGTTTGGGAAAACGACGGCCTTCGCGTCTGGCATGACGGCGATGGCATGGCGGTCGCCTCGATTCGAAGCAAGATGCACACGCTGGGCTCCGAGGTGCTGTCGGGCCTGCAGCAGGCGGTCCGGGTTGCAGAGCAGGATTTTTCGGCGCTGGTGATCTGGCAGGAGGCGCCGTTCGCGGTGGGCGCCAACCTCAAGGAGGCGCTCGCGGCGCTGCAATCGGGCCGGCACGCCGAGGTGGACGCGATGATCGCGGAGTTCCAGCGCACATCGCAGTGCCTGAAATACAGCCTCGTGCCGACGGTGGCTGCCGTCGACGGGCTGGCGCTCGGCGGCGGTTGCGAATTCGTCATGCACGCGCAGCGGGTGGTCGCCACCCTCGAGAGCTACATCGGCCTCGTCGAAGTGGGCGTCGGTCTGTTGCCGGCCGGGGGCGGCTTGAAGGAACTCGCGCAGCGCGTAGAGGCCTGGGCCAGGGGCGGTGACGGCAGCCCGGAGCTCGCGCGCGTGTTTCGTCAGGTGGCTCTCGGCGAGGTGTCGAAGAGCGCGCACCAGGCCCGAGACATGGGCTACCTGCGCCCTGCCGACGTGGTGATCACGCATCCTGCGGAGCTGCTGCACGTGGCGAAGGCGCAGGCGCGCGCCATGGCGGAAGCAGGCTTCCGGCCGTCCCTGCCGCCGGCCCGTATTCCGGTCGCCGGGCGCGCGGGGCTGGCGCTGCTTCAAACGCAACTGGTCAACATGCAGGCAGGCGGCTTCATCACCGAGCACGACTTCGACATCGGCACCCGGATCGCGACCATCCTGTGCGGGGGTGATGTCGATGCGGGCAGCCTGGTGGACGAGCAGTGGCTCCTGGAGCTCGAGCGGCGGCACTTCATGGAGCTTGCGCGCACCGACAAGACCCAGGCGCGCATCGCCCACATGCTCAACACCGGCAAGCCGCTTCGCAATTAACCGCCCCGGGAACGCCCATGACGAAAACAGTGCAGGACGCCTACATCGTCGCCGCGGTGCGCACACCGGTGGCGAAAGCCCCGCGTGGTCAGTTCCGCCGCGTGCGGCCCGACGACCTTCTCGCGCACGCCATTCGCGCGGCATTGGCCCGGGTGCCCAACCTGGACCCCGCAGAAATCGCCGACGTGATCGTGGGCTGCGCCATGCCCGAAGCCGAGCAGGGAATGAACGTCGCCCGCATCGGCGCGCTCCTCGCCGGCTTGCCCGATTCGGTGCCCGCCATGACGATCAACCGGTTCTGCGCGTCGGGCCTGCAGGCTGTGGCGCTTGCCGCCGATCGGATTCGCACGGGCGATGCGGACGTGGTCATCGCCGGCGGCACGGAGTCGATGTCGCTCATCCCGATGGGCGGCCACAAGCTCGCCATGAACCCATCGGTGTTTGCCGGCAACGACCAGGTTGCGATCGCCTACGGCATGGGCATCACGGCCGAGCGCGTGGCGGAGCGCTGGAAAGTGTCGCGCGAGGCGCAGGATGCGTTCGCGCTGGAAAGCCATCGCAAGGCGGTGGCGGCCACGGCAGCGGGCCACTTCCGCGACGAGATCGCGCCCTTCCCGGTGGTGTCCCACTTACCCGACCTCGCCCAAGGTTCCGTGCGCAAGTCATCGCGCCTGGTGGAATCGGACGAGGGGCCCCGAGCCGACACCACGGCCGAGGTGCTGGCCGGCCTCAAGCCCGCGTTCCGGGTGGGCGGATCGGTCACCGCCGGCAACAGCTCCCAAATGTCTGATGGTGCCGCCGCTGTCGTGCTGATGAGCGAGCGGGCAGTCGCGAAAGCGGGGGTCAAGCCCTTGGCCCGATTTGCGGGGTATGCCGTCGCCGGCGTGGCCCCGGAGGTCATGGGCATCGGGCCCGTCGAGGCCATCCCGAAAGCCCTGTCATCGGCAGGGTTGTCACTCGCCGCAGTGGATTGGATCGAGCTGAACGAAGCCTTCGCCGCCCAGGCGCTGGCGGTGATCGGCGAGCTGGGCATCGACCCTTCGCGAGTCAATCCGTTGGGTGGCGCCATTGCGCTGGGGCATCCCCTGGGCGCCACCGGGGCCATCCGCACGGCAACGCTCCTGCAGGGGCTTCAGCGCACGGGCGGGAAGTACGGGATGGTCACCATGTGCATCGG
>JAFMJY010000115.1 GCA_017853245.1 Burkholderiales bacterium | reverse complement strand
GCATGTTCTTGTCGCACCCCCCGATGGCCACCACGCCGTCCATGAACTGGCTCTGTACGGCCGTCTCGATCGAGTCGGCAATCACCTCGCGCGAGACGAGGGAGTACTTCATGCCCTCGGTTCCCATGGAGATGCCGTCGGTGACAGTAATGGTTCCGAACATCTGCGGCATGCCGCCGGCGGCGCGAATGGCGCGGTCGGCGGCATCCGTGAGCGGCTGGAGGCCCGCGTTGCAGGGGTTCAGCGTCGAGTGCCCGTTCGCCAGGCCGATGAACGGCTTCTGGAAGTCCGCGTCCTGGTAGCCGATCGCGCGCAGCATCGAGCGATTGGGCGAGCGCGAGTCGCCCTCGGTGATGGTGGTGGAGCGGAATTTGTTTGCCATGGCGGTTGGCCATCCTTGTTCGAAGGTTGCGCCTATTCTATCGAGCCCGTGCGGGCAGGCCGCGAGATAATGAGGCCTGACAACGACACCGAGCGGCCCCGACCTTGCTGACCCACCCGCAGTTCGACCCCGTCTTTTTCAGCATCGGCCCCGTGGCCGTGCGCTGGTACGGCCTGATGTACGTGGTGGGCTTCGTCGCGTTCGTGATGCTGGGCAAGTGGCGGGTGCGGCGCGGCCTCGGCCAAGGCATGACGGAGGCGGGCGTAGACGACCTCCTGCTCTACGCCGTCATCGGCGTGATCCTGGGCGGGCGACTGGGCTACGTGCTGTTCTACAAGCCGGCCTATTACCTCGCCAATCCTGCCGAGATCCTGCAGGTGTGGGCGGGGGGCATGAGCTTTCACGGGGGCTTTCTGGGTGTGCTGGCAGCCGTGACGTTTTTCTGCTGGCGCCGCCGACTCAACTGGCTGGCGACGACGGACTTCATCGCGCCCCTCGTGCCGCTGGGCCTCGCCGCAGGCCGCCTCGGAAACTTCATCAACGGCGAATTGCCGGGCCGGGCGACGTCGGTGCCCTGGGGCATGTGGTTTCCGCAAGTGGACACGACGCCCCTCGCCCGTCATCCGTCGCAGTTGTATCAATTCGCGCTCGAGGGCGTGGCGCTCTTTGCCCTGCTCTGGTGGTTTTCTTCCCGCACGCGTCCCGCCGGTGCAGTGTCGGGCCTCTTCCTCGTGGGCTACGGCGTGCTCCGGTTTGCCGCTGAGTTTGCGCGCCAGCCGGACGATTTTCTCGGCCTTCTCGCGCTGGGCCTCACCATGGGCCAGTGGCTCTCGTTGCCCATGATGCTGTCGGGCGTGGCCTTGCTGGCCTTCGCGTACCGCGCGCGGTGACCCGCTTGCCCTACCCCGGCGAGCAGCCCGACTACCCAAGGGAGCGGCTTGACAGGGATACCCCCTCCCCTTAGGTTTTCAGACAGGCGTTTGTAGTTCTGCCGCGGCCCGGGGGTCATTCGCCTCGCCCAGGTTGCACACACAAGTCAGGGGTCGTTCATGCGGTACTGCATCGTGGGCGCGGGAGCCATCGGAGGGTTTGTCGGCGCGAAGCTCGCCCTGGCCGGGGAAGAGGTCGTCTTCATTGCGCGCGGCAAGAACCTGGAGGCGATCAATGCCAACGGCATGAGCGTCTTCTATCGGGATGGCCGCGAGGAGCACGCAACCACTGTCAGCGCCACGGGCGACTACGCCGCGGCCGGCAAGTTCGACGTCGTGGTCCTCGCGCTCAAGGCCCACCAGGTAGCCGCCGTGGCGTCGAGCCTCGAGGCTCTGTGTCACGCCGACACGGTCATCATCCCGATGCAGAACGGCATTCCGTTCTGGTATTTCCACGACCACGGCGGGTCGCTCGCCGGGCGCGCGGTTCAGACGGTGGACCCGGGCGGGATGGTGATGAAGGCGATTCCCAAGGAGCGCATCGTCGGTTGCGTGGTGTACCCCGCCACCGAGCTGGTGGCCCCGGGCAAGGTCGTTCACATCGAGGGCGACCGGTTTCCCATCGGCGAGCTGAGCGGCGCGCCGACGCCTCGAGCAACGGCCATCTCCGAATCATTCACCAAGGCGGGGCTCAAGTGCCCCGTGCTCGATAACGTGCGAGCGGAGATGTGGCTGAAGCTTTGGGGAAACCTCACCTTCAACCCCATCTCGGCGCTGACCCAGGCCACGCTGCAGGACATGTGCGAGCACCCGCACGGCCATGCCCTTGCGGCGCAGATGATGAAGGAGGCCCAGGCGGTGGCCGAATATCTGGGCATCACGTTCCGCGTGCCGCTTGATCGGCGCATCGAGGGTGCCCGAAAGGTGGGCAAGCACAAGACCTCGATGCTCCAGGACGTGGAGGCCGGCCGGCCCGTGGAGGTGGACGCGCTGGTGGGCTCCGTGGTGGAGCTGGGCGATCTGACCGGGATACCGGTGCCCACCGTTCGTGCGGTGTACCAGGCGGTGAAGCTGCTGGAGTCGACTTACCTCGGGCCGGTGCTGAGCGTGCGCCTCGTGCAGGTGGACGGCAGCTGACATTGCCCGCGATGCGGGCGCGAGTTGCTGCCTAGCGCTCGGCCTCCGTCTGCTGGGGATACAGCCCCGCGAGCCGTGCAATGAGCACGGTCATGAAGAAAAGCCCGAAGAGTTGCTCGAGGATGGCGAGCGACCTTGCTTGGTCCGTCACGGGCGTGATGTCGCCGTAGCCCACCGACGTGATCGAGGTGACGCTGAAATACAGGAAGTGATAGAACGCCGGGGAGGTATTGTCCGGTGGCCGATTGGCAAAGACGAAGGCCTGCGGGTCGGCCCAAAGCACAATGCTGTAAGCCATGGCCCATGCGATGGCGGCAAGCAGGTAGATCGAGATGGCGGCGTGCAGCCGGTCGGCCGTGATCGCCCCCTTGCGCAGCAGGTAAACCATGAGCCGCGCGATGATGATCAGGTAGAAGGCGATGTTCAGTGCGTACCGCAGGCCGTAGAGGAAATCGGGGCCGCTCGTCACAATCCGGTGGACGTAGAAGCCCAGCACGGTGGCCGCAAGCAGCACGCCCAACTTGAAGGACGTGCCCCTTCCTGCGACGGCATACAGGCCGATGAGAATCGTGGTGAGCTGCAGGACCTGCAGCACCAATCGCCCGAGGTGCCAGGTCTGGAAGTACGGATAGATCGCGAGCAGCCCGATCAGCAACGCAAGCAACACCGTGCAGCGTCCGTAGCCGACCAACAGCTGGGCAATCTGTTCCTCATGATCGTGGGCCGGTGGTGTCACTGCGCTTCTCCTCGGGCTGCGCCGGGCGCATCCGGCTGGCGAAGGGGATGAGCCTGCGCGAAGGCGTTGATTGTGCCAAGGCTTGCGCAGATGCGCGATGCGGTCGGAAAGGCGGCGGTATCGCAGCCAAACAACGCCATCGCCACCCACTGCGAAGAGAGGCCGATGTCCGCAAGCGTCACGGCGTCTCCGTGGCAAAAGCGGCCAGTCGAAGGCGAGTTCGCGAGAAGCGCCTCCATGGCTTGCATGGCAGGTAGAAGCGCGCCGTGGGCCCAGTGTTTCCACGCGCCGTCGTCGATCGATGCCTGCTGGCTCAGGCGAGCCCGCACGCGTGGCACCAGCAGGGGGTGAACGTCGGCTGCGTGGATGAGAGCGAGGGACCTCACCCGGGCTCGCGCTGCAGGCTCCTGGGGAAGCAACGGGGGGCGCGGCCGAATCTCATCCAGATATTCCAGTATGGCGAGCGACTGGGAGAGAACGGTTCCGTCGGGGAGTCCGAGGGCCGGGATGACCCCCTGGGGGTTGATTGCGAGAAAGCTTTCGCGTCGATGCTCGCCAGTCGAAATGTCGATGGTGACGACCTTGTGGGCAATACCCTTGAGGGCAAGCGCCACCCGCACCCGATACGCGGCGAGTGAGCGCCAGTGGCTGTAGAAGGTCAGGTCGGGCAGCATGCAATGTCTTTTTTGGGGGGCAATCGGCAATAATGCCTGCAGTGGTGGGGTGGTTGCGTGCCACCGGCTCCAGGGAGCAAATGGTAATGAACAAGACGTGTGCGCTGTTTGCCTCGCCGATCAGGTCCTTTGCCGCAGCGCTTTTCTTGCTGATGGTCGCTGCTGTTCCCGGCCCCGCATGGAGCCAGGCGATTTACACCACTTATCAGAACGGGGTTCGCATCGGCACGATCAACCCTGCATCCGGTGTGGGGGTCGACATCGGGGCCACGGGCCAAGCTGATGTCTGGGCTCTGGCGTTCGATGTCGACGGAACCATCTACACGACGTACGACGGGTATACCCCCAACGCCCAGCTTGCCCGGATCGGTCGCCAGACTGGCGCCGTCACCACTCTCATCGGCGGACTCGGGGTGAGCCTCGTCGCACTGGAAATTGACGTTGCCGGGCAACTCTGGGGTGTCGGCGATGCCGATGGCGTGCTCTACCGAATAAACAAGGTCACCGCCGCCAAAACAGCCGTTGGCCCGACGGGGTTGCTCAACGTGATGGATCTTGCGTTCGACCCGTCCGGGGGGCTCTATGCGACAGTCGGCAACGAGCTGTACCGCCTCGACTTGGCCACCGGGGCCTCCACGACGGTGGCGAGCATTACGGGAACCGTTGCCGAGGTGATGGGAATCATGTTCGACTCGAGCGGCACCCTCTTCGCAACCGAGTACGGCCCAAACTCCCCCCTTTACCGCATCAACCTGACCACTGGTGTGGCGACTGTGGTGGGCAGTACCGGCCTCGATTACCCGCACGGGGGCGACATCCCGGCGACGCCGCCGGGCGCGCCGACCTGCGCGGCGCAGACGGCCGGGGTCGGGAGCGCGCTCGTCGCGTTTGTCGCCCCGAGCTCAAACGGCGGCGCGCCGATTACGGGCTACGGGGCCGTCTGCGTCTCGAGCGACGGGGGAGTCTCGGGCTCGGGCGCGGGTACAGCATCGCCGATCCTCGTGGGTTCGCTCACCGCGGGCAAGACGTACACGTGCACGGTGACCGCAACGAACGGTGCGGGCACCAGCCCGGCCTCGGCAGCCTGCAGCGCGCTCGTGGTGCTGGCTCCCCCTGTCATTCCGACGCTGTCTGCCTGGGCGATGGTCATCCTCGCCGGTTTAGTCGGTCTCTACGGGTTTGCGCGATTGCGCCGGGGCTGACGCTCGACACGGCGTGTTGCTGCGCTAGACTTTCGGTGGGATCTGCGCTGAACATCATTTCGCGAAAAGCCTGCTCATGAGACCACGCAAAGGGATCCTTGCCCTGTTCCTGTTCGCCGGGTTCAGCCTCGTCGCTCACGCACAGGCACCCGTACCGGCGTGGCCGACCAAGGCCATCACCCTCGTCGTGCCTTACGCGGCGGGCGGGTTCGGCGACATCCGCGCGCGCAAGATCGGCGAGCGGCTCTCGAAATCGCTCGGCGTGCCCGTGGTGGTCGAGAATCGCGCGGGAGCGGGTGGCGTGGTCGGCACGCATCATCTCGTGAAGGCGGCCCCCGACGGGTACACCATCGGCATGGGGAACTTGGCCCCGCTCGCGGTGAACGTCTCGCTCATGAAGAAGCTCCCTTACGATCCCGCGAAGGACGTGGAGCCCATCATCCTGCTGGAGCGCGCACCGTTGATTCTCTCCGTCGCGCCTGGCCAGGGGGTCGCTAACCTGAAGGATCTGGTCGAAAAGGCGAAGGCAAGCCCTGGCAAGTTCTCCTATGGCTCATCCGGTATCGGTGGCGCACATCACTTGTCCGGTGCCATGTTTGCGCATCAAGCCGCCATTGACATCGTGCACGTGCCCTACAAGGGCGGCGCAGCGGCCGCCACTGACCTGCTGGCGGGCCACATCGCCATGATGTTCGAGATGGGCTACGCGGCGCTGCCCGCAATCAAGGCGGGCAAGGTGAAGCCGCTGGCAGTTTCCAGTCGCAAGCGACTCGCGGCCCTCCCGGACGTACCCACGCTGGACGAATCCGGCTTTCCGGGATTCGAGAGCTACAACTGGCAGGGCATCATCGCCCCCAAGGGAACGCCGCCGGCCGTGATTGCTCGGCTTTCCCGGGAGTTGAACGCCATCCTTCAGCAGCCCGAGATGAAGGAGGCGCTCGCCGATAGCTTGAGCGAGCCGGTGGGTGGCACGCCAGCGGAGTTTGCCGCTTTCATCCGCAGCGAGACGGCAAAGTGGGCGGCCGTCGTGAAAATGGCGAACATCCGGCCCGAATGAGCTGCACCGGCGAGGCGTGCAACGCTCCGCTTTTGAGAAAGGACCTGGCGCATGGCACTGCTTGGAAACATCCTCTGGCTAGTTCTGGGCGGGTGGGCCGCTTTCCTTGCCTACTCGGTCGCAGCGGTGCTGTTCCTTCCCATATTCCTGCCGCTGTTCCGGCTAGCTCGTTATGCGGCGTGGCCCTTCGGCAGGGAAGTCGTGGCCCAGAGCGAGCTTGACCAGTACCGCAAGCTGACAGGGGGCGCTACCGAGCGGTCTGAGTTTCAGGCGGGCTTGAAGAATGTCAGTGGCGTGCTCAACGGCCTGTGGATGCTGACGTTCGGCTGGGTGATTGCTCTGGGACACCTCGTCTTGTGCATCATCAATGTGTTTTTCTTTTGGATGGTCGTGACTATCCCGAACATCGCCGGTCACTGGAAGCTCATTCCCGTCGCCTTCAGGCCGTTCAACCGGGTCATTGTTCCGGCAGACCTCGCCAAGGAGGTGCGGTTGAGGATCGCAAAGTCGAACCTGAATCTCTAGCGACAGGCAACTGTCGGTGGAGCGCCGGGCCTCGCCGCTGGGCCCCAAACCGCTGCTTCTGCAGCCGGCTTGTCGGTAGAGGAGCGGGCCGAGTGTATAATTTCGCGCTTCGCGTGGGGTGGTAGCTCAGCTGGGAGAGCGTCGCGTTCGCAATGCGAAGGTCGGGAGTTCGATCCTCCTCCACTCCACCACT
>JAFMJY010000032.1 GCA_017853245.1 Burkholderiales bacterium | reverse complement strand
GCCTTGCCGTTTCTGATCGCGACTGTGTTGCTTTACGCCAGCGACACCGCCCGAATTCGCGTCCCGGCAATCACGGCGCTCGTGACTTACTCAGCGGTGATTCTCTCGTTCCTCGGTGGAATCCAATGGGGCCTCGCGCTTCGCGACGACCCTGCGACTGAGAACGGTCGCGCCAAGGCCCTGGGCTGGAGCGTGATTCCTTCCCTGGCCGCCTGGGGTGTGCTGTGGCTCCCCTCCTCCCTTTCTCAGGTGGTGGGCGCGGCGTTCGTGCTCGTGTGTGCCTGGGGGGCGGATGTGCATTTCTCTCGCCGCGGCATCGTCCCGGGGTGGTTTCTCGTGCTGCGCACTACCATCACCGCGCTGGTCGGCGCCACATTGCTGGCCGCCGCGGCGCGGCTCTAGCCCCTCAACGCCTGCGTCGCTGCCGGGCGCCCGGGTCGAAGCGCCCGAGCCAGTCGAAGAACTCGCGATACCACAGCAGCGAGTTCTGAGGCTTGAGGATCCAGTGGTTCTCGTCGGGGAAGAACACGAGCCGGGAGGGCACGCCCTTCGCCTTGAGCGTGTTGTAGTACGCGAGGCCCTGCCCGTCTGGCACTCGGTAGTCGAGCAGCCCGTGAATGACGAGGGTGGGCGTCTTCATGTGCCGCACACGCGCACGCGGGTTCTGACTATCCACGTGCCCCGGATCATCCCAGTAAAACGCGCCCAGCTCCTTGGGATGCCAGTACCAAGCATCGTCGGCGAACATCGCCACCCAGTCGAAACACCCCGCGTGGCAAACGTACGCCTTGTAGCGATCCGTATGCCCGTTCATCCACGCCACCATGTAGCCACCATAGCTGCCGCCCGCGGCCATCAAGCGACGGCGATCGATGTACCCCGTCTTCAGCATGTGGTCCGTGCCCGCCTCCACATCCGCGAACTCGCGCCGGCCCCACTCGTGGTCAATGGACTCGAGAAAGCGCTGCCCGAAGGAGGACGAACCGTGGTAATTCACGCACACCACCACGTAACCCTGCGCGGCAAATACGTGGTTATTCCAGCGGAAGTGGAAATTGTCGCCCCAGGTCGAGTGCGGGCCACCATGAATGTTGTGCAACAGCGGCCATTGCTTCCGCTCGTCGAAGTCTGGTGGCAGGATGATCCACATCTGTACCTTTTCGCCGCGCCAGCCGCGGATCCACGTCTCGCGCACTTCCCCCAGCTTCACGCTCGCCATCACGTCGTCGTTGAAGCAGTCGAGGCGGCGCTCACCCCCGTCAGGGCCGATGGCGAACACCGCCGGCGGCGTGCTCATCGTGTTGCGAACGAAGGCAAGCGTGCCGCCCGCTGCGGCCACGTCGCTTACCGTGCCGCCACGCGCGGCAACTTCGGGCGCACCCTCCCCAATCCGCCAGCGAAACGCGTGCGTACGAGCGGTATCTTCTGCGACAAAGAGCACCGCCTGCCGCGACTCCCAGAGCACCGGCGCATTGACGCTTCGGTCCCAGCCTTCCGGCATGAGGCGCAGGCGCCCAGCCGCGCGGTCGTACATTGCAAGGCGCGTCGCAGCCACTGGGCTTAGGCGCAGGTTCTGCGTGAGGATGGCGATTCGCCGGCCGTCGGGCGAATACGACGGGCTCTCGTGGCTCAATCGCGAGCGCTGGGTGATCGTGGTGAACCGCTTGCGACGCAGGTCCAGCGTGACCACGTGGTACTCGTGGTCGAAGCGTTTTTCCTCCGCCGGATCGTAGGTGAACGCAACCTCGCCCCCGTCAGGTGAGATGTCGTAGTGATGCGCCGCCGGATCGGCCTGGGGCAACTCGTAGGGCGTGTTGGCGAACAGGTCGAGGATGTGGCCAGACTTCACCTCGGCAACGAAGAGCCGAGGAACTCGCCCATCGGATAGCCACTTGTCCCAGTAGCGATACGCCGAGTGTTCGACAACATGCGCCTGAACCTTGGAGTCCTTGCGCTGGCGGACTCGCTCCACCAGGGCCGCGGGCCGGGTGGCGTCGGGCCATACCCAGGACAGGAAGGCCAGCCGCTTCGAATCCGGGAACCACTTGATACCGAAGACGCCCGTGGGCATGTTGGTGACGCGGCGCGCCTCGCCACCGTCGGGTGCGATCACATAAAGCTGCGGTTCGTCGTCGCGCTCGCGTTTCGAGACAAAGGCAATGGAGCGGCCGTCCGGTGACCAGCGCGGCTCGCCGTCCTTCTCCCCTGCTTCCGTCAGCGGGCGAGGATCGCCTCCGAATGTCGAGAGGAGCCAGAGTCGCGAACGGCTCTTGTTCTCGCGGGTGTCATAGGTCGTGACGGAAACGCAAGCCTGGGCGCCGTCTGGCGAGAGCGTCGTCTGCGAGGGACGGGCGAGGCGCCAGAGGTGTTCGGCCGTGAGGCGCTGTGAGGAGGTTTTCATAGGGCGGGATTGTACCGCCCGGCATTAGAATATCGGCTTGCATTCCCGGAGGCACGACATGAAACCGCGCGACACCAAGCCCGTCTTCCAGTGGCAGGATCCATTCCTGCTGGACCAGCAACTCACGGACGACGAGCGCCTGGTGCGCGACAGCGCCCACGCTTACTGTCAGGGAAGGCTCCAGCCGCGAATTCTCGAGGCTAACCGGCATGAGACCTTCGACCGCGCGATCCTGAACGAGATGGGCGAGATGGGGTTTCTCGGCTCCACCATCGAGGGCTACGGCTGCGCGGGGGTGAATCACGTGAGCTACGGCCTGATCGCTCGCGAGATCGAACGGGTGGATTCCGGCTACCGCTCGGTGATGAGCGTGCAGTCGTCTCTCGTAATGCACCCCATTCATGCCTACGGCACCGAAGAACAGTGCCAGCGCTGGCTGCCCAAGCTTGCCACGGGCGAACTCGTGGGGTGCTTCGGCTTGACCGAGCCCAACTACGGCTCCGACGCAGGCGCGCTGATCACGCGAGCCCGCAAGGCCGATGGGGGTTGGAAGCTCACTGGGTCGAAGATGTGGATCTCCAATTCCCCCTTTGCAGACCTGTTCGTCATCTGGGCGAAAGACGATGCCGGTGATATCCGCGGCTACGTTCTCGAAAAAGGCATGAAGGGACTCTCGGCGCCCAAGATTGAGGGAAAGTTCAGCCTTCGCGCTTCGATGACGGGCGAAGTAGTGATGGACGACGTGTTTGTTCCGGATGAGAACTATCTGCCCAACGTTAAGGGGTTAAAAGGCCCGTTCGGCTGTTTGAACAAGGCGCGCTATGGCATCTCATGGGGCACACTCGGTGCAGCGGAGTTTTGCTGGCACGCCGCGCGGCAATACACGCTCGACCGAAGCGCCTTTGGCAAGCCCCTGGCCGCCAACCAGCTGATCCAGAAGAAGCTCGCCGACATGCAGACGGAGATCGCGCTTGGCCTGCAATCAGTGCTTCGCGTGGGCCGCCTGCTGGACGAAGGACTCGCCACGCCGGAAATGATCTCCCTCGTGAAGCGCAATTCGTGCGGCAAGTCGCTCGACATCGCCCGCCTGTCCCGCGACATGCACGGGGGGAACGGCATCGCCGACGAATATCACGTGATTCGACACGTGATGAATCTCGAGGCGGTGAATACGTACGAGGGAACCCACGACATCCACGCCTTGATCCTCGGGCGGGCGCAAACCGGCATCTCCGCTTTCTAGACGCGGCGGGGCTAAAAGCGTGTCAGTGGACGTCCTCGCCGAGCCCTAGGCCGGGCGGCAAAGGGACCGCCTCCACGCCCTCCTCTACCAGCGCCACGGCTTCCTCGGGCGAGACCCGCCCCCGAATGCCGCGGCTTTCTTCCTCGCCGTAGTGCATGCGCCTGGCCACCTCGGCAAAGCGTGGGCCCACGTTCTCGGTCGACGCGAGAATGTGCTTGCGAAGCGTTGCAATCGCCTTGGCCACCTCTGGGTTGCCGGTGGCGACCATTTCCGTCTTTTCGGGCGACGCGACTGGAGCGGGCGCCCGCGCGCCGGTATTGATGTAAGGCGCGGAAGGTAGCCGGCCGACCGATTGGCTCTCGCAGACAGGGCAGGCGATCTGCCCCGCCGACAACTGCTGGGCGAAGGCCTCTGAGGAGCCGAACCAGCCTTCGAAGTCATGGCCCTGTTCACAGGCCAGGCGAAAAACCTTCATGGCTTGATGGTGGGGCCGGCGAGGCTTGAATTCAATGGTCCGGCGCTGAAAAACGGTCTCGGAGCACGTTCTTTTGCACTTTGCCCATGGCGTTGCGAGGCAAATCAGGGACGATATGGGCTCGCTTGGGCACCTTGAAGTTCGCCAATCGACCTTTCACCCAGGCGATGACCTCGGCCTCCGCCAACTTGGTGCCCGTCTTCGGAACAACCACTGCTGTTACTGCCTCACCAAAGTCGCGGTGCGGCACCCCGACGACAGCCGATTCCATGACGCCAGGCATTTCGTCAATCACCAACTCGACCTCTTTGGGATAGACGTTGTAGCCCCCCGTGATGATGAGGTCTTTCGAGCGGCCGACGATACTCAGGTAGCCGTCGGGCGAAAACATTCCCATATCGCCGGTCTTGAAGTAACCATCGCTGGTGAATTCCTCCTTGTTCTTTTCCGGCATACGCCAATACCCTGATAAGACGTTGTCACCCTTCACTTGAATGCTGCCGATATCGCCAGCGGCACACGCTTGCCCGGATTCATCGACAACGCGAACTTGAGTGCCGGGCAACGGCAGGCCCACCGTGCCTGGCCGGCGGTCACCCTCCAGCGGGTTGGACGTGAGCATGCCGGTCTCCGTCATTCCATATCGCTCGAGAATGCGATGGCCTGTGCGGGCGCTGAACTCTCGATGCGTTTCGGCGAGCAGCGGCGCGGACCCCGAGACGAACAGGCGCATCGACGCACAGGCGTTCGGGGTGAGGCTGGGTTCAGCCAGCAGACGCGTGTAAAACGTGGGCACACCCATGAAGACAGAGCTGGTCGCAAACTCCGCGATCGCCCGCGCCGCATCGAATTTCGCATGAAAGCGCATGGCCGAGCCATTCATCAGGACACAATGACAGGCGACGAAGAGGCCGTGGACGTGAAACAGCGGCAGCATGTGGATCAGCACGTCGCCAGGCTTGAAGCCCCAGTGCGCGTGCAGCACGCTCGCATTCGAAGCGAGGTTGCGGTGCGAAATCATCGCGCCCTTCGAGCGGCCCGTGGTGCCCGAGGTGTAGAGAATAGCGGCGAGGTCGTCCGGGCTTCTCTCGACAGTGGCAAAGTGCCCTGGCGCCGAACGCGCGGCCAGCGCGAGGCTGCCCTCCCCATGTTCGTCCATGGAAAAACAGTTGGTAATGCCGCGCTCGAGAGCCAAAGGCTCGAGCCACGACATCGCCTTGGGCTGACCCACGACAGCGCGAGGCTCGGCGTTATCAAGGAAGTAGCCGACTTCGCCCTGTTGGTAGGCACTATTAAGCGGCAGGTAAACGAGGCCCGCTCGCAAGCAAGCGAGGTAGAGAAAGAGCGCCCGCGGGCTTTTCTCAACCTGCACGGCAACCCGATCACCTGGGCGCAGCCCGTGCCCCGCCAGCACGTGTGCCAGACGCGCGCTTTCGGCCTCGGCTTCGGCGTAACTCACGGCGTTTCCGCCCCCGACCCACAGGAAAGGTCGGCTGCGATCAGAGGGAAAGCGAGACTCAAACAGCGTGTAGAGGTTTGCGGTCATGAACTAGGTTTCTAAGAGCCCAAGGGCGATCTCTTCGTCTGCAACGCCGGCTGTTCGATGCGCATCGACGGTGATGGCTTCCTCCGGGCGGGTTCCGAGAATGCTGGCCAGCGCTGCGGCTGGTAGAACATTGACGTTGGCTCCTACCGCTACCGCAACGTGGTGCGCCGCGGCAGCCGCCGCCAAATAGACGCCGCCACCCGTATCGCCGATCACGGTGAGGCGAATCGTAGCGCCACTCTCCCGGAGCGCCATCAGCGCAAGCGCTACATCCGCCAGGTAGGCTGACAGTAGCAAGCGCTCTTCGTCGAGAGTGGCCGCGTGAGATTCGCAATCCAGGAGCACTTCCAGCGCAGTTGCACCTCGCTCGCGTAGTGCCCACACGATCGCGGCAAGCCGGTGGGCGCGAACGGCGCCAAGCGGGGCCTTGCCCACCAACCCGACCACATCGCGGCTTGCTCCATCGCGAACGCCTGTGCCAGTGACGAGCCCGCCCTGCTCCACGAGCGAATAGCCCCCTGGAAACAGGCGGTCGAAACATTCGCGCTGCAAAGCCACGCGGGCGCCATGGCCCTCGCCGGAGCGCTCTGACGGGAGCCGATCGCCCAGCGTCCGGTGGACGTGTAGCGGGTCATCCCGGGGAGGACGGGCGGGTGCCAGGGACTGCCGCAGCCAGCCTTCGATCGATTGTTCTGCCATCCATGCCCGGAATCCAGGCAGCCCCGTGCGCGCGTTCGCCCCGATGACCGCGTCCACCACGGTGCGCATGGCCGGGTCGAGGGCGCCCCCGCCAGCCGCTCCCGCAAGAATGGTTGGGCCCGACATGGCGATCCTGGTGTTGGAACTCAGCAGACGGTTCGGGGCAAGCATCGAGAGGAAACTGGCGCCTCCGAAACAATGGGTGCCCAACACCATTGCCGTCGGCGCGCCTGCGAGCCGAGCGCGCAGCGCCTCGGCGCAGAGTCGGCGAAACGCCCCCAATGCGGCGAGGCCCTCCGACACTCTCGCACCCGCAGAGTCCAGGCAGACCAGCACCGGCGACTGCTCGATCGCCACTACCCGGAAAAGCGCGGCGAGCTTGCCCGCTTCCAGGACGCCAATCGACCCGCTGGCGACCCGGCGCTCGATGATTGCGACGTGGACAACTCTGGATTCGAACTCGCCCCGTCCCAATGTGACGTTTCCGACCGCAGGGCCCAGCGGCTTGAAGCGGACCGCGTCGCAGGCAGCCTCGAAGGCGGGCGTTGCGAAGCTCACGCCGAAAGCGCCTCGGCGAGCGCCACGGCAGGATGGACAGCTTCGCGGCCTGCGCCGTGGGCAATCTGACCGCGGCAACTCGTGCCAGCGGCCACGACGACGGCCTCTCCGGCCGCCCGGATGGCGGGAAACAGCGCCGCCTCGCCCATCCGGAGCGACGTCTCGTAATGCTCCCGCTCGTAGCCGAATGCCCCCGCCATACCGCAGCAGCTCGACTCGACCGCAGAGACTGACGCTCCTGGGATGGCGCGGAGCGCCACGAGCGTGTCATCGAACGAACCGAACGCTTTCTGGTGGCAGTGCCCATGCACCAGGAAGCGCCGCGCAACGGCGGGGGCCCACGGCATTGGCGTCCCGGCGCGCAGCACGGCAGCGGCAAAGGAGTCGAAGGTCTGCGCCACTCGGGAAATGGCGTTGGCGCGTGCATCGTCCGGGTGCAGCGCGAGCAACTCGTCATGCAGCGTGTGAAGGCAGGAGGGCTCGAGTCCCACGATCGGGGTGCCCTGTTCTGCCCACGGGCCTAACGCTTCTATCACGCGGGCAAGCTCCTGCCTCGCCCGATCCGGCATGCCGGCGGCGAGGAACGTTCGCCCGCAACAGAGGGCGCCTCCGTCCGGCGCGCGGGCGACAGCCACAGTAAATCCGGCCGCCTCGGCAAAGCGACGCGCTGCCGCCAGGTTTTCGGGCTCGAACCAGTTGTTGAAGGTGTCCGCCAGGAAGACGACGGCCTTGCCCCGCTTATCCGAGCCGGTCGGCTGCGAGTCGAGCCACGATTGC
Source organism: Burkholderiales bacterium (assembly GCA_017853245.1). Lineage (GTDB taxonomy): Bacteria > Pseudomonadota > Gammaproteobacteria > Burkholderiales > Usitatibacteraceae > FEB-7. The sequence goes on along the minus strand of JAFMJY010000032.1, from coordinate 18,752 downwards.
GACCGAAACACAGGCCAGTCGCGTTCCGGAGCGAAGCCGACCAAGCGCGAGGCCAGCGCCTTGATTCCCGGAAGGGCCAGCGCCGCCTTGGAGAAAGCCGATAGCCTCGCCGCCCAGCGGGCATAGTGCGGCAGGCTGCCCACCAATCGATCTCGTAGCGACAACCCATTACGGCGGCGCTTCTGCGCCAGGTGCTCGACCTTCAGGCGCGCCATGTCGACACCCGTGGGGCATTCTCGCCGGCAGCCCTTGCATGAGACACACAGGTCGAACGCCGCCGCGGCCGCCGGTCCCCCAAGGCCCCCCTCCTCACCCAGCTGCCCCGAGAGCGCCAGCCGCAAGGTGTTGGCTCGTCCCCGCGTCACGTCTACCTCGTTGCGAGTGACCCGATAGCTCGGGCACATGGTGCCTGCATCGAACTTACGGCAGTGGCCGTTGTTGTTGCACATCTCCACATGGCCCGAGATCCCGCCCCAGGAGCGCCAATCGAGCACCGTCTCGGGTACGTCAGCCTGATAGCCCGGCCGGTAGCGGAACAGGGTCTTGTCATCTTGGCGGGGCGGATTGACGATCTTTCCAGGGTTCATCAGCCCGCGGGGGTCGAACCAGCCCTTGATTTCCGCGAGCGCGGCAGTCAGGCGGGGACCAAAGAACGGCGCGATCCACTCGGAGCGCACCAGCCCGTCGCCGTGCTCGCCCGAGTAAGCCCCCTTGTAGCGCCTGACGAGCTCCGCCGCCTCCTCAGCTATGGCACGCATGCGCAAGGCGCCATCGCCTTTCATGTTCAGGATCGGGCGCACGTGCAGGCAACCGACCGACGCGTGCGCATACCAGGTACCCTCGGTGCCGTTGCGGCGAAAGACTTCCGTTAGCTGGGAGGTGTACTCCGCCAGATGCTCCAGCGGCACGGCGCAATCCTCGATGAAGGAGACGGGTTTCGCGTCCCCCTTCATCGACATCATGATGTTGAGCCCCGCCTTGCGGACTTCCCAAAGTGCCCTCTGCTGAGCGGGGTCCTGGATCTCGACGACCGCACCCGGGAAGCCCAGGTCCCCCATCAGCTCGCTGAGCCGTCGCACACCGGCCAGCTGCTCGTCGCGGTCGGCGCCCGCAAACTCCACCAACAGCACGGCGTCAGGCTCGCCCTTCACAAAGGCGTTGAGGGTGGGCGCAAACGAGGCGATCCCGCGCGCGAGCTCGATCATGGTGCGGTCGACGAGCTCCACCGCGCAGGGACCCAGCTTCACGATGTGTTGTGCGGCGTCCATGGCATCGTAGAAACGCGGGAAGTGCGCGACCCCGAGCGCCTTGTGCGGCGGCAAGTGGGCGAGTTCCAGCGTAATACGCTCCGAGAACGCGAGCGTGCCTTCGCTGCCCACGAGCAGGCGAGCGAGATTGCGTTGATTCGGGTTTAGGCAATCAAGGTTGTAGCCGGCCACGCGCCGCGCCACCCGGGGGAAACGCGTCGCAATTTCGTCCTTCTCCCGCTCCCACAACGCCGTTGCGCGCGTGGCCAAGCTGCGCACGAATGCCGAGGTGGACGCGTTGCTTGCGTCGAGGCGGGCCCGCTCGCCGGTGGGGAGCACGGCGTCGATTGCGGCAACGCGGTGGACCATGTACCCATAGGCAAGCGAGCGTGATCCGCACGAGTTGTTACCCGTCATTCCCCCTAACGTTGCCTGCGCCGAGGTAGACACATCCACCGGAAACCAAAGCCCTCTCGGCTTGAGGACAGCGTTGAGGTGGTCCAGCACCATCCCGGGTTCGACAACGGCCTCGCAGCGATCTGCGTCGAGCGAAACAAGCGCGTTGACGTGCTTGGAACAATCGATGACGACCGCAGCCCCGACCGTCTGCCCGCACTGGGAGGTGCCCGCACCCCGGGGCAACACGGGCACTCCCGCCTCAATGGCCGCTTGCATCGCCACCCGCGCCGCCTCGGCATTTCGGGGGACTACCACCCCGATTGGATCGATCTGGTAAATCGATGCGTCCGTGGCATAGCGACCTCGGGTGCTGCGGTCGAACAGCACTTCGCCGTCGACCTCGCGGCGAAGGCGCTCAACAAGCGGGGCAATGGTGTCTGTGGGAGGGCGGGGCATGGGATTGAGGGCGCCCGCGTCCGGGCGAGTCGCTCATTATCGGCGAAAGGCGCCTCCCCTCCGGTGCTGGCGCGCCCCCTCGGAAGTGGGATACCGTTACGACCAAGCGAGCCGCCCGACCGGCCGCCGGACAACCCTCAAGAGGAGAATTCCATGCGCAACCGTGTGCTTGCGGCAATGGCCGCACTGCTGCTTGCGGCCGGCCCTGCCTTTGGCCAGGCCTGGCCCACCCGCCCCATCAAGTGGGTCAACCCGTTCCCCGCCGGTGGCGGCACAGACGCGTTCGCGCGGCCGCTCGCTGCTCAACTCACGAAGCAGCTGGGGCAAAACGTCGTCATCGAGAACCTCGGCGGCGCAGGCGGAACGGTGGGAGCCGGCGTCGCCGCCAAGGCGTCGCCGGATGGCTACACGTTCTTCGTGGGCGCCATCCACCACACCATCGCCGAGTCGCTCTACACGAAGCTGCCCTACCGGGGCATCGAGAAGGACTTCGAGCCCATCACGGTGCTTGCCTACGTGCCGAACGTGGTTGTCGTTCACCCCAAGCACGACTTCAAGAGCTTGCAGGATTTGATCACGTATGCGAAGGCGAACCCTGGGAAGCTGAACTTCGGCTCGGCAGGCAACGGCACGTCGCATCATCTGGTGGGTGAGCTCTTCAAGACCCTCTCGGGCACCAACCTGACGCACGTGCCTTACAAGGGTGCCGGCCCGATGATGCAGGACCTGCTTGGAGGCCAGGTCGACATGGCCTTCGACGGCATGGGCAGTTCCGCCCCACAGATAGCCGGCGGCAAGTTACGGGCTCTGGCTGTCACATCAGAGGCGCGCTCGCCCGTCGTGCCGAGCGTACCGACGATGGTGGAATCAGGATTTCCGACTTTTCGCGTCACCACCTGGTACGCCCTTTGGGCGGTAAAGGGAACGCCCAAGGAGGTCAGCGACCGCATGTATCAGGAGCTGGTGAAGGCGCTGCAGACGCCCGAGGTCAAGGCCGTTTGGGAGAAGCAGGGTGCCACGCTGGGCGGGCAGCCGCCGGCCGAGTTCGCCAAGTTCATCTCTCGGGAAATTGATACCTGGAGCAAGGTGGTGAAGCAGGCCAACCTCAAGATCGACCTCTGACCATGGTTTCTCCCCCGTCCCGCCTCAGCGGGGGACGGGGGTGTTCTTGACCTCGCGCCGCAGCACCTTGCCGACGTTGGTCTTGGGCAGGGACTTCCACAACTCGATGAGCTTCGGCACCTTGTAGTTCGTGAGGTGGGCGCGGCAGTGCGCCTGGATGGCGTCGACCGTGAGGGACGCATCGCGCGGTACCACGACGAGGCGCACCGCCTCCCCCGAGCCTTCGTCTGCCATCGACACTGCGCAGACCTCCAGCACCCCCGGCATGCTGGCCACGACATCCTCGACCTCATTCGGGTACACGTTGAAGCCCGAGACGAGAATCATGTCCTTCTTGCGGTCGACGATGCGCACGAAGCCATCGGCATCGAGGGTGCCAATGTCGCCTGTGCGCAGGGCGCCATCAGCGAGCAGCACCTTGGCGGTTTCATCGGGCCGGTTCCAGTAGCCTTTCATTACCTGCGGGCCAGCGATGCAGATCTCGCCGACCTCGCCAATTGGGAGCACCCTGCCGGCATCATCGCGAATGGTTACCACCGTCGAGGGCAGCGGGAGCCCGACGGTGCCGTTGAATTCAGAGCCAGGCCTGAGAGGGTTGATGCAGGCCCCGGGGGACGTTTCGGTTAGGCCATACGCCTCCAGGACGGGGTTCCCCGTGATCTCCTTCCAGCGCTGCGCCACCGCGCGCTGCACCGCCATGCCACCACCGAGCGTCAGCTTGAGGGACGAGAAGTCCAGCCGCGCGAAGTCAGGCGAATGGGTGAGTGCGTTGAAGAGCGTATTCACGCCCGTGATCACCGAGAAGCGGTGACGGGCCAACTCCTTGACGAACCCGGGGATGTCGCGTGGGTTGGGAATAAGGACATTCTTGGCGCCGAATTTCATGAAGGCGAGGCAGTTCGCCGTAAGCGCGAAGATGTGATAAAGCGGCAATGCGGTGATGATCACCTCGCGGCCCTCCTCGATCTGGTCGCCTACCCAGTACGACACCTGCAGCAGATTCGATAACAGATTGCCATGGGTGAGCATCGCGCCCTTTGACACGCCAGTGGTGCCGCCGGTGTACTGCAGGAACGCCAGGTCGTCGAGAGAGAGCGGCGGGCGCTCCAGCGGCGTTTGGACTCCCCGCGACAGGGCCTCGTCCAAGGTGATGGCGTCTGGCAAGTGGAAGGCTGGGATCGCCTTCTTTACACGCTTGACCACGAAGTTCACGATGGCCGACTTGGGAAAGCGCAGCATGTCGCCCACCCGGGTGGTGACGACAGCCTTGACCAAAGTGCGCCCGATCACCTGCTCGAGGGTATGCGCAAAGTTCTCCAGGACGACGATGGCCTCGGCGCCGGAGTCGGAAAGCTGGTGCTCGAGCTCCCTCGGGGTGTAGAGGGGATTGCAATTGACCCCGACGTAGCCTGCCCGCAACACGCCAATCACCACCACGGGGTACTGCAGGACGTTCGGCAGCATGATCGCCACCCTTGCCCCCTTGGGCAACCGGAGGCCGTGTTGCAGCCAGCTTCCGAAGGCAGCCGATTGCCTGTCCAGCTCGTCGAAGGTCAGGTCAGTACCCATGCAGGTGTAGGCCACCTGCTTGCCGAAACGGGAGAAGCTCGCCTCGAGAACGTCGCGGAGACTGGCCAGGCCACCCCAATCAATGTCGGCCGGCACGCCGGGCGAGTAAGACTTGAGCCAGACTCGTTCCATTGCTTCCTCCAAGCCCCGGGTCTCGCGCCCGGAATTGGCGGCGAGTCTACCCCAGCAATCCCGTCGTTTTCACCTGCAGAAAACAAAAACGCCGGCGGCCACTAGGGCACGCCGGCGCTTCAGTGAAGCAGAAGAAGCGAACGTTACTTGAGGTGCTTGGACACCAGCTTCGTCATCTCGAACATCGAGACCGTCTTCTTGCCGCCGAAGACATCGCGGAGCTTTTCGTCGGCGTTGATGTTGCGCCGGTTCACCTTGTCCTGCAGGCCGTTCTTCTTGATGTAGGCCCAGAGCTTGCTGGTCACTTCCGTGCGCGGCTGCGGGCTGGAGCCGATGACTGCGGCCAGCGCGGCACTCGGGGTGAGGGGCTTCATGAAGGCGGCATTCGGCTTGCGCTTCGCTGCCGACTTCTTCTTGGCGGCGGGCTTCTTCGCTGCAGGCTTCTTCGCAGCGGCTTTCTTGGCGGCGGGTTTCTTCGCGGCCGGTTTCTTCGCCGCGGGTTTCTTCGCGGGGGACTTCTTGGCTTTCTTGGCTGCCATTCGGATTCCTCCAATCGGATGGTTGTGTTGCTTCTGCTGATCTCGCCACGAGGGCGTGACAGGCGAGAGAATGCACGCGCAGAAATGCGTTTGTCAACGATTTTCCTCTCGGAAAATGCGAGCGGCGCCACCTTGGCGTGGGGTGCCAGGTGGCCGTGCGGCGCAGCGCGGCTCGCCCCGGAGCGGGTGATACCATTCGCCGCCCCGTTTTTCCCGCAAGGCGCCCTGCCCGATGCCGCTGTACGCCGCAACCATCTTCCTTAGCGCGTTTCTGCTGTTCCTCGTCCAGCCCATCCTCGCCAAGCAGATCCTGCCCTGGTATGGCGGCACGGCCGTCGTGTGGACCACCTGCATGGTCTTCTTCCAGTTCGCGTTGCTGGTTGGCTACGCGTACTCGCACTGGCTGACCCGCTGGCCCTCGCCCCGTCGGGTGGCGCTTGTCCACGTCGCGCTCCTGGTGGCGAGCCTGGCGGTGCTGCCCATCATTCCCAGCGAAGCGTGGAAGCCCTCCGGCTCGGACAACCCTGTGGTGGGTATCCTGCTGCTGCTGGGGGCGACCATCGGCCTGCCCTACTTCCTGCTCTCGACGACGAGCCCGCTCGTCCAGGCCTGGTTCGCCCGCGCCCACCCCGGCGCAAGCCCCTACCGGCTGTTCGCGTTGTCAAACTTTGCCTCGATGCTGGCGCTCCTGGGCTACCCGTTCCTGTTCGAGCCCTGGCTTGCCAGCCCCGAGCAGTCCGCGTACTGGTCCCTCGGCTATGGCGTTTTCGCGCTCCTCTGCGCCGCCCTCGCCTGGCGTAGCCGAAGCCTCTTGCCCCTGCCATCCGCAGCGCCCGCCGCCGAGGTCGAGACCTCCTCGCCCGCCCCTAAGATCCGCGACCTCGCCCTGTGGCTCGCGCTGGCGGCGCTGGGTTCCGTCGCCCTTCTGGCCGTGTCAAACCACCTGACGCAAAACGTGTCCTCGGTGCCGCTGCTGTGGGTCGCGCCGCTCGCCATCTACCTACTCACGTTCATCCTGTGCTTCGAGGGCACCCGCTGGTACCGCCGGGACGCGTATCTCGGCTTTCTGGTCTGGATCGTGTGTGTCATGGCCTGGTTCCTCGCCGATCGCCGCCTCCAGTTCGAGCTGCTCTGGCAGATGGCCGTCTTTGGCGCCGGCCTCTATGGGGTCTGCATGTTCTGCCATGGGGAGCTCGCCCGGTTGCGTCCCGGCCCGCGGCACCTGACCCTCTTCTACCTCGTCGTGTCGCTGGGCGGCGTGGTGGGCGGCGTGCTGGTGGGGATCGTCGCCCCCCTCACCCTCCCCGGATACCTCGAGCTCGAGATCGCGCTAGTTCTTGTCGCACTGCTCGCCCTCTACCTCAACCGGGAGCGCCCGAAACCGATCGTGGCGATGTTCGCCGCAGTTTCGCTCTTCGCGACCGGGGCGCTGGCCTACCGGGTCAACGGCCTCAAGGAAGACACGCTGCTTATCGAGCGCAACTTCTACGGGGTTGTGCGCGTAAAGGAAGGGCAGTCCGACTCAACGGACCCCGACAGCCGCTACCGCACCCTCGTTCACGGCGCGATCCTGCACGGAGAACAGTACCTCGCCGAGAAGTACCGCCGCTCGCCGACCAGTTATTACAAGACCACTTCCGGCATCGGCAAGGCCTTACTGGCGCTTAACGGCCAGGACATCCGCGTGGGGGTGATCGGGCTTGGGGCGGGAACCCTGGCGGCCTATGGCGACGAGGGGGACGTGTATCGTTTCTACGACATCAACCCGGCCGTGGCGCGGATTGCCCGTGAGCAGTTCACGTACCTGACGGACACCCGGGCCAAGAGCGAAATCGTCCTGGGCGACGCCCGCCTGAACCTGGAACGGGAGCCCCCCCAGAACTACGACGTGCTGGCCGTGGACGCCTTTTCGGGGGATTCCATCCCCGTGCACCTGATCACCGACGAGGCGATCGGTGCTTACCTCCGGCACATGAAACCGGAAGGCGTCATTGCCTTCCACACTTCCAACCGGTTCCTCGACCTGAAACCCGTGCTTCTGGCCATCGCTGAAAAGCGCGGCCTGGCCTTCGCCTACGTGAATGAAGTCGCCGAGGATGGAGGTACCTCGAGCGACTGGGTGCTGCTGTCTCGCGACCAGCGCTTGCTGCTCACCCCGGAGATTGCCGCCGCGACCGAGCCGGTGGCTGCCCAGCCGCGCTGGCGGCTCTGGACCGACACGTACAACAACCTGCTCCAGGTCTGGCGCTGACTCATTGCAGGGCAAGCCACGCCGTAACCTCCTCGCGGTCGTGGTAGAGCTGCTTGACCTTGAGCGCATGACGTCGGCCCTCCAGTACCTCAGCCACGATCTGCCGCGCCCGCTGCACCTCGTCCCACCGGCGCTTCATGGGGAGCTTGAGATTGAAGATGGTCTGCCGGCAAGCCCCATCGCGCACCCACTCGGCCGCGAGGCGCGCCACGCGAGATGGGCTCTCCACCATGTCGCAGACCATCCACTCCACCGGGCCAGCGGGTCGGTAACGGAAACCGTCCTCGCGCCGATGAGTGACCTGGCCAGTTTCAAGCAGGCTCGGCGCAAGCGGCCCGTTGTCGACGGCGATGACGTGCATTCCCGCAGCGACGAGCTGGGAAGCCCATCCACCCGGGGCGGCGCCCAAATCCACCGCGAGGGAGCCCGGCTCGACGTGTGGCGAACCGCCGAGGAATACGAGGAACGCCTCGGCAAGCTTGTGGGCTGAGCGCGAGGGAGGCCGACCGCGGGCCCGTACTCGTGGAATGCCCATGGGCCATGGCGCGACCAGGCCGGAGCGGCCCGTGGCGACGTGGCATGCCCCCGTGCCGACGAAACAGACGTGCAAATCGTCGGTGGCCGCCGCGATTCCGACGCTCACTCCCGCATCGGCCAGAGCGCGAAGGAGCGGCGTCCTTAGGGGTCGAAGCAGCGACGACAGGCCGCGGCCCTCGTTGGTATCCGGCGACTCGAGCACGAGTTGCCGGAACGGCCGCTCGAGCGCGGCAGCGAGCTCGGCGATCGGGCCCGCACGATCACCGGGCGGCAGGTCCTTCAGCAAGCCCGCCGAGGCTAGAAGCTGTCGAGCAAATACCCAATCGGAAGGCGCTTGACCCTCGACCCACCCGCTCGCCTCGCCGGGCGCATCCGGGTGAAACGTCACGAGCGCGGATTCAGGCTTGGCGCGAATATGGCCGCGTATGCCGACCGCGGCCGCTCGGGCAGCGGCTTCCTGAGCGCACTCTGCCTCGAAGCCGGCGCGGCAGAACGCGAGCAGCACGGGCGCCATCACGGTGACGCCAAGGGAAGTCAGCCGGGCGCCGGCCGCGCGCCGCTGAAGAGCCCGAAGAAGTTCCGAGTAGTGGCCTCGGCCACCGACTCGACCGGCACGCCCTTCAATCGAGCCACCTCGTCCGCCACGTGGCGCACGAAACTGGGCTCGTTGGTCTTGCCCCGGTGCGGCACTGGCGCGAGATAGGGGCTATCCGTCTCCACCAGCATGGCGTCCAGCGGAACGGCCCTCGCGACCTCCTTCACCGCAACCGCGTTCTTGAAGGTCACGATGCCTGAAAACGAGATGCGGAACCCGAGTTCCATCGAGGCAACAGCGAAGGGAAGACTTTCGGTGAAGCAGTGCATCACGCCACCCACCTGCCGCGCTCCCTCCTCCCGGAGAATTCGCAGGGTGTCATCCCCGGCCTCCCGGGTGTGGATCACCAGGGGCTTTCTGCAGGCGAGAGCGGCGCGGATATGCCGGCGGAAGCGCTCGCGCTGCCATTCGCAGTCGTCCTGCGCCCGGAAATAGTCCAGCCCGGTCTCCCCGATGGCAACGACCTTGTTGTGGCTTGCCATTGCGATCAGCTCCTCCTCTGAGGCTTCACGCCCGTCTGAGCGCTCATCGGGATGGACGCCGGCCGTACACCAGAGATTGGCATGCGCCTCAGCGACGCCTCTGACCGCCGGAAACGTCTGGACAGTGGTGGAGATTGTGAGGGCGTGGGTTACCCCGGCGGCGGACATCCGGGCGAGGACACCGGGTAGGTCTTCGCGAAACTCCGGGTAATCGAGGTGGCAGTGGGAATCAACCAGCATGTCGGAACGCGCCCTGCGCTGCGAGGCGCTGATGAGGCATGGCTAGAGGGTAAACGTCGGACGCGACGACTGCAGCGCACCGGCGAGCAGCGAGTCCACCCGCTGCTTCAGGGCTCGGCCCGCCTCGGAATCCGCCAGTTGCATTCCGAACCCGGCAGGCCGATTGTGCGTTCCGTCCGGCGGGTTGACCCAGGCGACGCGGCCCTGGATTGGCATCCGGCCAGGCTCGTCGAGCAGGGTGACGAGCAGGAGGACTTCCTCACCGAGTCTCGCCGGCGCCGTACTGGGGACAAACAGCCCGCCGCCCTTGATGAGCGGCATCCAAGCGCCGTACAACGCGGCCTTGCTCCGGATGGCGAGCGAGTAGACCTCGGGGCGGGGAGCGACGGCTTCCTTGGCAGCTTTGGCGTTCATGGGTCAGTCGAGCGTGGCGCGATTGTAGGACAGGAGTAGATGCTCGGCGAACAGCCGCGGATTGAGCGGGTGATTCGCCAGGCGTCGCGCCTGGGTGAGTTCCCGGTCGAATCCCAACAGGCGATCGAGCCTCGCCCGCCTCGCCTTTGCCCGCAGCGCACCGTCGCTCCCCCGGTGTCGCCGGGGATGCGCGCCGCTCTTCACCCGAACTAAGTCCTCTACCCAGGTTTGCAGGACGAAAAGCAACGGCTCCACGCGACCCTTGTCGATTCCGGCAGCGAAGTTGAGCGCCGCCGCGCCATCGGGACGCGCCAGTTCCGCGATCGCGCGCCTGCGCCACGCGGCCGCCTCCGAGTCGGCCAGATCCCGCGCAAGGAGCGGCGCGCCCCCTGCGAGCGCCAGCACCTCTTCGGGAGACTCGACCGACTGCGCCCGTAGCCAAGCCAGCGCCGAAGCGATGGGCGGCGCCGGCAAAATCACCGTCTGGCACCGGCTTCGAATGGTCGGGAGCAGGCGAGACGGCTGATCGCTCACCAGCACGATGGCTGTAGCGGGCGGTGGCTCCTCAAGTGTTTTCAGCAGCGCGTTGGCGGCCGCGGCTTGCATGGCTTCGGCTGGGCGAAGGATCAGGACGCGAAACCCCGCCCGGTGGGTGCTGAGGGTCATGAAGTCCGAGACCGCTCGCACCTGGCCGATCTTGATCACCAGGCTCTTGGCTTTGCTCTCGCGAGCGTCGTCAGAGTCAACGTCGCCTTCCGGACTTTCCTCGTCTGCCTCCGGGATGACCTCGCGGAAATCCGGGTGGTTTCCCTGGGAGAACCAGTTGCAAGCGGGGCACTCGCCGCAGGCAAGCTGACCCTTCGGCGCCTCGCACAGCAGCGTTTGTGCGAGGGACCGGGCGAAGAGCCCCTTGCCCACTCCCGCGGGCCCTGAGACGAGCAGTGCGTGCGGCATCCTGTCGCGGCGGCTCACCAATGCGCGCAGGGACTCCTCATGCCAAGGCAGCACCGAGCTAATCACGGGCATGCTCTCGCGAAAGCAGCCATCAGCGAAGCGCGAACCGCCTCCAAAGGCGTGCTGGCGTCGATGACGTGAAACCGCTTGGCATGAGTCCGCGCGCGCTCGAGATAGGCGTCACGAACCCGACCAAAGAACGCCTCCGCTTCCCGTTCAAATCGATCAGGCTCGCGACGCTGCGCGCGCTGGCGCGCCGCGGCGACCCCAGGATCCAGGTCGAACAGAAACGTGGCATCCGGCTGCCGCTCTGGGTGTACCAGCGCCTCCAATTGCGCGAAGACGGCGCGATCAAGGCCGCGCCCGCCACACTGATAAGCGTAGGTCGCGTCGCTGAAGCGATCACAGACCACCCATGCACCCCGGGCGAGCGCGGGCTCGATCACCTGCACGAGGTGCTCGCGCCGAGCGGCGAACATGAGCAGGGCCTCGGTGACACCATCCATTGCGTCGTGCAGCACGAGACCCCGTAGCTTCTCGCCTAGCGGCGTTCCACCGGGCTCCCGGGTCATCACTACCTCCGCGCCACGCGAACGCACCGCTTCGGAAAGTGCGGCCAGATGCGATGACTTGCCCGCCCCGTCGATGCCTTCCACGGTGAGAAAACGCCCAGTCATCACGGTTTGCCCAGTTGATACTTGGCCACGGCGCGATTGTGCTCCTGGAGCGTCCGGGAAAACACATGCGACCCATCGCCGCGGGAGACAAAGTACAGATAGTCCGTCTCGGCGGGGCGCACGACGGCATGCAGGGAGGCTGCGCCCGGCATTGCGATCGGGTTTGGCGGCAAGCCCGCGCGAAGGTAGGTGTTGAAGGGCGAGTCGGACAACAGGTCTCGCTTGCGCAGATTGCCATCGAAGCGCTCGCCGAGCCCATAGATCACCGTCGGGTCCGTCTGCAGGCGCATGCCCTTTCGCAGGCGGTTGACGAATACCGAGGCAATGATGGGTCGCTCATCGGCGCGCCCGGTCTCCTTTTCAACGATGGAGGCCAGTACCAGCGCCTCGTACGGCGACGCAAGCGGGAGCCCGGGCTGGCGCGACGCCCATGCCTCCGCCAACTGTCGGGTCATGGCCCCTTGGGCGCGCCGAAGAATCTCGATGTCCGTTGTGCCGTCGAGAAAACGGTAGGTGTCCGGAAAAAAGAGGCCCTCAAGCGGACGGTCGATCACCCCCAGCGCCTGGCGCAGCGTTGCCTCGCTGCGCACCGCCTGCGTGGCCTGGACATGGGGATGGCGCTCAAGCTGGGCGACCCACTGTCGGAGCGTCGTGCCTTCGATGAAGGCGATCTCGATCGGCAACGCGTCGCCAGCGGCAAGCTTGTCGAGAAGCGCGAGAGGCGTGAGTGGTGCCTCGAGGCGATACGTCCCTGCCTGGATCGCCGCTTGCTGGCCTCGCAGCCGTCCCGCGATCCAGAATAGGTCTCGGCTGGGAAGCAGGCCTGCTTCGGAGAGCTGCGCTGAAACTGTCTTGAGGCTCGCGCCACTGCGCACCGTGAAGTCGAATGGCGTACGCGGCAACACGAGCGGCGTTAGGCAGAAGTAAGCCAGCCAAGCTGCGCCCGCCAGGCCGGCGGCGAGCGTCACCCACAGGGCCTGCCGAAGGGCGGCAAGCGGGCTCCGTGCCCTCTCAGCCGGCATCGTGTTGCTCGATCAGGCGCTGCAGGGCGTGCGTCACGGGGCCGCGGCGCCACTGACGCGTCTCGCACGCCGCCACAGGCCAAATGCCGATAACGCTATTGCAGAGGAAGGCCTCGTCGGCGCCCATCAGTTTCGAAAAGGGAAGATCCGCCACCACGCCTTGAACGCCGGCCACGGCGGCCAGGGACAAAATTCGCTCCCGCTGGGCGCCCCGCACCCCGCAGCGCGAGAGGTCCGGGGTGACCAGACGCCCGCCAAACACGGCGAAAAGGTTGCTCGCAGTTGCCTCGATCACCCGGTCGGCGCCATCGAGGAGCAAGCCCTCCCGGATTCCCGGGTCACGCCACTCCGCCCGTGCGAGCACGTTCTCCAGGCGATTCAGGGATTTCACGCCGGCAAGCCTGCGCTGTTCGCTCAACGTAAGCGCACAGCGGCGTACGCGAACTCCCTCGCGCTGAGCCTCGGTATCCACCGGGACGTCGGGATATACCGCCACCAGGCGAGTGGGCACGACGGGATCGGCGTAGCCGTACCCGCGTTGGCCACCCCCCCGCGTCACCGCGATGCGGGCAATGGCATCCGCCGCGCCGAGCTGCCGGATCTCCCCAAGAAGGACGGCCTCCGCCGGAGGCGGCAAGGCGAGTGCTGCGCAGTCGTCGCACAGGAGCCGGTACTGGATGGCCCAGTTGAGCGGGCGCCCGGCCCGAATACGCAGCGTTCGAAACACTCCATCGCCATACAGCAGGCCGCGGTCGGACGTCGATACCCCGTCCGAGGGCCGGCCATCGACAAGGGTGAAGGCCACTGCGCCGAGCCCGGGCGCCGCTTAGCGCAGGCGCCGGAACACGAGGGTGCCGTTGGTGCCGCCGAAGCCAAAAGAGTTCGACAGCGCCACGTCGATCGCCATGGAGCGCGCGGCATTGGGCACGTAGTCGAGGTCACAGGCGGGATCGGGCGTCACCAGGTTGATCGTTGGCGGCGATACCTGGTGGTGGATGGCCAAAACGCTCACGATAGCCTCCACCGCGCCGGCCGCACCCAGGAGGTGGCCGGTCATCGATTTGGTGGAATTGACCGCCAGCCGCCGAGCATGGTCTCCAAACGCTGCCTTGATGGCTTCAGTCTCGTTGGCGTCGCCGAGCGGCGTTGAGGTGCCATGTGCGTTGAGGTACTGCACGTCGCCTGGGTTCACGCCCGCATTGCGAAGCGCCGAGAGCATGGCTCGCCGGGGCCCGTCGAGGTCCGGCGCCGTGATGTGATTAGCGTCGGCGCTCATGCCCATGCCCGAGAGCTCGCAGTAGATGCGGGCACCGCGGCGCTTGGCGTGCTCGAGTTCCTCGAGAATCAAGATGCCCGCGCCCTCGCCCAGCACGAAACCGTCCCGATCCTTGTCGAAGGGCCGGGAAGCCGCGGTGGGGTCGTCGTTGCGTTCCGAGAGCGCCTTGAGCGAGCAAAACCCGCCAATGCCCGACTGGCAGATGGTCGACTCCGAGCCGCCCGCGATCATGACATCGGCATCGCCGTACTCGATGAAGCGCCCGGCCTCGCCAACGCAGTGCGAACTGGTGGTGCAGGCCGAGACCATCGACACGTTGGGGCCCTTCGCGCCGACCTGAATCGAGATGAGGCCGGCCACCATGTTGATGATGGAGCCAGGCACGAAGAAAGGTGAGATTCGGCGAGGGCCCTTGGCGCCCATTTCGAGGATGTTGTCCTCGATCATGGGAAGCCCGCCGATGCCAGAGCCTACGTTGACACCGACACGTTCGGCATTCGTGTGGTCGATCGCCAAGCCGGCATCCTCCAAGGCCATGCGGGTGGCCGCAATGCCGTAGTGGATAAAGGTGTCCGCTCGGCGAATTTCCTTGGGCGGCATCCACTGTGCGGGGTCGAACCCCTTCACCTCCGCAGCAATGCGTGTAGGCAGCGCGGCGGGATCGAACCGGGTGATCGGGCCGATACCGCTCTGCCCCTTCACCAGGTTTCCCCAAGCAACGGCGTGCCCAATACCCACCGGCGATACGAGCCCCAGGCCGGTAACGACGACGCGGCGTTTGCTCATGACAGTGGAAGGATGGGACGCGGGGCGGGGAACCGGCGCGGGGCGGGTGCCGCCTCCCCGCGCGCAGCGCTTACGACTTGAGGTGGGCCTTCACGTAATCGATGGCCTGCTGGACATTGGTGATCTTCTCGGCGTCCTCGTCGGGGATTTCGCATTCGAACTCTTCCTCGAGCGCCATCACCAGCTCCACGTTGTCCAGGGAATCCGCGCCCAGATCCTCCACGAACGCCGACGTGTTCTTGATGTCGGCCTCGGCGACGCCGAGCTGCTCGGCGACGATCTTCTTCACGCGCGCTTCGATGTTGTCCATGTACGCCTCCTCCACTGGAAATCGAGTGTTTTTGTGACGCAAAAGCAAGTTAAATTCTAGCACACGGGGGTGCCTGGCCCGCCTCACTCCATGTGCAGGCCGCCGTTAACGTGAATCGTGGTGCCGGTCACGTATCCTGCTCCCGGGGAGCAAAGAAACAGCACCGCCGCGGCAATGTCCTCGACCTTGCCGAGGCGGCCGAGCGGCACCCCATCGACCAGCCGCTGCGCCTGCTCCGGCGCGAGCGATCGTGTCATGTCGGTTTCGATGAACCCCGGCGCAACGCAGTTGACCGTGATGTTCCGACTGCCCACCTCGCGGGCAAGCGACTTGGAAAACCCAACCATGCCGGCCTTGGCAGCGCAATAGTTGGACTGCCCGGGATTACCCATGAATCCCACCACGGACGAGATGTTGACAATCCGGCCTGCCCTGGCCTTCATCATCCCGCGGAGCACCGCGCGTGACATCACGAAGACGCTGCGCAGGTTGGTTGCCTGAACATCATCCCACTCCTCGTCCTTCATGCGGGCAAGCAGGTTGTCGCGGGTAATGCCGGCGTTGTTCACCAGGATGCCAACGTGCCCGAATTCGGACGTGGCGGACTCAACCAAGGCGGCGCAAGCTGCCGCATCCCGGACGTCCAGCAACCGGCCGGCGCCCTTCCCGCCCGCCGACTTGATCGCCTCTCCGATCGCTGCCGCCCCAGCCTCGGAAGTCGCCGTGCCGATCACGATGGCGCCGGCGCGCGCGAGTGCCAACGCAACCGCCTGCCCAATGCCGCGCGATGCGCCCGTGACGAGCGCGACTTGACCCTCAAGCATGCTGTTCTCCTGAAATCGCGGCCTGAAGTGCCGCGGGATCGGTGATGGCATGGATCTCGACGCCGTCCAACGTGCGCTTGCCAAGCCCCGCCAACACCTTGCCTGGCGCGCACTCGACGAGGCGCGTCACCCCTTCCGCCTGCAGGCGCCGCTGAATCTCCACCCAGCGTACCGGTCGGTAGAGCTGCTCCACCAGGGCCTGCCTGATTCGAGCCGGATCCTCGAACGCCGCCACGTCGGCATTTTGAAGCACCGGCACCAGGGGGTTTGCGATGGCGATATCGGCCAATCGCGCGCGCAATTTCTCGGCTGCGGGCTTCATCAGGCTGCAGTGCGAAGGGGCGCTCATCGGTAGCATCTTTGCGAGCTTCGCGCCCTGCGCCTTCGCTACCGCCATGCCGCGTTCGACCGCGGCGCGATGCCCGGCAATCACGATTTGCCCCGGGGAGTTGAGGTTGGCGGCCTCGAGCACCTCCCCTTGGGAGGCCTCCGCGCACACGGCCTCAATGCGGTCATCCGGCAGGCCGACGATCGCAGCGATGCCACCGGTGCCCTCGGGAACAGCTTCCTGCATCGCCTGCGCGCGCAGCTTGACCAGCGCAACGGCATCGGCAAACGCCAGCGCGCCGGACGCCACCAGGGCTGTGTATTCGCCCAGGCTGTGCCCGGCGAAGAATGCCGGCATGCCCCCGCCCTGCTCCCGCCACGCGCGCCAGCAGGCGACGCCCGCGGTGAGCATCAGCGGCTGGGTGATGACTGTTTGGTTTAGCGACTCCGCCGGCCCTTCGGCGGCCAATTGCCAGAGGTCCTGCCCAAAGGCGGCGGACGCCTCCCGAAAGGTGTCGATGACAACGGGAACACCGGCGAATGTCGACAGCATGCCGACCGATTGCGATCCCTGCCCTGGAAAGACGATGGCGGTTTTCATGAGCGCTACCAGCGAACGAGAACGGAACCCCAAGTGAAGCCGCCACCGACGCCCTCGAGGAGCACCAGGTGGCCCGGGAGAATTCGGCCATCGCGAACCGCGACGTCCAGGGCGAGCGGAATGGAGGCGGCGGAGGTGTTGGCATGCCGATCGACGGTCACCACGCACTTCGACTCCGGCACGCCAAGCTTTCGTGCCGTCGACGCAATGATTCGCACGTTGGCCTGGTGTGCGACCAGCCAGTCGAGGTCGTCGACGGTCACGCCGTTGGCCGCAAAGGCTTCCTGCGCCGCCTCTTCCAGCACCCGAACGGCCAGCTTGAACACCGCGCCGCCGTCCATCTTGAGCGTCGGGTCGCCAGAGATCCGGCCGCCCCAGACCTGGCCTGGCGTGTTGAGGATGTCGGCGTAGCTTCCATCGGCGTGCAGGTGAGACGAGAGTATTCCGGGCGCATTGCTCGCCTCGAGAACGACCGCACCCGCGCCGTCGCCGAACAGGACGCAAGTGCCGCGATCCTTCCAATCGATGATGCGCGAGAACACTTCGGCACCCACCACCAGCGCGCGTTTGAACAGGCCGCCCCTCAGGAACTGGTCGGCGGTCGCGAGCGCGTAGACGAAACCAGAACAGACCGCCTGCACGTCGAAGGCGGCCCCGTGGCGCACGCCCAGCTTCTTCTGCAGCAGGCACGCAGTAGAGGGGAAAATCATGTCTGGCGTCGTCGTTGCGACGACGATGAGGTCGATGTCTTCCGGCTTGCGTCCCGCTGCTGCGAGCGCCCGGATGCACGCTTCCATCGCCAGGTCGCTCGTCGACTGCGTGGGCGCTGCTACGTGTCGCTCGCGAATGCCCGTGCGCTCGACAATCCACTCGTCAGTGGTGTCGACCATCGCCTCCAGGTCGCGGTTGGTGAGGACCTTGTCAGGTAGGTAGCTGCCGGTCCCGGCGATTCGAGAGCGCATCAGGCGGCCGCCTCGGCGGACGAAGCCGGGGCTGCGCCGCCGTGCATCCGGCCAATGGCCTCGGCGATGCGGTCGTTCAGCCCGTGCTGGACTTCCGCATCGGCGCGCGCGAGCGCCGCTGCGAACGCCAGGCGATCAGCCGACCCATGGCTTTTCACCACGATGCCGCGAAGTCCCACCAGCGCGGCTCCGTTGTAACGCCGGTGGTCAACACGCTGGCGGAAGGCCCGAATGACCGGCAACGAAACAACGGCCGCAAGCTTCGCGTACCAGGTGCGGTTGTATTCGAGCTTGAGGAAATCGCCCATCATCTTGGCGAGACCCTCGGAGGTCTTGAGCGCCACGTTGCCGACGAACCCGTCGCAAACGACGATGTCCGTGGTGCCCTTGAAGATGTCGTCGCCTTCCACATTGCCGTGAAAGTTGAGGGGGCTCGCGCGCAGCAACTCTCCGGCGCGCTTGACGACGTCGTTGCCCTTGATCTCCTCTGAGCCGATG
The DNA here is from genome assembly GCA_017853245.1 of Burkholderiales bacterium. Classification (GTDB taxonomy): domain Bacteria; phylum Pseudomonadota; class Gammaproteobacteria; order Burkholderiales; family Usitatibacteraceae; genus FEB-7. The sequence goes on along the minus strand of JAFMJY010000032.1, from coordinate 532 downwards.
TTGAGCAGGCCCACGCTGGGGCGCGCCCGGCCCTCCACCGCCTCGACGAGGGCGGTTCCCATCACCGCGAACTGCAGCAGGTGCTCCGGCTCGCAATCGGCATTGGCGCCGAGGTCCAGCGCGTAGACGACGCCGGTGCGCGTGGGCAACACGGCGCAGATCGCCGGGCGGTCGATGCCGGGAAGCGTCTTCAGCACGAACTTGGCGGTGCCCATCAACGCCCCGGTGTTGCCGGCGCTGACACAGGCGCTGGCGCGGCCTTCCTTCACGAGGTCAATGGCGATCCGCATCGATGAGTTTCGCTTGGTGCGAATGGCGCTTCGGATGTCTTCATCCATGCCCACCACCTCGGCCGCGTCGACTATTTGAACGCGAGGTGGAGTAGCGCTGCCGAGCGCCGCGCGAACATCCTCCTGCCTCCCCACGAGCAGCAAGTCCGCTTCGGGATGGCTTTGGAGGAAATCGAGGCAAGCGGGGACGGTGACCGACGGGCCGTGGTCACCCCCCATCACATCAACGGCGAGGACGGTCT
>JAFMJY010000114.1 GCA_017853245.1 Burkholderiales bacterium | reverse complement strand
GCGAGCTTCGTCGAGCGCGCCGGAGAAAACGTGGCTGCCACCATCACGGCCCACCACCTGCTGCTCAACCGCAATTCGATTTTTGCCGGCGGCATCCGCCCGCACCTCTATTGCCTGCCGGTGTTGAAGCGCGAGCCGCATCGCCAGGCGCTGGTGGCGGCGGCGACCTCGGGCAGCCCGCAGTTCTTCCTGGGCACCGACACGGCGCCCCATTCCCAGGGTTCGAAGGAAAGCTGTTGCGGCTCGGCCGGCATCTACACGGCGCACGCGGCGCTGGAGCTCTATGCCGAGGTGTTCGAGCGCGCTGGCGCGCTGGACAGGTTCGCGGGGTTCGCGAGCCGCCACGGCCCGGACTTCTACCGGCTGCCCCGCAACGACGGAACCGTCACGCTCGAGAAGTCGCCTTGGGAGGTGCCCGCGAACTATCCGCTCGGTGGCGAAGTGGTGATCCCGCTGCGCGCCGGCGGGCGCCTCGCCTGGCGGTTCGTCGACTGAGCCACGCGGCTCCGCTGCCGTGGCCGGCGGCGCATTCCCGGCTATCGCATCCCGCGTTCGCGCCGCTCGCTGGCGCCTTGGCTCGCCTGCCGCGCGACCGGTGGCCCACGCACGAGGCGCTCACGGCGCTCGCGGCCGACGTTGGCGTGTTGACCGCCTCGGGGCAGCCCGTTCGCTTCATGCCACCGCAACCCCAGAAGGCGCGCGATGGGCTGGGTTACGAGGCGCGCATCGCCCTCACGGGGCAAGTCGTCACGCGTGGCGAAAACTGGCACGACCTGCTCAACGCGCTCGCCTGGGTGTCGTTCCCGCGAGCGAAGGCGGCGCTCAGTGCCGCGCACGCGGAGAGGCTCAGTCAAGGCGGCACGGCGGAGGCGCGCCAGCGCAGCCCGGCGCGCGACGCGCTGACCCTCTTTGACGAGGGTGGCGTAGTGGTGGTGGCGAGCGACCCTGCCTGGTTCGGCCTCATCCGCGCCCATGCGTGGAAGCGCCTGTTCTGGGAGCGCCGCATTGCCCTCGCGCGCGACGTGCGGGTGATCGCCTTCGGGCACGCCCTGATGGAGTCGATGCTGACGCCGTACGTCGGCATCACCGCGCGCGCGATCTTCCTGCCCGCCGACGCAGGGTTGATTGCCGCGGCCCCGGACGACCAGCGAACGGCGGCGGATGCCTTTGTGAGTGAGGCCGTCATGCGCGCGCAGCGCGAGTCGTCGGTGCTGGCGCAATCGCCGTTGCCGGTGCTGGGCATCCCGGGCTGGCATGCCGAGGGCGAATGCGAGTCGTTTTACGACGACCAGGCCTACTTTCGGCCGCTCAGTCGTGCTGCTCCTGAGCAAGGTGAGCGCTAGCCCTTGGCGTACACTGCTGTGGTGAAGCAGGCCGGACGGTCGCTGTCGCGCTCGTCGCGGCAGAGGAAAGTCGGGACTCCACAGGGCAGCGTAGCGGGTAACGCCCGTCCGCCGCGAGGCGCGGATCAGAGGAACAGTGACGAACCGGTTCAGTCCGGGTGAAACGGCCAATCTCTACGCGGAGCAACACCAAATAGGCAGACGACGAAGCGGCCCGCCGAGTCTGCGGGTAGGTGGCTGGAGCGCCGCGGCAACGCGGCGTCGAGAGGAATGACCGTCATACCTCGCAAGGGGCGTAACAGAATCCCGCTTACAGGCTTGCTTCACACTTCATTCCTGTTGGCATTCGTGCTCGCCGCGTTTCCCGCGTGGGCCGCGGGCGCTCGCGCAGCGGACCCGTCGCAGTTCACGCCCGCCGGCGACGAGGTGCCCTTCGTGGTGACGCCGGGAAACGTCACGCGCGCAATGCTCGACATCGCCGGCGTGGGCCCGCGCGACACGCTGATCGACTTGGGCTCGGGCGACGGGCGCATCGTGATCGCTGCGGCCCAGCGTGGCGCAACGGCACTGGGCGTGGAGATTGACCCCGCGCTGGTCGCGAGGAGCGAGGCGGCTGCGCGCGAGGCGGGGGTGGCTTCCCGCGCGCGCTTCGTGAAGCAGGACCTTTTCGACACCGACCTCACTGCCGCGAGCGTGATCACGATGTACCTGCTGCAGGAAGTGAACCTGCAGCTGCGACCGCGCCTGCTGGCGCTGGCGCCCGGCACGCGCATCGTGTCGCACGACTGGCACATGGGCGAGTGGCAGCCTGATCGCCGCATCACCGTGGAGGCACCCGACAAGCCAGTCGGCCGCGAGAAGTCGAGCCAGGTGATGCTGTGGGTGGTGCCAGCGCGCATTGGTGGCGTTTGGTGTGGCGAGGCGGAGCGCGCGCGTGCGCGGCTCACGATCCGGCAGTCGTTCCAGTTTGCCGAGGGCAGCGTGGCGATCGGCGCCGGCGCGCCTCGCGTCGTGCGCTTCCGGTTGAGCGGCGACGCTCTCGTGCTGGAGGGATCCGGTGGCTGGCGCCTTCGCAGCGCCGGTGGCGCGCTCGAGACGGTCACTGCAGGCGGCGAATGGGCACGCCTCGCAGCGGTCCGCTGGCGCCCCTCTCCCGACGGCGCTCGTTGCCCCGCCGCCGCTTCGCTTCGCTAAGGCTCAGCGCGCCGCTGTCGCGAGTGCGTTCCAGCCGTCAGGCGCGATGCGCGCGACCACCACCCAGCGACTCCCGAGCGGCTTGATCACTGCGGCCTCGCCCTCCGCGAGATGCGGGGGGCCGCCGATGGCACGAAACGGGTTGCCATGCCCGGTGATGGCACGCACCGTTCCTGCCGCCGGCGGCGTGGCGAGCAGCGTGTCGAGCGCGCGATAGTCCGTGCGTGAGGTGTCGGTGCCGACGTAGCCGCGCACCGAAACCGCAGCCGTGGCGCGCCCGAACATCAATCGCCCCGTGTCCATTGTTCGGCAGAACGGGCTCGCGAGCACCTCGCCAACGGGAATGGAAAGCGCTCGAACGTGCTCGCCGATGACGCGCGCTTGCGCGCGCCCTGAATCCGAGAGCAATCGCTGGGTGGCGCAGTCCTCATGGCTCGTCATCTTCGCGTCGTTGCGCGAGAAGTCGGTGGCGGTGTGGCGGAAGTAGAGCGTGAGGCCGCCGGCGCGCAACGCGCGAACGAGCGCAGCGCCATCCAGCGCGTGCGCCGGGTCGGGCGAGGACACGCGCTCCGCGCGCCCGGGCAGCGACAGCGCCCACCCGCCACACGCGACGACGATCGCCATCGCGATTCTCGGTGCGCGGGTGCCAAGCCAATGGCGGGGAATCGGGCTCTTCACGCGGCAGATGTAGGGGCGAATACCGACCAACAAGTGAAAATCGGTTAGTTAGCGGGGCTTCCTGAGAAGCCACCTTGATAGTGTTTTATAAGTATTTGAAAAATATAACAATAAAAAATATGGTGCCTGAGGGCCGCAACAACGCTAAGTCCCTGTCGCAGAACAAAAATTTACCCGCTTCCGCTTGACTCTCCCAGGCGGCATGCCTAAAGTGGCGGGAAGTGGGAAAAATTGGGAATTTCCGGTGCTTTGGGCCTGTTCGCGGCCCCAAACCGGGAACGGGGAGAGGACGTGTTCCAGGGGGCTTCGCAAATCTCGCTCGACGCCAAGGGCCGGCTCGCCGTCCCCACGCGCGTGCGCGACCCCCTGACCCAGGGCGGCACGGTCCCCGTGGTCCTGACTGCCCACCCGGATCGCTGCCTGTTGCTCTACCCGGCCCCCAGCTGGGAGCCCGTCCGCGCTCGCGTCATGGCCTTCCCCAGCCTCGACCCGGCGTTCAACCCGTGGAAGCGCCTGCTCGTGGGCTTCGCCGAAGAGCTCACGCTCGACGGCTCGGGCCGGCTGCTGCTGTCGCCTGAGCTGCGCGCGTTCGCGGGCGTCGGCCGCCAGGTCATGCTGGTGGGGCAGGGCAACTACTACGAAATCTGGGATCGCGAGCGCTGGGAGCAGCAGCTCGATCGCCTGACGTCCGGCGGGTCCGCCACCACGCCACCCGGCATGGAGAGCTTCTCGCTGTGAGGCCCCGGGCGAACCGGCGCGGGCTGCCTCTTGCTGACCGGGGCCGGCACCGCCGCCGGCTCCGCCCCTGTTTCCCCCCGTGAGTGAGGCTGCCCATGTCCCGGTCCTTCTCGAAGAAGCCGTTGCCTGTCTCCGTGTCCAACCCGACGGCGTGTACGTCGATGGAACCTTTGGCCGCGGCGGGCACAGCGCGGCCCTCCTCGCCCAACTCGGTGTTCGCGGAAGACTTTTCGCTTTTGATCAGGACCCCGAGGCGCTTGCGTCAGGCGCGCTCGCGGATCGACGTCTTGAACTGATCCAGGGGCGCTTCTCGACGATGACGGCTGCCCTGGCCACCCGAGGCGTATCGCGAGTCGACGGCGTGCTGCTCGACCTGGGCGTGTCCTCGCCGCAGCTCGACCAAGCCGCGCGCGGGTTCAGCTTCCTGCGCGACGGGCCGCTCGACATGCGCATGGACCCGACGCAGGGGGAGAGCGCGGCCGCTTGGCTCGCCCGCGCCAGCCTCGAGGAGATCCGCGACGTGTTGCGCGACCTGGGCGAGGAGCGCTTCGCGGCGTCGGTCGCCCGCGCAATCGTGGCGGAGCGTGAGCGGGCGCCGATCACCACCACGAAGCGGCTGGCTGAGGTGGCCTCCCAGGCGGTGCGTACCCGCGAGCCCGGCAAGCACCCGGCCACGCGCACCTTTCAGGCCATTCGCCTGAAGGTGAACGACGAGTTGGGGGAGCTCGAAGCCACGTTGCCCCAGGCGGTGCGCCTGCTGGCCCCGGGCGGGCGCCTCGCGGTCATCAGCTTTCATTCGCTCGAGGACCGCCTGGTCAAGCGCTTCTTCCAGGCGCATGCCCGGGCGGACTCCCTACCGCGGGGCGTTCCCGTTCGCGCCCGCGACCTGCCCGCCCCGCCCCTGCGCCTCGTCGGCCGCGCCATCCGCCCGAGCGAGGGCGAAGCCGCGGCCAACCCGCGCGCGCGCAGCGCCACGCTGCGGGTTGCCGAGCGAACGGCGGCCGCGTGACGCGCACGAGCCTCCTGCTGCTCCTGCTGGTGATCGCCTGCGCGCTGGGCGTGATCACCACCCAGCATTTCTCGCGCAAGTCGTTCATCGCCCTCGAAGCTGCCCAGGCTGAGGCGAAGCGGCTCGACGAGGACTTCACCCGCCTGCAGCTCGAGCAGGGCACGTGGTCGACGCACAAGCGCGTCGAGGCCGTGGCCTCCCGCTCGCTGGACATGCGCCTGCCGCAGCCTGCCGCCACGCGCACCCTTGCTCTCGAGGCTGTGCCGCCGGCCGCGAAGGAGGCCCGATGAACTTTGCGCGCCGGGCGCCCAATTTGCGGCTGCGGCTGGAAGGATGGCGTGCACGCCTGGTGCTCGTGCTCATCGTCGCGGCGTTCGGGACGCTGGCGGGCCGCGCTTTCTACCTGCAGGGCCTCAACGAGGAGTTCCTGCAGGCAAAGGGCGAGGCTCGCTACGGGCGTGTGCTCGAGATGCCGGCTTCCCGGGGCCCCGTGCTCGACCGCAACGGCCAGCCGCTCGCGATCTCCACGCCCGTCGAGTCGATCTGGGCGCATCCGGAAGCCTTTGCGCCCTCGGGATCGCAGCTCGCGTCGCTCGCCCAGGCCCTGGGCATGAAGCCGGCCGATATCTCGCAGCGCATCGAGTCGGCGAAGGAGCGCCAGTTCGTCTGGCTCAAGCGGCAGCTCTCTCCGGAGCAGGCGGCCAAGGTCATTTCGCTCAAGGTGCCCGGCGTGTTCCAGCAGCGGGAGTACCGGCGGTTCTACCCCGCTGCCGAGGTGATGGCGCACGTGGTGGGCTTCACCGGCGTCGACGACGCGGGGCAGGAAGGGATCGAGCTTGCGCAGCAGGCGCTGCTTGCAGGCGTGCCCGGCAGCCGGCGCGTGATCAAGGACCGCAAGGGGCGCGTCGTCGAGGACGTCGAGAGCCTTCGCGTGCCGCGCGACGGGCGCGAGCTCAGGCTTGCCATCGACGAGCGCCTCCAGTTTCTCGCCCACCGGGAGCTCAAGGCCGCGGTGGTGGCCAACAAGGCGCAGGGCGGCAGCGTCGTGATGCTCGACGCGACGACGGGCGAAGTTCTCGCGCTCGTGAACCAGCCCGACTACAACCCGAACAACCGCGCGCATGTCACGGGCAGGCAGACGCGCAATCGCTCGGTGACGGACATCTTCGAGCCGGGCTCGACCATGAAGCCCTTCACTGTCGCGCTGGCCCTGGAGGCCGGCCTCGCCCGTCCCGACACCGTCGTGGCGACATCGAGCCCCTTCGTCATCGGCGGCAAGCCCATCACGGACGTGAAGCCGTACGACTCGCTGACCGTCTCGCAGGTGATCCAGAAGTCGTCGAACGTCGGCTCGGCGAAGCTGCTGCTGCAGTTGCCCGCAGAGCGTGTGGGCGCTTTCTACCGCGAGCTTGGCATCGGTTCCGTGCCCGACACCGGCTTCCCGGGCGAGGCGAAGGGCCTGCTCCGCCCAGCGGCCCGGTGGCGCCCGGTGGAGCAGGCGACCATGGCTTACGGCTACGGCCTGTCGATGTCACTGCTGCAATTGGCTCGCGCCTACACCGTGTTCACCGGCGCGGGCCAGTTGCTGCCGATTTCGCTCGTGCGCCGTGACGTGACCCCCATCGGCAAGCCGCTCATCTCTCCCGAGACGGCACGCGACCTGATGCTGATGATGGAGTCGAGCGTCGGCCCGGGGGGCACGGCCCAGCTCGCGGCCGTGCCCGGCTACCGTATCGGCGGCAAGACCGGCACCGCCTACAAGATCGAGGGCGGGCGCTACTCGTCGAACAAGTACGTCGCCTCCTTCGTCGGCTTCGGGCCGGTGTCCAACCCCCGCTTCATCATCGCCGTCATGGTCGATGAGCCGTCGGCTGGCCAGCACTACGGCGGGCAGGTGGC
>JAFMJY010000113.1 GCA_017853245.1 Burkholderiales bacterium | reverse complement strand
GTGTAGTTCGGGTGGTCGACGCCGATGGAAAGCGCGACGCCGTACTTGAGCGCTTCCGCCATTTCCTTGGTGAGCTCGAAGCGCACGAAGTGCACGGAGGAGGTCTTCTCCTCGTTCTCGCGCTCAAGGTCTTCGTCGGCAATCGCGTAGACGCGCGGCGAGCCTTCCACCTGCACCCACACGCGATCTTCGATGCCCTTGAGCTTCGCGAGCGCCACGCGACGCTCCTCCACGTCCGGGTACTCGATCAGCATGGTCGCCTTGAAGTTGCGGCCGTCGGGGATGAGCGGGTTGTAAGACTCGAGCTCGTCCTGGATGCCCGACTCCTCGAATGTCTTCTCGATACGCAGCATCTCCTGGATCTGGTAGCGGATCGTGAGCTCGTCTTCGAAGAGGAGCGTGATGTGGTTACCGAGCCCAACAGAGCGCGGCTTCTTGTGTTCGAGCACCTTGGCGCGGAAATCCGTGCGCGCCTTGGCGTAGGCCTCGAGGGTCATGAGGGATTCACGGGTGATCTTCGGCATGGTGGCGGTTGGCATGGTGAGGTCGGTCTTGATGGAGGTGGGGGAGTTCACTCCGGCAGGCCGTAGGCCATGCGGAGCAGGGAAAGGGGGTGCTTGAGCTGGGCTTGCCCGATGGATTCGCCCATGCCCTGCACAATGTGATGGCCGGCGAGCTGGCAGTCGGAGCTCACGAAATCCGGGCTCGCCTCGGCCATCTGGCGGAACACCGGGCGGCCGATCTTCATCGCCGTGGCATGGAACTCCGTCTTGCAGCCCCAGGTGCCCGAGTGGCCCGAACAGCGCTCCACCGTGGAGACGCTGGTGCCCGGCACCATCTCGAGCGCTTCGCGCGTCTTCTGGCCCACGTTCTGCACGCGGGAGTGGCACGGGACGTGATACGACACCTTGCCAAGCGGCTTCTTGAAGTCAGTCTTGAGCAGGCCATCCTTCTGGCGAAGCACGAAGTACTCGAACGGGTCGAACATGGCCTTCTTCACCGCCTGGACGTCGGCGTCGTTCGGGAACATGAGCGGCAGCTCCTGCTTGAACATGAGCGTGCACGACGGAATGGGAGTGACGATGGCGTAGCCCTCACGAGCGAGCTTCGCAAGCGGCGGAATGTTCTTTTCCTTGTTGGCGGCCACTCCTTCCAGGTCGCCCAGCTCGAGCTTCGGCATGCCGCAGCAGGCTTCCTTGTCGACCAGCACGTAGGGAATGTCGTTGTGGTCGAGCAGCTTCAGCAGGTCGTGCCCGATGCCTGGCTCGTTGTAGTTCACGTAGCAGGTGGAATAGATGGCCACCTTGCCTGGCGTCTTCGCGCCATCCTTCACTGGGCGCGCCCTGGACGCAGCGGCATTGCTGCGGAACGTGGCGCCGGCATACTCAGGCACCCAAGCGTTGCGATCGACGCCGAGCGTGCCTTCCATCACGCCGCGCGCCATGGACGACTTGTTGAGCGCGTTGGTGAACTGCGTCACCACGGGGATGGAGGCAAGCTTGCCCACCGCGTCGGTGTTGGCGAGGATCTTGTCCTTCAGCGCTACCTTGCCGGCCTGGAACTTCACTGCCTTGGCGCGCAGCATCAGGTGCGGGAAATCCAGGTTCCACGGGTGCGGCGGCACGTACGGGCACTTGGTCATGTAGCAGACGTCGCAGAGGTAGCACTGGTCGACCACTTCCCAGTACTTCTCCTTCGGCACGCCGTCGACTTCGCCCGTCGGGCCCTTGTCGACCAGGTCAAACAATTTTGGGAACGACCCGCACAGGCTCACGCAGCGGCGGCAGCCGTGGCAGATGTCGAACACGCGCTCCATCTCGGCGAAGAGCTTGCCCTCGTCGTAGAACTCGGGGCTCTTCCAGTCGATGGGGTGGCGGGTCGGTGCTTCGAGGCTGCCTTCACGTACGCTCATGGTCGTTCCTTGGATTCGGTGTGAAAAGGGGCGGTCACCCGCCCCTTTTCGGTGGCGCAAAAGCGACTGCTTAGACGACCAGCGCGTCCAGGGCTTTCTGGAAGCGGTTGGCGTGCGAGCGCTCGGCCTTGGCCAGCGTCTCGAACCAGTCCGCGATTTCCTCGAAGCCTTCGTCACGCGCGGTCTTGGCCATGCCCGGGTACATGTCGGTGTACTCGTGCGTCTCGCCGGCGACGGAAGCCTTCAGGTTGTCGCTGGAGGAGCCGATCGGCATGCCGGTGGCCGGGTCGCCGACCTGGGCCAGGTAGTCCAGGTGGCCGTGGGCGTGGCCGGTTTCCCCTTCTGCGGTGGAGCGGAACAGGGCGGCGACGTCGTTCTGGCCTTCCACGTCTGCCTTGTTTGCGAAGTACAGGTAGCGACGGTTCGCCTGGGACTCGCCCGCGAACGCGTCCTTGAGGTTCTGGTGCGTCTTGGTGCCTTTGAGGGACTTCATGCTTCCTCCTGGTTGATGGGTTACCGCGAAATCGCCGAACGGGAGACCCGTCGCGACGGCGAACTATAGGCACCCCCCGGGGGGGCGTCCAATTGATTGTTCCGATTTTCGTGATTGGCCCCGCCAATCCCTGCCCGGGCGAAACGGGCAAAAAAAGGGGCGGCCGAAGCCGCCCCGGGAGGGCCGTGCGCGGGCACGGCGAGAGGAGACGATGGGCAATCTAGGCCGCGGCGCCGAGCATGTCGACCCAGGTGACGTTGCGCCGAATGGGGCGGGTTGCCGCCACCGGCGCCGGGGCGGTGCGGCGGCCGGGCGCACGGTTCGTGTCGGCGGAACCGTGAACCTTCTGCAGGACGCGCAGCGCTTCCGGGTCGAGGATATCGAGCTCCCTCTGGGCGACGTCGACGAGTCCGGCCTCCGCAAGCGCCGAGAACGCCCGGCTGACCGTTTCCAGCGTGAGGCCGAGGTAGCTGCCGATTTCCTGCCGGGTCATGGGAAGTGTCACGTGCGTGGCGGGCGCATCCCGACTGCCGCAGCGCTCGGCAAAGTTGGCGAGGAAGCGCGCGACACGGGCTTCGGCGCCGAGCGTGCTGGTCAGTGAGCGAAGGCTGTGGTCGGCGACGATCTCCCGGCTGATGGCGCGATAGAGCAGCGGCTCGAACTCGCCCGTACCATGCCCAAGGCCGGCAAGGGCCTTGAACGGGATGACGACCACATCCGCTTCGGTGAGTGCGACGCTGTAGGACGCATGGCGCTGCTCGAAGAGGGCGTCGGCCCCCACGAGGTCGCCCCGAGTCGGGAAGCCCAGCACCAGCTGGTGGCCCGTTTCGTCGGCGACAAACGTCTTGAAATGCCCCTCGGACACCACATACAGCGCCTCGACCGGCTCGCCTTGGGAGACCAGGCGGTGGCCGGGCTTGACCCGGCGGTGCAGGAAATGCGGTTCGCCGCGCGGGGCAGCAGTGTCGCCGGGGAAGCCCAGCAGGCGGCACACCTGGGACAGGCTGGATCGGTTCGACTCGGCGGTGGGGGCCTTGGCGGCTGAGGGCATGGGCACTCCTGGTTGGTCAGTCATGATGGTCGGTGTGGCCTGTTCAGTTCACGCTGGCAGGACAGGCTTGCCCCTGCCAGGCGGCGAGGATGTCGCGCACTTGCGAGAACTCGGCAGACTTGTCGAGAAAAGCCTCGGCTCCCTCGGCCAGCGCGGCGCGACGATAGGGCTCGGAGGCAAAGTTGGTCAGCACGATGACGCGGAGGGCTGGCCGCGCGACCCGCGCCGCCCGGAGCACCTCGAGGCCGCTGCCGTCCTCAAGCTGCAAGTCGAGCACCAGCGCGTCGGGGCGACAGTCGCGCAGGCCGCGGATCGCATCAGACACGGACGCGGCCATGCCCACGAGGCGGACACCGGCGAGGTCCTGGAGCGAGCGCACGATACGGTTGCGAACAGCCGCGGAGTCCTCCGCGATGAAGAGCTCGAGGACGGCAGCAGAAGCGGAGGCGGCGGGCATGGCAACCATGCAAGCAGTATCCGCAGGGAGCTCGGCCGCCGGTATCGGCGGCGTCCGAATCGCCTCGTAGGAACCGGCCGAATCCGAGGGTAGGAATCGTCCTACAACGGCCCGTCAGGAAGGCGGGGGCAGGTCTCCCGCCAGCCGGTGGTGGATGGCGTAGCGAACGAGCTCAGCCACCGAGCTGGCGTCCATTTTCTGCAGGATGCGGGCCTTGTGGGTGCTCACGGTTTTCACGCTCAGGTGCAGCCTGGCGGCGATCTCGGAGATGCTGCGCCCCGAGACCAGCAGGTTGAACACCTCGAACTCGCGGTCCGAGAGGTGCTTGTGCGGCGCTTCGTCACCGCGACTCTGCGCGTCGAGCGCCAGCTGCTCGGCAATGTTGTGACTCATGTGCATGCGCCCTTCGGCAATGCGACGGATGGCTGAGACGAGCTGCCCGCTCGCGCTCTCCTTGGTGAGGTAGCCCGACGCGCCGGCGCGAATGGCCCGGACAGCGTACTGGTCTTCCTCGTGCATGGTGAGGACCAGCACTTTCAGGCGCGGCTGCTCGTCCTTCACCTGCTTCACCAGCTCGATGCCAGACTTTCCGGGCATCGACAGGTCGAGCAGCAGGATGTCGAAGCCTCCGGCCCTGACGGCAGCGAGCACTTCGTGGCCGTTCGTGGCTTCCCCGGCGAGAACAAGGTCGGATTCGTCCCCCAGGATGCGCTTCAGGCCTTCCCGGACGATGGCGTGGTCGTCGGCAACGAGGACGCGGATCATGCGGGAGCCTCCGGCCGGGGAAGGGGCAGGCGAACACGCACGGCTGTCCCCTTGCCGTTGTCGCCAAGTATCTCGACGGATCCCGCGAGCGTGTAGACCCTCTCCCGGATGCCCACCAGGCCAAAGGAGCCCTTCTTGCTGAGGTCGGCGGGGCGCAGCCCGCGACCGTCGTCCTGCACGCCAAGGTGCAACTCCTCGCCGATGATGCGCAAATCCACCCAGACCTCGCTCGCGGCCGCGTGCCGGCCCGCGTTATTGAGGCTTTCCTGAACGATGCGGTAGACCTGCGAGGCGAGCGGCTCGGCCAGGTTTTCGGATTGGGGATCCACCGACAGATGCAGCTTGAACCCGTGCCGGCGCGAAGTTTCCGTCGCGAGCCACTCCAGCGCGGCGAGGAGACCCAGGTCGTCCAGCACCAGGGGGCGCAGGTCGGCGGCAATGCGTCGCGTCGCGGCGACCGTGCTGTCCAGCACCGACCGCATGGCGCCGAGCGTCTCGACGAACCGCGGATGCCCTGGCGGGCAGTGGGCATCGAGCCAGGCCAGGTCCATCTTGAGCGACGTGAGATTCTGGCCGAGCTCGTCATGCAGCTCGCGGGAGATTCGGCTGTTCTCCTGCTCGCGAGCCGTGCGTGAAGCCACGGCCAGCTCTCGGAGGTCCTCGCGGGCCTGCTCGAGCTCCAGGCGCGTGCGCTCGCGCGCCGTCACGTCGCGAAGGATGACGGTGAAGTGGCGCTGCCCGCCGACTTCGCTCTGGGAAATGGACGCGTCGATCGGAAACTCCTCACCGCTCTTTCTCAGGGCGGATACGATCCGTTGCGCCATCATCGGCCGACTGGGAACGCCCGTGCGCCCGAACGCCTCGATATGGCCGTGGTGGGCTGCCTGGAAGCGAGCGGGGATCAGCAGGTCCAGTGGCTGGTTGAGCACCTCGCGCGCCGCGTACCCGAACATTCGCTCAGCGGCGCGGTTGAAGAGCGTGATCCGCTGGTGGTCGTTCACCGAAATGATGGCGTCCATGGCGGAATTGACGATGCCGTGCAGGCGCAACTGGTTCTCGCGCGCCGTGAGCCGGCCTCGGCGCCACTCCTGCACGTCGGCCACGGTGCCCACGATGCGCGATGGCGTTCCGTCGTCGAGACGGGCGCAGGTCCGGGCCCGCACGCGGGCCCAGCGCCATTCGCCGTCAGCGGCGCGCAGACGCAAGTCCACAAGGGCATGCGCCCGGCGGCCGCCCGAGACGTCGGCGAGCGTGGTGTCGAGCAGGCCGAGGTCCTCGGGGTGGGTCGCGCGGCGGAGGGGCTCGATCCCGTCACCTTGCCCGGGTGGGAGGTCAAAAGCCTCCTCCAGCTCCGGCGAATAGTCGACCGAGCCTGACCCCGGGTCCCAGTCGAACACCCCCAGCCGGGCCGTGAGGATTGCCTCGCGCCAGCGGTCCTGGAGACGGTTCGCCGTCTTGGAGGGGTCGTCGGACATGGCAGTCTGGTGAGCGGTGCCCGTCAGCACACCAGGGCTTCGCCGCGGTTCGGCACCGAAACGCGCCAACCCCGTCGTGCGGTGAGCACGTCGGCGAAGGCGAGTGCCGTGGACTCCTCGCCGTGCACCACGAGGGTTTGTTGCGGCGGCCGGCGAATGGCATCGAGCCAGGCGAGCAGGGCCGCCTGGTCGGCATGGGCCGAGAGCCCGCCCAACGTGAAGACCCTGGCACGAACCGGAATGGGCTCCCCGAAGAGGCTCACGCTCTTCACGCCGTCCACGATGCGGCGCCCGAGAGTGCCCTCGGCCTGGAAGCCGGTGAACAGGACGCCGCACTCCTGGCGGGGAAGCGCGTGACGCAGGTGATGCCGGATACGACCCGCCTCGCACATGCCGCTGGCAGCGACGATGATGGCCCCCGAGCGGATCCTGTTCACCGCGATCGATTCGGCGGGCGTCTGGGTAAAGCGCAGGCGATAGGAAAGACGCCCGCTTCGCAGCGCATCGGCGAAGCGCTGGGCCATCGGGTCGAGCGCCTCTCGGTGGGCGAGCGTCACCTCGGTCGCACGCCGGGCAAGCGGCGAGTCGACAAAGACGTTGAGCCTTGGCAATTCTCCCTGCTCGCCGAGCGCGTGCAGCAAATAGAGAAACTCCTGTGTCCGGCCCAGGGCGAACGCGGGGACGATGAGGTTGCCCCGTTTTCGGAGGAGCGTCTCGTCAATGGCGGTGAGCAACTCTCGCAGCGTGGCGTCGTAGGACTTGTGCTGGCGGTTGCCGTACGTC
>JAFMJY010000031.1 GCA_017853245.1 Burkholderiales bacterium | reverse complement strand
TGCACCGGCTCGAGCCGGGGCCAGCGGACAAGTCTTACGGCATTCACGTGGCTCACCTCGCAGGCATCCCGAAGGACGTGGTGCGTTCGGCTCGCCGCCAGCTGGCAGAGCTGGAGTCTCACCTTCGCAGCGCCAGCCCGCAGCCAGACCTGTTTTCCACGGCGCCGGTCGGCGACGCGCCCGAGCCGGCGGCGCACCCGGCACTCGCTGCGTTGGCCGCTGTCGAGCCGGACGGGTTGACTCCTCGCGAGGCACTGGAAGCGCTCTACCGCCTTCGCCGCCTTCTGGAGTAGCGACCTGGCCCGCTCCATCGTCACCGTCACGCTGAGCGTGGCACTGCTTGCAGGCTGTGCCATGAAGCCCCCTCACCCCGAGGCATTCACGTTCGGGGCGCTTGGGGACGTTCCGTACAACGCCAGAGAGGAACTCGCCCTGGACGCGCTGTTCGGCCGAGTCGGCTCGGAGCCGATCGCGTTCATCACGCATGCAGGCGACTTCAAGGCGGGCAGCAACGCTCCCTGCACCGACGCGCTCTACCAGGACCGACGCGAGCGCCTGAACCGCTCGCCCCATCCGCTGATCCTCACGCCTGGGGACAACGACTGGGTCGACTGTCGGCGGGAAAGCAACGGGTCGGCCGACCCGCTCGAACGGCTTGCTCGCGTGCGCGAGGTTTTCTTTTCCGAAGCGTGGTCGCTCGGCGAGCGACGGCTGCCGGTTTCCGCGCAAGAGGGCTGCGTCGAGCGGGCAGGCACCGGCTGCGCGTGCCCAGGCCTACCCGAGAACCAGCTGTGGAGCAAGAACGCCGTGGTCTTCGCCACGCTTCATGTCGTGGGCAGCAACGACAATCGCGGCTTCGATGGCGCGAGCGACGCCGAGCAGCGGTGCCGATCGCTCGCGAACCATCGCTGGCTGGATCGCGCCGTGCGCCTCGCGGAGTCGCCGGGCCAGCGTGGTCTCGTCATCATTGCCCAGGCCAACCTGTGGCTTCCCAGCCCGCAGGGCGCCTACGACGGCCTGCGCCGCCAGATCGCGGAGGCGGGCCGCCGGCTGGGCCGCCCGATGCTCTACATTCACGGCGACACGCATCTTTACCGAATGGATCGGCCATTCATGGACGCAAGCGGCAAGCGCGTCGACAACCTGCGGCGAATCGAGGTTCCCGGCAGCCCTGCGGTGGGCTGGGTGCGAATCCTCGTCGACCCGAATCAGCCCGAGCTCTTCATCGTCGAGCCCGTGTCGGCACCCGAGGCGCAGTGAATCGCAACGCGGGCGTTACCATCTGGTCATGAAGACGCTTCGCCAGAGCCCAGGCTTCCCCGGCCCCATGACGGCCTCGCGATTCCTGCGCCAGTACTGGCAGAAGCGCCCCCTGCTCGTGCGCGGCGCTTTCCCGGGATTCACCGACCCGCTGTCCGCCCGTGAAGTACTGCGGCTCGCGCAGCACCCGGATGCGGCCTCGCGGATGGTGTGGCGCGAAGCGCGCGACTGGCGCGTGGAGCACGGGCCCTTCACGGCGACGATGCTGCAGCGGCGCCCGAGGCGGAACTGGACAGTCCTCGTCCAGGACACCAACTACTTCAGCCGTCGCGCCCGGGAGCTGCTGTCGCAATTTCGCTTTCTCCCCCATGCGCGCGTGGACGACCTGATGGTGAGCTACGCCGAGACGGGCGGCGGGGTCGGCCCGCATGTGGACTCTTACGACGTGTTCCTGATCCAGGGCGCCGGGCGCCGCCGGTGGGAGATCTCGCGCCAGAGGGACCTGGCGTTCGTGCCAGGCCTCGACCTCAAGGTCCTCGCCCGATTCGAGCCCGAGCAAGCCTGGGACATGAACCCCGGCGACATGCTTTACCTGCCCCCGGGCGTAGCCCATCACGGTATCGCGCTCGAACCCTGCCTCACGTGGTCCGTCGGCTTCCGATCGCCCTCGGACGCCGAGTTCGCCACTGCATTTCTGGACCATCTGGCCGAAAAAATGTCACCCGGGGGCCACTACCGTGACCCGGGCCTGCGGCCCACGAAACACCCCGGCGACATCCCGCCCGCGCTGATCGCCCACGCCTCCCGTGTCGCAGGCGGCATCCGCTGGAGCCAGCAGGATGTCCGCGACTTCGTCGGGCGGCTGTTGTCGGAGCCCAAGCAGCACGCCGTGTTCACGGCCCCTCCGCGGCCCCTGTCGGCGCGCGCCTTTGCCGCCGCGGCTCGGCGAAGCGGCCTGAGGCTCGACTCCCGCTCACGCCTCCTGCTCTCGGGGAGGCGAGTGTTCCTGAACGGGGACTCCACCAGCGCGCCGGCCGGCGCGCTCGGCGCGCTGCGCCAGTTGGCCGATGCGCGAGAGCTTGCGCCGGGCATATCGTTGGGCGATGCCTTGCTGCACTGGCTACACGACGCCTATTCCACTGGCGCGCTGCACGTCGGCCGGGAGGCAGCGCATGCCGATTGACAGACGCCCAGAGCCTCGACAGTCCCACCGGATCCTTGCCTCGTTCGCCGATTCCCGCCTTGCCATCGATGAAGTGATCGCCAGCGCCCGGTCGACGCTTTGCATTTTTGACCCTTCGCTGGAGCGCCTGGGCTTCGGCGACCCGCACCGCATTGCGCGCCTGCGCGCCCTGCTGCTGGCGGGAAGGGAACACCGCCTGCGCATCGTGCTCCACGATCTCACGTACGTGGAGCGCCATGGCGCGAGGCTGCTCGCGCTGTTGCGCGAGTTGCCCGCAGCCATTGGCATCCACCGCGCGACCGGCGAAGCCCTCAATGCCTTCGACGCCTTCGTCCTTGCCGACGACCACAGTGTCTGGCGCCAGTTCCAGGTCGAGCATCCGCGGGCCAGCGTTTCGCTGCATTCGCCTGCCGACGCCAGACCGCTGGTTGACCGCTTCCACTCGATTTGGGCGCTCTCCGAGCAAGCCATCAGCTCGGCTCCCCCACTGGCCTAGGGAGGCACCTCCATGGGGGGGCTAGGCTTTCGCTGGGGACACTGCTAACATCCCCGATTGGCTTGAGGGTAAAATTGCCGCGCTGCACCATGAGCCCGGCACCCGCAACCAAGGCTCACCTGATCGTTTCATCCCATCAACAAACCAGCTCTTTTGAAGGAACAGTGCCCATGAAATCCGCTTACATCGCTGCCGCCCTCCTCTCCCTCGGCCTCGCCGCCTGCGGCAAGACCGAAGCCCCGAAGCCCGCTCCGGCCCCGGCTCCGGCACCCGCCCCGGCCCCCGCCGCCGACGCGCCCAAGCCCGCCGAGGCCCCCGCCGCTGCTCCGGCCGCTCCCGCTGCCCCGGCTGCTCCGGCCGCTCCTGCTGCCCCGAAGAAGTAATTCGGTCCCGCTGCACCACGGAAAAGCCGGCCTTCGGGCCGGCTTTTTCTTTTTCGGGCGCTACCCGGGCGTCAGATCTCCCGCCAGCCGAACCCTTCGTCGTGCGAGGCGATCGACACCCAATCCGGCGAACACCCCAGCACACCCGCCAAGGCCGCCGCCGCCAGCTCGGGGCGATTGTTCTCCCGGGAGAGGTGTGCCGCAATCACGTGGCGAAGCTTCGAGCGGTCGACGCGAGACAGCAGCTCAGCGGCCGCTGCGTTCTCGAGGTGCCCGAGGCGGCCCGAGATGCGCTGCTTGAGCGCGCGCGGGTAACCGCCCGACTCGAGCATGTCGCCGTCGTGGTTGCACTCGAGGACGAGCGCATCGCACCCCGATAGCTTCGCTTCCACGTGCGGCGTGC
Organism: Burkholderiales bacterium; assembly: GCA_017853245.1. GTDB lineage: Bacteria > Pseudomonadota > Gammaproteobacteria > Burkholderiales > Usitatibacteraceae > FEB-7. Next base: position 23,495 of record JAFMJY010000031.1, on the reverse strand, counting down.
TGCAGCCCAGGTCCGTGGCGACCCCGAGCCGAGCGCGCCCATCCGAGAACGCGAACTGCACGGGCTCGCGGGCATCATGGGGGACCGCGATGGGGTCAATGAACAGCTCGCCGATCGAGAACGGCGCGTGCGGGTCGAGCAGGCTGACCTGCTGCGGCGGAAAGGCTTCCGGGAGCGAGAGCGCGGTCCCACGGGTGAGGTGCACCGTCAGGCCGTGGCGCGACGCCAGCCGGGCCACTCCACCGATATGATCCGAGTGCTCGTGCGTCACGAGGATCGCGTCGAGCTCCGAGGCCTTGAGGCCCAGCCGCGCGAGGCGCCGCTCCGACTCCCCCAGCGTGAAGCCGCAGTCGAGCAACACGCGGGTGCGGCCGGACTCGACAACGAGCCCGTTGCCGGAACTGCCGCTGCCCAGGCTTGCGAAGCGAAGGCCCATGGGGCGCTCCGCGGGTCAGCGCAGCTGTTCGAGCAGCAGGCTCAGGATGCGTTTAGCGGTGGAGGAATTGTCCGGCTCACCCTTCGCGTTCTGCACGCTCACCCGCGTCGTGCCCGGCGGGGACTCCTCCACGCGAATGCGGAACTGGGGCTGCGACGCCTTCGGGGTGGGCCGCCAGAACGCGAGCTTGTCGAGCATCCCGGGACCGCCCGCGACGGTGGGCGCGTCCGGGTCGATGTAGCGGACAAAGTAGGTCGCCGCAGTGCGGTCGCGGTCTTCAACCGTGAAACCGGCGCGGTCGAGCGCGAGGCCCACCCGACGCCAGCCGCGATCGAAGCCCTCCTTCACCAGCAGCGACCCTCCATCCGCGTCGAGAGACGCGTTGGGGGCTGCGGCCGGCGCCGACGACGCAGGCGCCTTCGTGCCGGGGACTGCAGCCATGGCCGGCGCCGGCTTCGTCGGCTCTGCGAGCTTGGCCAGGATGCGGCCGAGCATCTCGGCCTCGAGGTCTCGGTCGCTACCTGAGCCGCGCGGCACCCAACGGGTCTGGTCCTGTGTCGTCGAGACAAATACTTCCTCAAGCCCGCGATGCGTCACGAAGACCTCGGTGGTGCCTGGCTCGGCCCCGCGCTCGAGGCGAACGCGGTAACGGTCCCGCTCGCTCGAGGAGAAATTGCCCGGAAGGGCGCGCCCGATGAGGCCGCGCACGCCGCCTCGCTCGACGTTCGGGCGCGTCTCACGCCAGTCGGTTTCCAGGATGCCCGCCTGGGGCACCTCGCGAGCGATAGCGAAGCCGTTCTCCAACCAGAATTCCCGCACCACGACCCAGACCTGGCCCGGTTCGGCGCGCGCTACGACCCAGCGCTGGTCGCCAGCTCGCTCGAGGCGTGCGTTCATCGGCACGGGCAATACGCTCGCACCCGCCGACACGGCCGAGGCTTGGGGCGCAACGGCCCTGTCCCGGTTGAATTGCGACAGGCTCGTGGAGGCCCGCGGGTCCGGCATCGCATAGCGCTCGTCGAAGGCCGGCGAGGTGAGGTCCGGCGGAACCTCCAGCGGCTGTTCGCGACGGACCGGCTTGGGGTCGGACGAGCCGAAGATCGCCTGGTAGGTGCTGCAGCCCGAGGCGGCAAGCAGCAGGGACAGCGCGAGAGTGAATCGCAAGGGGGCGGGCATCGCTTCAGGTCGGTTCATGGCTCAGGAAAGGCAACCCGCTTCACGCAGGGCCTCGGTGATCGTTTCATGGAACGCCGTTGCAAGCGGCGTGAGCGGCAGGCGGATGCCTTCGGGAATGCGCCCCATGCGATGGAGCGCCCACTTGACCGGGATGGGGTTCGCCTCGACGAACAGCTTCTGGTGCAGCGGCAGGAGCCGGTTGTTCAGCGCGATGGCTTTCCCGCGATCACCCAACACTGCCGCCGCGCACATCTCGTGCATGGCGCGTGGGGCCACATTGGCGGTGACTGAAATATCTCCGTGCGCGCCGAGCAGCATGTAGGCGAGCGCCGTGCCGTCATCGCCCGAGTACACGAGAAAATCCTTCGGCTTGCGGCGCAGCAGGTCCGTGCCGCGCTCCAAGTTGCCGGTTGCATCCTTGATGCCGACGATGCCCGGCACCTGCGCAAGGCGCAGCACCGTGTCGTTCGCCATGTCGGCCACGGTGCGGCCCGGGACGTTGTAGAGGATGGTGGGAATGTCCACCGCCTCGGCAATGGCCTTGAAGTGCCGGTACAGGCCCTCCTGCGAAGGCTTGTTGTAGTACGGCACGACCGATAGCGAATAATCCGCTCCCACTTCCTTTGCAAAGCGCGAGAGCTCGATCGCCTCCGAGGTGGAGTTTCCTCCCGTGCCCGCGATCACCGGTACCCGGCCGCGGCAATGCTCCACCGCAGTTCGGATCAGCAGGCAATGCTCGTCGACGTCGACGGTGGGCGACTCACCGGTGGTGCCCACGACCACGATGCCATCCGTGCCTTCGGCAATGTGCCAATCCAGGAGCGCCTTGAAACAGGGAAGGTCGAGGGCGCCGTCGGCCTGCATCGGCGTGACGATCGCAACGAGGCTGCCGGTGAGCATGGGAGGTGGGGAAATGGTGCGCGCGGAAGAGCCGAATCTTACTCCATTCGCCCCCTGAAACCCCCGGGCTTACGGGGCTTCCCGCCTCGCGCAAAGGCGCTGGATGGCGGCGGGCCGAGGGGTGTCGACTACCCGGTCCTCGTAGGCCACCACGCGCAGATGGCCTCGAACGGCTTCCAGCAATTCGCCCGGGCGCAGCAGGAAGTCCGGGTTCGACGGGCGCCCGAAACACTCGTTGCCCAGGGCAAAGGTCTCGTACAGCAGCACGCCCCCCGGCTCGAGGCTCGCCACGAGTGTCGGGAGCAAAGGGCGATGCAGGTAATTCGTCACCACCACGGCATCGAAGCGCCGGCCAGGGAACGGCCAAGCTGCCGACTCGAGGTCGGCGCTGACGAGCGTCACGCCCGCGGGCGGCGCTGCAAACGCGCCGATGTCGCGATCCACTGCGACGACCTCGTGGCCCAGCGCGGCCAGCAGACGGCTGTGCCGGCCGCCGCCGCATGCCACGTCCAGGACCTCGCCGCCCGGCCGGATGAGCGGCGCCCATTTCTGAATCCACGAAGAGGCCGCCTCCAGTGAAGCGTGCGACACCAACGCCTCAGAGGCCGACGAGCCGCGCCGCATCATGGTGCGCATGCCCAAGCGCGTGTGCCACCTCGGGATGCGCCACCTTGCCCTCGCAAACGTTGAGCCCGGCTCGCAGATGGGCATCCGCTGCGAGTGCCGCCTTCCACCCGCGGCTCGCAATCGCGCTCACGAAAGGCAGCGTCGCGTTGTTCAGCGCATAGGCCGAGGTGCGGGGCACGGCACCGGGCATGTTGGCTACGCAGTAGTGAACGATATCGCCAACCTTGTAGGTGGGGTCGGCGTGCGTCGTGGCACGGGCGGTCTCGAAGCAGCCGCCCTGGTCGATGGCCACGTCGACAACCACGGAGCCCGGCTTCATCTCGCCCACCAGCTCGCGCGAAACGAGCTTTGGCGCCGCGGCACCGGGGATCAGCACGCCACCGATCACGAGGTCCGCGGAGCGCACGTGCTGCTCGATCGCGTCACGCGTGGAAAAGGCCGTGACCACTCGGGCGCCGAAGTGCGCGTCGATGATGCGCAAGGCCTCGACGCTGCGGTCGAGCACGACGACGAGAGCGCCCGCGCCCACGGCCATCTGCGTGGCGTTCGTGCCCACCACGCCGGCGCCCAGAATCACCACCTTGCCCGGGGGAACGCCAGGCACACCGCCCAGCAGCGTGCCCATGCCGCCATGCGCGCGCTCGAGGCAATGCGCGCCGGCCTGGATCGCCATGCGCCCTGCCACTTCGGACATGGGGGCCAAAAGTGGCAAGCCGCCGCCCGCGCGAGTGACGGTTTCGTAGGCAATACACACGGCGCCGCTTGCCAGGAGGCCCTTGCACTGCTCGGGGTCCGGCGCCAGGTGAAGATAGGTAAAGAGGATCTGGCCGGGCCGGAGCCGACCAATCTCCACCGGCTGCGGCTCCTTCACCTTGACGATGAGGTCCGCCGAAGCGAAAACGGCCGCGGCATCCGGAAGGATTCGCGCGCCGGCCTTCTCATAGGCGGCGTCCGCAGCGCCGATGCCAGTGCCCGCGCCCGCCTCCACAAGCACCTCATGCCCCTGCGCAGCCAGCTCTCGCACAGATGGCGGCACCAGGCCTACGCGGTACTCGTGGTTCTTTACTTCCTTCGGGACGCCGATACGCATGGCAGTCACGCTGCCGCAGCAAGCGGCTGGCGGTCGCGAACGCCCATGTCTTTCAGGACGGCATCGATGGCTGACACGGCGTTGCGCAGCTCGTTCGCGTCGATGGCGCCGATACAGCCCACGCGGAAGGTCTCGATCTGGGTGAGCTTGCCCGGGTAGAGGATGTAGCCGCGATCCCGCACGCGTGCGTAGAAGTCCTTGAACGCGTAGCGGGCGTCCGCGGGGCCGTGGAAGGTGACGATGATGGGCGCTTGGACCGAATCGGGAAGGTATGGCCGAAGCCCGATGGCCTCCATGCCCGAGCGAAGCGCCCGGCAGTTGGCGGCGTACCGCGCACCGCGCGCCGCCGTGCCACCCTCCGCGAGAAACTGGTCCAGCGCCTTGCGGAACGCGACCACCACGTGTGTTGGCGGCGTGAAGCGCCACTGCGTGGTGCGCTGCATGTAGGTCCACTGGTCGTGGAGGTCCATGGCGAGCGAGTGGGAGTTGCCTTGGCTCGCCTCGAGCGCCGCGCGGCGCGCGATGACGAAGCCCATCCCGGGCACGCCCTCGATGCACTTGCCGGAGGCGGCGATGACCGCATCGATCGGGTACTTCGAGACATCAATGTCGATGGCGCCGAAGGAGCTCATCGCGTCGACGATGAGGCCCTTGCCATGGCGCGCGCAGGCATCGGCGATCGCCGGCAGCGGATTTAGCATGCCGGCCCCCGTCTCGCAGTGCACCTGCGCCACATGCGTGATGGCCGGGTCGGCCCTCAGGGCTGCGTCGATCATCTCGCCTGTGGGATGCTGATGCTCGGGCATATCGATTGCGACATGGGAGCGGCCGAGGATCTTCAGGATCTTCACGATACGCTGGCAGTACGCGCCGTTCTGCGGCACCAGCACCTTGCCGTTGCGCGGCACGAGGTTCCCGAGCGCTGCCTCCACCGAGAAGGTGCCACTGCCCTGCAGGGGCACGCACACATGGGTGGCCGCGCCGCGAACGATCTCCACCAAGTCGCGACAGATCGTGCCCGTGATGGCATTGAACGACGCATCCCACGAGCCCCAGTCGCGGAGCATCGCCTGCTTCGTCTCCAGCGTAGTGGTAAGCGGGCCCGGCGTGAGAAGGATGGGGTCTGAGCCGATGATCATGAGCAACTCCTTTGGCGCGAGCGCGGGGCCCGGCGGGTCAGATGAACAGCTTGCGAATGCGCGACGAAACGACGTCGATCGTGCTCACGAACACGATGATGATGAGCATCACCGCGCACGTCTGCGCGTACTCGAAGCCGCGGATGACTTCGTAGAGGATCACGCCGATACCCCCAGCGCCCACCATGCCCACCACCGAAGCGGAGCGCACGTTCGACTCGAAACGATAGAGCGAGTAGGAAATCCAGAGCGGCAACACCTGCGGAATGACGCCGTAGAGAATTTCCTCGAGCGCCGAGGCGCCGGTGGCGCGAACGCCCTCGACTGGGCGGGGGTCGATGGCCTCAACCGCCTCGGAAAAGAGCTTTGCGAGGGTGCCCGTGGTGTGGATCCACAGCGCCAGGACGCCGGCAAAAGGCCCAAGGCCCACCGCCACAATGAAGAGCATGGCGAACACCATCTCGTTGATGGCGCGGCAGGCATCCATCATGCGGCGGACCGGCTGGTAGACCCAGACCGGGACGATGTTGGACGACGAGAGCAACCCGAACGGCACCGCGCAGACGATGGCGAGCACGGTTCCCCAGATGGCGATGTGAACCGTGACGATCATCTCTTGCAGATAAGTCCTCCAGTCCCGGAAATCCGGCGGGAAGAACTCGGTCGCGAACTTCGCCATGTTCGCCGAGTCTCGCGCCAGGTCGAGGGGCCGGATCTCCGCCCCCTTCCACGCCCACAGCAGGATGAGCGCGAACACCGCCCAGCCGATGGCCTGGACTAGTGTTCGCTTGCCGGCGCCGGGAGGCGCGAGAGCCTCCGGCGGGATGGCGTGGGATGCGGTCACTTTGCCTGTTTCGCGAGGTCGGCGAGCTTGGCGTCGATCGCCTTGAGCTTCGAGGCCTTGTCAGCTGCAGAAAGGGTCGTGTCCGTTTCGATCTTGGCGCGGTCCTTGGCCAGCTCGAGTTCGCGGATAGGAACCAACTGCGCGTCCGTAGAGGCACGGAAGCCGGCGATCTGCTGCATGCCCTTGAGCACCGTCTTCTCGCGCTCATCCTTCCCGTAGGTGGTAACGAAGTTCTTGATCTTCGCTTTCACGTCGGCTGGCAGGTCTTTGCGCCAGACGAGCGGGTCGCGCGGGATCAGGGGAGAGGTCCAGAGGATCTTCACCTCCTTGCGCTTGGCCGGGTCCTTGAGCTCCAGCTTGTCCAGCTCCTCGCTGTTGTTCGTTGCCACATCCACCTGCTTGTTGAGCACCGCCAGCAGGTTCACGCCGTGCGAGGCCGGGCGGACGACCTTGAACACGTTCTTGGGGTCCACGCCACGCTTGGTGAATACGTAGAAGCCCGGAACCAGCGTGCCCGAGGTCGACTGCGGGTCGCCGGCGCCGAACGTGAGCTCCTTGCCGCGCTTGAACATGTCGTCCAGCGAGTTGATGGGGCTGTCCCGGTGCGTGATGATGTAGCTGTAGTAGCCCGGGGTGCCATGCAGGTCGATGAACTGCGCGAACACCTCGCCGTTGGCGCGGTCGACCGCCTCGATGGCGCTCTTGTTGCCATACCAGGCTACCTGCACCTTGTTGAAGCGCTGCGCCTCGATGATGCCAGTGTAGTCAGTGGCGAAGAACGCATTGACCTTGAGGCCCGTTGCCTTGCGCATGTCGTCGAAGAACGGCTCCCAGGCCGACCGGATGGCCGCCGCCTTGTCGGTGGAGATGACGCCAAAGTTGATTTCCTGCGCCGCAACACTGCCGGCGAAAGCAACGGCCGCAAGGCCGGTGAGCAAGCGATGCATGAGTCTCATGGTTTCTCCTCCTGTGATGAGCTGCGTTGGGGATACGGTCCGGCTCCGGGGATAGGCCTCAGTCAGCGAGGCTTTGCGCCACTACGGGGTCGTTCATGACGGCATCGATGGTCTCGGTGCCATCCAGCATTTCCTCCACTCCCGCGCCGTAGAGCCGGCGCAGGAGCGCGGCGTCCAGGTCCGCGGAGGGCCCGTCGTAGACCACCTCGCCCCGGCGCAAGGCCACGGTGCGGGGGCAATAGCGGCGCGCAAACTGAACCTGGTGCAACGACACCACGACGGTGATGCCCTGGTCGCGATTGATGCGAGCGAGGATCTCCATCACGTTCCTCGCGCTCTCCGGGTCGAGTGAGGCAATGGGCTCATCGGCGAGGATGATGCGCGCTCCCTGCACCAGCGCCCTGGCGATGGCCACGCGCTGCTGCTGGCCGCCCGAAAGCGTGCTGGCCCGCTGCCAGGCGAGGCGCTCGATGCCGACGCTTTTCAGGGCTTTCCACGCCTCGGCTCTTTCCGCCGGCGTGAAGCGGCCAATGAGGCTTCGCCAGATCGGCACGCGGGGGAGCAGCCCCATGAGCACGTTGGTCATGACGCTCAGGCGCCCGACCAGGTTGAACTGCTGGAAGATGAACCCGACCTCGGCGCGTCGGCGCCGGATGTCCGGCACGATGCGGCCGTTGTCCTGCATCAGGCTCTTGCCAACCCGGACGGGCCCCGAGCCGACCTCGCCCGCGACGAACCCGGAGATGTGGCGCAGGAGCGTGGACTTGCCCGAGCCGGACGCGCCAATCAGGGCGACCATTTCGCCCGGCGCCACCTCGAGCGTGACGGCGTCGAGTGCCCTCGTGGGCGCGCCGAAGGACTTCGACAGCGCGTCGATGCTCAGAGATGCTCCCCGGCTCATGCCTACTGCCGCTCCTCGTTCTTGTTCCGAGACATCAGGTTGCCGCCGGACTGCCTCGCCGGCTCGGACGCTTTTTGGTGCCAAAACTATACTCTCCCCGCATGACGGGATCGTGACACCCCCCGGCGGCGAGGGTGATCGTAGGCGAACAGGTTCGAGAAGTGCTGGTCGGCGGTCAGGAACACGACGCTGGCGATTCGGCGCTCGTTCAACGCCGAGGTGATCTCGCGCAGCTCGCGCCCATACCCATAGGGATTGTTCGCGTCGACCGGGGACCATGCGTCGCGGTAATGCCGCCCCTCGGGGTCGCGCTCGTTGCCGCCCGCAAGCGATAGCGGCACGGTGCTCACCACGAACTTCCATGTCCTCGCGCTCTCCGGCGCGAGCCTTTTCGTCGAGTCGCACGTGTCGTGCCTTGCCTCGCGTCGCTCGCGCCCGCTGGTCGAAGCGTTCCTGAAGCTCGCGCAGCGTAATCGGCCCGCCCCACGCACCACGGGCTCGCCCGCCGTCACAAAACTGTCATAATCGATCACATCTAGGCCGGCAAGTGCAGACACTCCTCAACCTTCTCGCCAGCGTCGCCCTGCTTGTTTGGGGCACGCACATCGTCCGATCCGGAATCCTCCGTGTCTTCGGCGCGAGCCTGAGGCGGGTGCTGTCGACCAGCGTGTCGAATCGCGGCACGGCGTTCCTTGCGGGCCTCGGCGTCACGGGGCTCATGCAGTCGTCCAGCGCCACCGCCATGATCGCGGCGGGGTTCGTGTCGCAAAACCTCATTGGCCTGGCGCCGGCACTGGTCATCATGCTTGGCGCAGACGTCGGCACTGCGCTCATGGCGCAAGTGTTCTCGCTGGACCTCTCGTGGCTCTCCCCGCTCGCCATCCTGTTCGGGGTCGTCTTCTTCCTGTCGCGCAAGAACACCCGCGCCGGACAGCTGGGCCGGGTGGCGATCGGCCTGGGCCTCATCATCCTGGCGTTGCAACTCATCCAGGCAGCCGCGAAGCCGATCGTGAGCGCCGCAGGCACCAAGGTGCTCTTTGCCTCGCTGTCGGGCGACCCGATCCTCGACATGCTGATCGGGGCCATCTTCGCCGTGCTTTCCTGGTCGAGCCTCGCCGTGGTGTTGCTCACCGCCACGCTCGCCGCGTCCAGCGTCATCACCGCGCCGGTCGCTCTGTGCCTGGTGCTGGGCGCCAACCTCGGCAGCGGCCTGCTCGCTTTCCTCGCCACCGCCGGCATGGCCGGCGGCGGGCGGCGCGTTGCCGCCGGCAACCTGCTGTTCAAGGTGGTGGGTTGCCTCGTCTTCTCGCTCGCGCTGCCCTGGGTGCTGCAGGGCATCGCCCATTTCGACTCTGACCCAGGGCGGCAGGCGTTGCACTTCCACATGCTGTTCAACCTGTCACTCGCCATCGTCTTCATCTTCTTCACCGGGCCAATCGCGCGCCTCATCGAGCGCTGGCTGCCGGATGCCACCAGCGCCGGCCCCACGGTTGCCGAGCCTCGCCACCTCGACCCGGGTGCCCTCGGAACGCCAGCACTCGCGCTGGCCAACGCAGCGCGCGAGACGCTTCGCATCGGCGACACCATCGAGCAAATGCTCAACGGGCTGCTCGAGGTCATCCGCTCAAACGACCGCACTCGCGCCGACGCGCTGATCCGCCTGGACGACGATGTCGACCGCCTCTACACGGCGGTGAAGCTCTACCTCACGCAAGTCAGCCGTGAAGCGCTGGACGAGAAGGACGGCCGCCGCTGGGCCGAGATCATTTCCCTCACCATCAACCTCGAGCACGTAGGCGACCTGCTCGAGCGCATGCTCACGGAAGTGCGCGACAAGAAGATCGCTCAACGCCTGTCGTTTTCGGAAGCCGGGATGCGTGAGCTCGAGGAAATGCACGCGCTGCTGGTGTCGAACTTGCGGCTGGGCCTCTCCGTCTTCCTAACCGGCGACGTGAAGGCGGCGCAGATGCTGCTTGCGGAAAAGGAAAGGTTTCGCGACCTCGAGCGCACCTACGCCGCCCAGCACCTGGACCGGCTTGCCGGACAAACGCTGCAATCCATCGAGACCAGCTCGCTGCACCTGGACATCATCAGCGACATGCGGCGCGTGAACTCGTTCTTCTGTTCCACCGCCTACCCGATCCTCGAGCAGGCGGGGCAGCTTCGCCGCAGCCGGCTGCGTGGCGGCGCCGCACCGGCGGCGCTCAACCTCGGCGCCGAGTCGCCATCCACTGCAGGCCGGCAATAACGGCCAGGATGCCCAGGCCCAGGGCGTCGGTGACCAGGCCCGGCTTGATCAGCAGGATGGCGGAGACCCCCAACGCCACGCGTTGCCACATCGCCAGGGGTGCCAGCAGATACCCGTAGAGGGCCGCCGCCAGCGCCATCACGCCGACCGTGGCCGACAAGGTGGCAAGGGCGATCGCATCCCATTCGCCAATCGCGAGTAGCGCCGGCTCGAACACGAACATGAACGGGACGATGAAGCCCGCCGCGGCGACGCGCATGGCCTCGAAGCCCGCGCGCCACATGTTGGCCTTGGCAAGCGCCGCGGCAGCGAACACCGCCAGCGCCACCGGGGGCGTGATCGCCGAAAGCACCGCGAAGTAGAGCGCGAACATGTGCGCGGCAGGCAAGACCACGCCCAGCTTCACGAGCGCCGGCACCAGGAGCGCCACCATCACGATGTAGGCCGGCGTCGTGGGCATGCCCATGCCGAGCACGATGCCCGCCATGGCGGTGAGCACGAGCGCCAGCACGAGGCTGTTCTGCGCCAGCGCGATGACGACCTGGGTGAACGTGATGCCAATGCCCGTGAGGGAGATCACGCCAATCACGATGCCGGCGCAGGCGCACGCCATGGCCACCGCGAGCCCGTCGCGCGCGCCTCCCTGCAGCGCCTCGACCACCGAGCGCCAGCTGATCCCCTCGCGCGTGGACTTGCGCATCAGCGCCACGGGGAGCGTGGCGATCGTGCCCACCAGCGCGCAAAGCGGCGCCGAATAGGACATGGCCATGCCGCCCAGCACGATGAAGATCGGGATGAACAGATGGCCGCGCTCGCGCATCACCGACCAAAAGCGTGGCAGCTCCGACCGTGGCACGCCCACAAGGCCTACGCGCTTAGACTCGAAGTGCACCGCAAAGAAAAGCGCGACGTAGAAGAGCAGCGCCGGGATCCACGCCCACACCGTTACCTGGAAATAGCTCACCGCCAGGTACTCGGCCATCACGAAGGCGGCCGCGCCCATGATCGGCGGCATAATCTGCCCGCCGGTCGAGGCGCTCGCCTCGACCGCCGCGGCGAAGGGCGGGCGAAAGCCCGTCTTCTTCATGAGCGGGATGGTGATCGGGCCATCGACCATCACGTTCGCCACCGCGCTGCCGGAGATGGTGCCGAAGAGGCTCGAGCTCACGATCGACACCTTGCCCGGTCCGCCGGCGGTGTGCCCCGTGAGCGAGAGCGCGAAGTCCATGAAGAGGCGCCCCGTGCCGCTCTTCTCCATGAACGCGCCGAAGAGCACGAACACGATGACGTAGGAGGCCGACACGCCGAGCGTGGAGCCGAAGATCCCGTCCGTGGAGAGGTACATCTGCTCCAGCAGCACCGGGAACTTGATGTTGGTGAAGCCAATGGCGTAGGCGAGGAACAGGAGCGCTGTGATCGGCAGCGCCCAGCCGATCACGCGCCGCGTGGCCTCCAGCACCAGCAGCACCGTGAGCACCGCCATCACCTTGTCGGTGGCGGTGAGCTCGTCGATGTAGATGATGCGATTGACGATCGCGTCGTAGGTCCAGAGGATGTGCCCAACGACGGCGACCGAGGCGACGATCAGCACGACGTCCGCGACAAGCCCCCAGGCGGGGCGCTTCTCCCCGCCCGCGGGCATCAGCAGGAACACGAGCACCAGCGCGAACAGCAGGTGCGAGCTGCGAAAGATGAGGGCCTCCGGCGGCGGGGAGGCCGTGTACCACATGTGGTATAGCGACATCGCGATCGCGATGCCGCCCGCGGCCCATCGCAGGGCCGTCGACAGGGTCATGGGCCCGCCGTCGTTACATCGCGCTCACTTCCTTGTAAAACTTCACCGCGCCCTTGTGGAAGGGCACGCCGATGTCCTGCGCCATCATCTTGGGCGTAAGGCCGGCCATGGCCTTGTTGATGGCCGCCATGTCCGGGACGTTGGCCGCCATCGCCTTCACCATCTGGTAGACCGTCTGTTCCGGCAGGTCGCACGACACCACCAGGTGGGCGGAGTACACGATGGCCGGCACGTCCGCGCCCTGCTTCGGGTACGTCCCCTTTGGAATCGCGCCCTTGGTGTAGCCCGGGTTGATCTTGCGCATCGCGTCGACGATCTTGTCGTCCACCGGCACCACCTTGATGTCGCGCCCCGCCGCCACGTCCATCACCGACGAAGCCGGGATGGTGGTGCCGAGCGTGAACACCTGTGCGTGCCCGTCCTTCAGCAAGGCTGCCGCGTCGGTGTAGCTGTTCACGAAGCTCACCTTGGCGCTCGAGTACGAGAGCCCCACGGATTGCATGATGTGCTGGCTGATCAGCTCGGCCGTGTTGCCCTTGGGCTGCACGGCGATGTTCTTGCCCTTTAGGTCAGCGATGCCGTTCACGCCGCCGTTGGCGAGCGCGATCACCTGGAAGTACTGCGGATAGAGGTTCGCGAGCTGGCAGGCCTTCTCTGCCTTCTTCGGGAAAGGCGCCCGCCCCGCAACGCCGTCGACCGAGGTGATGCTGTTGCCGAAGCCCACTTCAGCCTTCCCTTCATCCACGCCGCGCACGTTGGCGATGCCGGCGCCCGGCAGCGTCTGCACCTGCAGCCCGGGGATGGCCTTTTCCCACATGTTCTTGAGCGCGCCGGCGAGCGGCACCCAGACGCCGCCCTGGGGCCCGGTCATGAGGCGGATTTGCTGCGCTTGAACGACGCCGGCGGAAAGGGCCGCGGCAACTGCCACGGCCAGGGTCAGTTTGCGTTGCATGGGCTGTCTCCTCGTTGGAATGTAGTCACCGCAGCCAGGACGCGGCCGTCGGTTGCGAGGGGAGTATGGCACAGGGCCGGGGGGCGTCACCCCCCCGGCCCGTGCGTCACTTGCCCTCGTTAATGGCAGGCGCCTTGGCCGGGAAAATCAGGCTCGCCACCATCGCGATGGCGAGGGTCGCGCCGACGAAGCCGAGGGACCAGCCCACCGGCACCTTGTAGAAATCCACAGCCAGCATCTTTAGGCCCACGAAGACCAGGATCACGCCGAGGCCGTAGACCAGCAGGTGGAAGCGGTCGGCGAGGTCGGCAAGCACGAAATAGAGCGCCCGCAGGCCCAGCACGGCGAAGATGTTGGACGTCATCACGATGAACGGGTCGTCCGTGATGGCGAAGATTGCCGGGATCGAGTCGACGGCAAACACGACGTCCGTCACCGCAATCAGCACCAGCACCAGGAACAGCGGCGTGAACCAGCGCACGCCGCCCCGAGTGACCCAGTAGCGGTTGCCGTCGAAGCCTTCGGTGACCTTCAGGTGGCCGCGCATCCAGCGCAGCACCGGGTTCTTCTCCAGGTCGGGCTTGTGATCCGCGAAGACCAGCATCTTCACCCCGGTCGCCAGTAGGAAAAGGCCAAAGACATACAGGACCCAGTAGAACTTCGAGATCAGCCACGCGCCAATCAGGATCATGATGATTCGAAGAAACACGGCCCCGAGCACGCCCAACACCAGCACCTTGCGCTGATTTTCCGGCGGCACGGCGAAATAGGTAAAGAGCATCAGGAACACGAAGATGTTGTCTACCGAGAGCGACTTCTCGATCAGGTAGCCAGTGAGGTATTCGGCGGCCTTTTCGTTGGCGACCTCCCGCCCGGCAGCTCCGTCGAGCCAGTACCAGAACCCTCCCGCGAAGGCGAGCGCAAGGGCAATCCAGACGATGGACCAGACGACCGCCGCCTTGAGGGTGACGGCTTGGGCAGAGCGCCGGTCCATGATCCAGAGGTCGATGACGAGCGCGGCGACGACGAGCCCCGCGAAGGCGGCCCACAGGGCGGGTGAAGCAATGGTTTCCATGATGAGAGTCTCCGGTTGCGTTTGGCGGGTACCCCGCCCCCCGGCCTTGAGGCCTGGCCGCGCGCGCAGCACGGGTCCGGAAAACAAAAAGACCTTTGCCGCGATGCGGTCAAAGGTCTCGCTCGCGGATGCTTTGCACCCGCCCCGGGGACCGGGGCCTGGAACGCACCCGGATTGACGATCCCTCGGTAACAGCTACTCCCCTTTGGAGGACAGCGGCGCGGATTATAGGGATCCCGGGCGAACCGTCAAGCCCTGCTGCACTGCGGCATGGCTGCCCTCCCCACCAACGGGATAATGACGGACCAACCCGCACGGAACCGACATGAGCGACACCCCGCGACGCGCCCTCTCCTCCCTTCGCAGCCAACGCTGGCTCGCCGGCGATGGGATGCGCCCGTTCTCGCATCGCCAGCGCCTGCAGCAGCGCGGCCAGGACCGTGATGCCTTCCTCGGCCGGCCGGTGATCGCCATCGTCAACACCTGGAGCGATCTTTCGCCTTGCCACGCCCACCTGCGGGAACGCGCGCAGTCCGCGCGTGAGGGCGTGCTGCAAGCGGGAGGCTATCCCGTTGAACTGCCGGCCCTCTCGCTCGGCGAAGTCATGGTGAAGCCCACCACCATGCTGTATCGCAACCTGCTGGCCATGGAAGCGGAGGAGTTGCTGCGCTCGCATCCGGTGGATGGCGCCGTGCTGCTCGGCGGCTGCGACAAAACGACGCCCGGCCTGATCATGGGGGCGCTCAGTATGGGCATTCCGGCGATTTACGTTCCCGCCGGGCCGATGCTGAACGACCGCTACCGCGGGGAACGAGTCGGCGCCGGCACGCACACGCGCAAGTTCTACGACGAATACATGGCGGGCAACGTCACGCCCGACGAGTGGATTCGCCTGGAGCAACGCATGACACGCTCGCCAGGCACCTGCAACACGATGGGCACGGCGAGCACGATGACGGCCATTGCCGAGGCCATGGGCTTCACGCTTCCGGGCGCCTCCAGCATTCCGGCGATGGATTCGAGCCACCCGCGCCTCGCGTGGGCCTCCGGGCGGCGCATTGTCGACATGGTCTGGGAGGACCTCACGCCCTCGCGCGTGGTGACACCCGATGCCATCGCAAACGCGGTGGTGGTTTACCTCGCCCTCGGCGGCTCGACCAACGCGGCGATCCACCTGCTTGCCATGGCGGGGCGCGCCGGCGTGCCGCTCACGCTCGACGACCTCGAGGCGGCAGCGAAGCGCATTCCCGTGCTCGCGAACCTCTTCCCCTCCGGCGACAAGCTGATGGAGGATTACCACTACGCCGGCGGGCTGCGCGCATTGCTGAACGAAATCCGCCCGCATCTCAAGCTCGATGCGCTCACCGTGAACGGGCGCACGCTCGGAGAAAACATCGCCGGCGCCCGCAACGAGGACCCGGAGATCATCCGCACCGCCTCGAACCCCGTGGCCGCCAATGGCGCGCTCGCCGTGCTGCGCGGCAACCTCTGCCCCGATGGCGCGGTGATGAAGCCCGCCGCCGCGAGCCCGCACCTCATGAAGCATCGCGGGCGCGCTCTGGTGTTCGAGTCCGCCGCCGACATGGCCAGACGCATTCACGACCCGGCGCTCGACGTCGACGAGAACACGGTGCTGGTGCTGCGCCACGCCGGCCCCGTCGGCGCGCCCGGCATGCCCGAGTGGGGCAACCTGCCGATCCCGAAGAAGCTGCTGGAACGCGGCGTGCGCGACATGGTCCGCATATCGGATGCGCGCATGAGCGGCACGCACTACGGCACCTGCGTTCTGCACGTGGCGCCCGAGGCAGCCGTCGGCGGCCCGCTCGCGCTCGTGCAAACGGGCGACCTGATCGAGCTGGACGTCGAAGCCAGGCGATTGCACCTCGCCATCGACGAGGCGGAGCTCGCGAAGCGCCGCGCGGCGTGGCGCGCGCCCGAGCGGCCCTACTCTCGCGGGTTTGCCCGCCTGTACATCGACCACGTGACGCAGGCCAATCGCGGCTGCGACCTGGATTTTCTGATGGGCACGGAGCCGACGCCCGAACCACCCATCTACTGAGCCCGGCATCGCCTCCGGGACTGCGCCGTACAATCGTCACGCCGACTCATCGAAAGGAGTATTTCGTGCCCAACCCCATCCTCCCCGCGGTCGCCGCAACCTTGGCGATTGCCGTAGTCGCTCCCGCCGCCCAGGCCCAGGATCGCGATTCCTATGACTACCGCGAGGGCTACCGCCGCGGCTACGACGATGGCTACGCTGCGGGTTATCGCCGCGCTCTCGAGGAAGGGTCGCGCCCACCGGTCGTGATCACGCCACCGCCGCAACCCGTGCCGGTTCAGCCGGCCACCCCGCGCCCCACGGGGCCGATCGCGATCACCCGCGCCGTGTACGGCTCCTCCTCGCGCAGCTGCGACGCCACTCGCTTCGTGTCGCGCCAGGCAAACGGAAGGCTCACCGCCAACGTGGGCGTCACCAACGAAATGTGCGGCGACCCCGCGCCGGGGAGCCGCAAGCAGCTCGAGGTTACCTACACCTGCGGGAGGATTGTGCGCGAAGCCTCCGCTTACGAACATCGTTCAGTGTTTCTCGATTGCGCCAACTAGCCTCAGGTCTGTCCGCCAAGCCCAAGCCGGCCTCCACCGCCATGACACTCGCCCGCGCTTCAAGCCTCTTCGCCGTCGCCGCCACCGCCATCCTCGCCGCAGGTTGCGCCACCACGCAGCTCACCGCCCAGTGGTCCGACCCCGCGCTCCGGGACACGCCTTTCAAGAAGATCGTCGTCGTGTTCCAGAGCCGCAGCGCAGCGGAGCGGCGCACGCTGGAGGATGCCCTCGCCGCCCAGATCCCGAACGCCATCCAGGGCTACCGCGCCCTCGACGACGGGGACATCAGCGATGCCAAGCGCGCCGCCGAAAAGCTGAAGGCCGCCGGGTTCGACAGCGCCGTCGTCGTGCGAATCCTGAGCGTTGAGAAAGAGAAGACGTACGTGCCAGGCGCGATGCACCTGGATCCCGCCGCGCCGTACGGGCGCCTCTGGGGCGCCTGGGGCTATGGCTGGACGCGCGCCTACGACCCCGGGTACACGCGCACGGACGAAACCGCCACGGTCGCCCTGACGGTCTACCGCCTCTCCGACGAGAGGCTCGTGTGGGCGAGCAAGTCCGAGACCTTCAATCCCACCAGCCAGCCGCAGATGATCACCGACGTGGTCAAGGCGAATGCCGAGGCAGTAAGGAAACAGTTCGGCCGCTGACAAGCTGCCCGGCTGGGTAGTGGCGCGCGGCGCGCCGCTGCCCGATCATCGCCGGGTGTTTTTGCCCCCATCCCTGCCGTCGCTCTCCCGGGCCCTGCTTCCCGTTGCCTGCCTGGCACTGTTGGTAGCCGGGCCAGTCGAGGCCCTTGCCACCACCACGGGTGCGCCCCCCGCGGAGCCCGAGAGTGAGATGCCCTGGTGGTTCTGGCCACTGGCGCTCTTCGTCTGCTGCTTCATCCTCGGTGTCCTGGCGGTGCCGGCGGGCGTTGGCGGCGGCGTGCTCTTCGTGCCCATCGTCGGCGGCTTCTTCCCGTTTCACATGGATTTCGTGCGCGGCACGGGCCTCATGGTGGCGCTGGCTGGCGCGCTGGCGGCCGGGCCGGGGCTGCTGCGCAGCGGCATGGCGAGCCTCCGGCTGTCGATGCCCCTGGTGTTGCTCGCCTCCGGGGCCTCTATCGTGGGCGCCATGGCAGGCCTCGCCATGCCCGCAGACGTCGTTCAGGTTGCGCTGGGAACAACCATCCTCGGCATCGTCGTGCTCTGGTGGCCAGCCACTGAAGCGGCAGCCTCATGGGCCGCGACGCGCGGCACGCCTCAGGCTTGGGCGCGATGCCCGCGGATCATGGCGCCGATGATGATGATCGCGCCCACCGCGAGCGCCAGCACCATCATCACGAACGACACCTGCTTGAGGAAAGCCGCCAGCGCAGCACTGATCGCCAGGACCTTGAGCTGTCCGAGGTAGACCGGGATGACCAGCGCCCGGGAAACCGCCACGATCAGCATGATGGTGGCCATCACCACCTTGATCATGTAGGGCTTCACGAACGTCGTGCCGATGGCACCCAGCTGCACGCCAAAGAGCGAGCCGAGGAGGATCAGCATCGCGAGACGCACGTCCACGTAGCCACCCAGGGCGTACTTCACCGTGCCGCCCAGGCCCATGACGAACGCGATCACGAGCTCCGTGGCGCTGGCCACCAGCCCAGGGGCGCCCAGCACGTACATCATGCCCGGGACGCCGACGAATCCGCCGACCGCGATGGTCGAGGCGAGCAGCCCGGTGGCAAACCCCAGCGGCAGCACGAAAAGGAAAGACACACGGGTCTTGGCGACGCGGAACGTCATCATCGTTCCCGGAATTTCGACCGAACGGACCCAGCGCGCGAGCCGGGACACTTCCTCCTCGTGCTCCGTGGTGCCCGCCCGGTAGATGCGAATGGCGTCCCTCAGCACGAAGCCGCCCACGATCGCGAGCACCACCACGAAAGCCACGCTCACGTAGAGGTTGGAGCCGGCCTCGCCGAACGACTCGCGCACAGACTGCTGCACGCCAGCGCCCCACCACATGCCAACCGCCGCCGTCGCGGCCATCACCAGCCCGAGCTTGATGTCCACCTGCCCGTACTTGTGGCGCTTGTAGGCGCCGACCAGCGCCTTCGGAAACTTGTGGCAAATGTTCGAGGCGACGGCCACCACGCCCGGCACGCCCAGGCTCATCATCCCGGGCGTGAGCACGAAAGCGCCACCGGAGCCGATGAACCCGGACACCAGGCCACCGATGAAGCCTACGATCAGCAGGAACGCGACGCTGTCGGCGCCGAGGGCGATGAACTCCGTCACCAGGCGATTCCCCCGAAGCGAGGGTGCGGCCTCAAGACTTGCTCCCGCGCGGCTTCGCGCGAACGCCCAACACGTCCCAGAAGTAGCCGGTGAAGGCGCCATGGGCGAGGGAGAACGCGAAGGCCACCATCACCGGAAGCCACCAGTTTTCCTTTTGGAAAAAGGGCGCCATCGCCTCTCGGTCGTTCAGGTACGCAAAAAGCAGCGCGTAGCCCGCCGAGGAAGCGAGGCCGGAGAGGACAAATCCCTTCCAGGGTTTGGCGTGCGACACGAGGTGGAGTCAGGCGGACATCGGCAGGGCTCTCATTTCCGCCGATTTCACCCTACGCCGTCCATTACCCCGTTGGAGTATGGTGGATGTCAGAAGAGACCGACCACCTTCCCATCGACCAGGTCGATCTTGGCGGCCGACGGAATCTTCGGCAGCCCGGGCATGGTCATGATGTCGCCGCAGACCATCACGATGAACTCTGCGCCTGCAGCAAGCCGCACTTCGCGGATGTTGATCACATGGTTCTCGGGCGCCCCGCGCAGCTGCGGGTCCGTTGAGAACGAGTACTGGGTCTTGGCGACGCACACGGGGTAATGGCCGTAGCCATCTTCCTGCAGCTTCTTGATCTGCCCCCGCACCTTGGCGTCCGCCGTGACCTCGCTAGCCCGATAAACACGCTTGGCGATGGCGGTGACCTTGTCCCAGAGCGGATCCTTGTCCTCGTAGACGAAGCTGAAGTTGTTCTTCTGCTCGCAGAGCTCGACCACGATCTTCGCAAGGTCCGCCGCGCCCTTGCCGCCGTCGCCCCAGTGCGTGGCGAGCACGACCCGGGCGCCCAGCTTCGCCATGCGCGAGCGCAGCATCTCGACTTCCGCCGCGGTGTCACTGGTGAATTTGTTGATCGACACCACGCACGGGATGCCATAGACCTTCGAGACGTTTTCGACATGCCGCTCGAGGTTCACCAGGCCCTTGTCGAGCGCCGCGAGGTTCTCCGTGGTGATGGTCTTCAGGTCCGCGCCGCCGTGGTACTTCATGGCTCGCACGGTGGCGACGATCACCGCCGCCGAAGGCCGCAGCCCGCTCTTGCGGCACTTGATGTCGATGAACTTCTCCGCGCCCAGGTCGGCGCCAAAGCCTGCCTCCGTGACCACATAGTCGGCGAGCTTCATCGCGGCCTGGGTGGCGATCACCGAGTTGCAGCCGTGCGCGATGTTGGCAAAGGGGCCGCCATGCACGAACGCAGGGTTGCCCTCCAGCGTTTGCACCAAGTTGGGCGCCAGCGCATCCTTCAGCAGGACGGTCATGGCTCCGTGGGCCTGCAGGTCTCGCGCATACACAGGCTTCTGCTCGCGCGTGTAGCCCACCACGATGTTGCCCAGCCGCTGCTTCAGGTCGTCGAGCGACGTGGCCAGGCAGAAAATCGCCATCACCTCCGAGGCGACGACAATGTCGAAGCCATCCTGGCGCGGGTAGCCATTGCCGGGGCCGCCGAGCGAGTTGACGATCTCACGCAGCGCCCGGTCGTTCATGTCCACGACCCGCTTCCACTGGATTCGGCGCACGTCTATGCCCAGCTCGTTGCCGTGGTGGATGTGGTTGTCGATCAGCGCCGCCAGCAGGTTGTTGGCGAGCGCGATGGCGGCGAAATCACCCGTGAAGTGGAGGTTGATATCCTCCATGGGCACGATCTGCGCGTAGCCGCCCCCGGCAGCGCCGCCTTTCACGCCGAACACGGGCCCGAGCGAGGGCTCGCGCAGGCAGATCATCGCCTTCTTGCCGATGTGGTTCAGGCCATCGCCCAGCCCCACCGTCGTCGTGGTCTTGCCCTCACCGGCCGGCGTCGGGCTGATGGCGGTCACCAGGATCAGCTTGCCATCCGGCTTGTTCTTGAGCGTGTCGAGGTACGGAAGCGACACCTTCGCCTTGTAGTGCCCGAAGGGCTCGAGGTGCTCGTCGCCGATGCCGAGCTTGTCGGCGGCGATCTTCGCGATGCGCGTGAGTTTGGCTGCCTGGGCAATGTCGATGTCGCTGGCCATGTCGGTCTTCCTCTCGTTGCGTTACTGGTCTTGTCTTGCCTTGCAAAACGCTCAGGCGGTGACGCCCCGTCCGAGAATTCGCCCACCGCCAAAAGTGGTGCGCGCCGCGACCTCGCCACCCGGCGTCACGCGGACGGCACAGTACTTGAACTCGGGGATCTTCCCGAACGGGTCGAGCGCCGGGTTGGTGAGCTTGTTCGCCGCCGCCTCGTAAAAGCAGAACGGGATAAACACCGCGCCGCGCGGCGTGGCCTCATCCGCCCGGGCATAGAGCGCCACCGACCCGCGGCGGGAGGAAACCGTCACCACCGCGCCGGGCGCGAGGCCCAATTTGCCGAGATCCCCCGGGTGAAAGCTTGCCACCGGCTCGGGCTCGATCGCGTCAAGGACGCCAGCGCGGCGCGTCATGGAGCCGGTGTGCCAGTGCTCGAGCTGCCGGCCTGTGATCAGCACGAACGGGTACTCGGCGTCAGGCTGCTCGTCGGCGAAGATGAGGTCCGCAGGCACGAGCTTCGCGCGCCCGGTCGGCGTCGGAAAGTGGTCGTCGAAGATCACCGGCTGGCCCGGGTGGCCTTCCTCCGGACAGGGGTAGTTCACGGCCGACTCGGCCTCAAGCCGCTCCCAGGTGATGCCGCGGATCGAGTCCATTCCCCGGCGCATCTCGGCGAACACATCCTTGGCGTGCGAGTACGCCCAGGCAAGCCCCATGCGACGCGCCATCTCGATGATGATCCAGAGATCCTCGCGCGCCTCGCCCGGCGGCTTCACCGCCGGCCGGCCCAGTTGCACCAGGCGATCGGTATTGGTGACTGTGCCGGTCTTCTCGGGCCACACGGTCGCGGGCAGCACGACGTCGGCGAGGCAGGCCGTCTCGGTGAGAAACACGTCTTGCACGACGAGATGCTCGAGCTTCGCGAGCCCCTCGCGCGCGTGATTCGCGTCCGGGTCCGACATCGCGGGGTTTTCCCCCATGATGTACATGCCCTTCACCGTGCCGTCGAGGGCAGCATGCACGATCTCGACCACCGTGAGGCCAGGCTTCGGGTCGAGCCTGGCGCCCCACAGGGCCTCGAAGCGCTCGAGCGCCTTCGGGTTGTCGACGCGCTGGTAATCCGGGAACACCATCGGGATGAGGCCGGAGTCAGACGCGCCCTGCACGTTGTTCTGCCCTCGAAGCGGGTGCAGGCCTGAGCCGGGCTTGCCGATCTGACCGGTCACCATCGCCAGCGCGATCAGGCAGCGCGCATTGTCCGTGCCATGCACGTGCTGCGAGATACCCATGCCCCAAAGGATCATCGATGCCTTTGACGTGGCGTAGAGCCGCGCCACCTCGCGGATGGTGTCGGCGGGGACGCCGCACACCCCCTCCATCGACTCCGGCGTGAACTTCCTCACGTTCTCGGCGAGGGCGTCGTAGCCGCTGGTGCGGTCTTCGATGAACTTCCTGTCGACCAGCCCCTCCGACACGATCACGTTGAGCATCGCGTTGAGGAGTGCCACGTCCGTGTCCGGCTTGAACTGCAGCACCCAGGTTGCATGGCGCGCAAGCTCCGTGCGCCGCGGGTCGGCGACGATGAGCTTCGTGCCGTTCTTCACCGCGTTCTTGATCCAGGTGGCGCCCACGGGGTGGTTCACCGTGGGGTTGGCGCCGATCAGCAGCACCACCTCGGCCTTCATGACGTCCTTCACCGGGTTGGATACGGCGCCGGAGCTGATGCCCTCCATCAGCGCCGCCACGCTCGATGCATGGCACAGGCGCGTGCAGTGGTCGACGTTGTTGGTGCCAAACCCGGTGCGCACGAGCTTCTGGAAGAGGTAGGCCTCCTCATTGGAGCCCTTGGCGCTCCCGAAGCCGGCGAGGGCCGAGCCGCCATCGCGCTGCAGGATGCGCTTGAGCCCGCCAGCAGCGAGGTCGAGCGCCTCTTCCCACGTTGCCTCCCGGAAGAGCTCGTGCCAGTTCTCGGGCGTGACCGTCACACCCGGGGCCTTGGCCACTCCCGCCTTGCGAATGAGCGGCCGGGTGAGGCGGTGCGGGTGGTGCGCGTAATCGAAGCCGTAGCGGCCCTTCACGCACAGTCGGTCATCGTTCGCGGGCCCGCCACGGCCGGTGACCTGCGCGATCTTTTCGTCCTTGACGTGATAGGTGAGCTGGCAACCGACGCCGCAGAAAGGGCACACGGAAGCCACCTTGCGGTCCGCCTTGACGAGGCTCGCCGAAGGCCGCCTGGCCGGATCACCCGTGAAGGCGCGGGACGAGAGCGCGCCAGTGGGGCACGCCTGGACACACTCGCCGCAGGCTACGCAGGTGGAGGCGCCCATCGGGTCCTCCTGGTCGAACACGATGCGCGCGTGTGACCCGCGGCCAGCGTAGCCGATCACGTCGTTCACCTGTTCCTCGCGGCAGGCGCGCACGCAGCGCGTGCACTGGATGCAGGCATCGAGGTTCAC
>JAFMJY010000030.1 GCA_017853245.1 Burkholderiales bacterium | reverse complement strand
TTGCGGAATTGCTCGAGGCCGATGAAGTTGCGCGAGGCTTCCGTGAGCGGGCAGTGCAGCGAGATCACGTCCGACTCGGCGAGCACTCTTTCGGGGTCAGTGAACTCGACACCCGGCGCCTTGGGCGGCGGATGGTCGGCAAAGAGCACTTTCATGCCGAACGCACGCCCTACCTGGGCGGTGGCCTGGCCCAGCACCCCCTCGCCGAAGATGCCGAGCGTGCTGCCGGCCAGATCGACGATGGGGTGGTCGAAGAAGCAGAACTGGTCCTGCGCCTGCCAGCGGCCCCGCAGCACGTCCTGCCGATAGGCGAGGAGGCTGCGGCGCAACGCGAGGATCATGGCGAAGGCGTGCTCGGGCACCGTGTTCACGGCGTAGTTGCGGATGTTCACCAGGCCAACGCCCCGCGCCTTGCACGCCTCCACATCGATCACGTCGTAGCCCGTCGCGGCCATGGCGATGAGCTTCAGCTTCGGCAATTGCTCGAGGGCCGCCTTGCGGATGGGCACCTTGTTGGTGATGGCGACGGTTGCGTCTCTCAGGCGCTCCACCACCTCACCCTCCAATGTCTGGGCGTGGTCCGTCCAGCCATGGGCGAAGGACGGTTTGCGGACGGTGGCCTTGAGCGACTGTCGATCCAGAAAGACGACGTGTTCCATGTTCCGGCTCAGCGCCCCAGCAAGCCGGAAGGCGCCGGGTTCGCGCGCCAGAACTCGCCCGCCGCGCCGACGCCGCTGCCCGGCTGGACCTTGATTCCGCAGTCGAGCATCGCCATTTCGGCGCCGCCCAGCGCGGCGCAGAGATGCGCCTCGTTCATGTCGCCCAGGTGGCCGATGCGGAACACCTTCCCGGCCACCTTCGACAGGCCCGCCCCCAGAGAAATGTTGTAGCGCTTGTAGGCGCGAGAGATGACGTCCGCGCCGTTGATGCCCTCCGGCACGACCACCGCCGAGACGGTGTTCGAATACCATTTTGGGGCCTTCGCGCACAGGCCCAGCTTCCAGCCCTTCAGCACCGCGGCACGGACACCCTCGGCGAGGTATTGATGGCGGGCGATGATGTTGTCCAGCCCCTCCTCCTCGATCATCTTGAGGCTCTCCACCAGGCCATAGAGCAGCGGCAGCGCCGGGGTGTACGGGAAGTACCCGCCAGCGTTCGAAGTGATCATGTCGCCCAGGTCGAAATAGCAGCGCTTCATTTGCGCCTTGGTGCGCAGCTCGAGCGCCTTGGCGCTGGCGCACAGCACGCCGAGTCCCGCCGGCAGCATCAGCCCCTTCTGCGACCCGGACACCGCCATGTCCACGCCCCAGTCATCGAAGCGGAAGTCGATGGATCCGAGCGACGAAACGCAATCGACGAAGAGCAACGCCGGGTGCTTGGCATCGTTCAGGGCCTTGCGAACACCCCCGATGTCGGACGCCACGCCGGTGGCCGTCTCGTTGTGGCACGCGAGAACAGCCTTGATCTCGTGCGCGGAGTCCTTGCGCAGCATATCGGCGTAGGCATCGAGCGGGATGCCCGTGCCCCACTCCGCGTCGATTTCGATCACGTTCAAGCCCAGGCGCTTGCACATGTCGATCCACAGGTGGCTGAACTGCCCGAAGCGCGCGGCGAGAACCTTGTCGCCGGGGCTCAGCGTGTTGGTGACCGCAGCCTCCCAGCAGCCCGTGCCGGAGGACGGAAAGACAAACGGCGTGCCGGAGGACGTGCGGAAAACCTTCTTCAGGCCCGGGGCAATGTGCTTCCACAGCTCGGGAAACTTCGTCGAGCGATGGTCTTCCATGGAAATGACCATCGAGCGCAACACTCGGTCGGGCACATTGGTGGGACCGGGGACAAACAGGAAATTGCGACCAGCCACGATTTTTCTCCTCGAACGTTTCGTTGATCGTTACTTGCCGTAGACCGGGAAGGCGCGCGTGAGCTCGGCCACCTTCGCGCGAACCTGTGCGATGCGCGCCTCGTCCTTCGGGGCGTCCAGCACATCGGCGATGAGGTTGCCGGTGATGCGCGCCTCGTTTTCCTTGAAGCCGCGCGTCGTCATGGCGGGCGAGCCCAGGCGGATGCCGCTGGTGACCATGGGCTTCTGCGGGTCGTT
The DNA here is from genome assembly GCA_017853245.1 of Burkholderiales bacterium. Lineage (GTDB taxonomy): Bacteria > Pseudomonadota > Gammaproteobacteria > Burkholderiales > Usitatibacteraceae > FEB-7. The sequence goes on along the minus strand of JAFMJY010000030.1, from coordinate 25,282 downwards.
CGGAATGCCGTTCTTGTTGCACGTCATGTGGGCCTGGCCCAGCACCGCCTCGGCCTCCTTGCCGGTGATGCCCTTTTGGCGCAGGTCAACCAGCATCACGTGGCTCTCCGTACGGCCGCTCACGATGCGAAGGCCGCGCTCGACCAGGGCCTTCGCCAGCGCGTCGGCATTCCTGAGCACCTGCTGCTGGTAAGCCTTGAATGCCGGCTGCAGCGCTTCGAGGAACGCCGTCGCCTTGCCGGCGATGACGTGCATCAGCGGGCCGCCCTGGATGCCAGGGAACACGGCGCTGTTGACCTTCTTGGCGATCTCCTCGTTGTTCATGAGGATGATGCCGCCGCGCGGGCCGCGCAGGCTCTTGTGGGTGGTGGAGGTGACGACATCCGCGAACGGCACGGGGTTCGGGTAACAGCCGCCGGCAATGAGGCCCGAGTAGTGCGCCATGTCGACCATGAAGTACGCGCCGATGGCCTTGGCTACCTTTGAGAAGCGCTCCCAGTCGATCTTGAGCGAGTACGCCGAGGCGCCCGCGATGATGAGCTTGGGCTTGTGCTCGTGAGCGAGCCGCTCCATGGCGTCGTAGTCGATCTCTTCCTTCGCGTTCAGGCCGTAGCTCACCACCTTGAACCACTTGCCGCTCATGTTGAGCGGCATGCCGTGGGTGAGGTGGCCCCCTTCGGAGAGGCTCATTCCCATGATGGTGTCGCCAGGCTGCAGGAGCGCAAAGAAGACCGCCTGATTCGCCTGCGAGCCCGAATTGGCCTGGACGTTGGCGAAGCTCGCGCCGTAGAGCTGCTTCAGCCGGTCGATGCACAGCTGCTCGGCGATATCGACGAACTCGCATCCGCCGTAGTAGCGCTTCCCCGGATAGCCCTCGGCGTACTTGTTGGTCAGCACCGAGCCCTGCGCCTGCATCACGGCCGGGCTGGTGTAGTTCTCGGAGGCGATGAGCTCGATGTGCTCTTCCTGGCGCTGAGCCTCCTTGCAAATGGCGGCCCAGAGGTCCGGGTCGCTCTGCGCGAGCGTCTGGCTGTTGGGGAAGGCGTTCTTTCCCGAGGCTTGCTGTGTCATGGCGGAATCTCCGGCGATCAAAAGGGGGAGCGCCCCGACCGAGCTCCCTGACGGAGCCAGCCGAACGCAAAGGTTCTCGAGCGGGTGTTGCGGGGGGCGGCTGGGGATAGCGCCTTGCCGCCTCGGGGATCCCCGGCGATGCGCCCTTGTGAGGAGCCGGGAAAGACCCCGGATTCTAGGGGATTTGGAGGAGAGGCGCCATAAGAGCGCCGTGGGGCCTAGGCCCGCCCACCTATACGGGCGTCGCCGAATTTCGCCCTGCGGGCCAGGTCGGCACAGTGGTGCGCTCCCCCTGCACCCCGCCCCCCCGAGCCCGTGTCCATCGCTTCCGCAGTCCCCGAGCACCGGCGGCGCGCCACCGGAGTGAGTCTGGTGGAGTTTCTCATTGCCATGAGCGTGCTCGCGATCGTTGTCCTGGCCGGCGTGCCGAGCCTGAGGGACTTCTTCGATCGCAACCGGCTGGTGGGCGCCGCCGAGGCGGTCTCCACCCAGGCGCGCCTCGCCCGTGCCGAGGCACTGCGCCAAGGCAGCCCCGTCACGCTGACCCTGTTGCCCGGCAAAAGCTGGTGCGCCGGGCACCGAACCGAAAAGCTCACTGCAGGCCCCGGCTCGGCCCCCGAGCCATGCGACTGCCGACGCCTGGACGCGCTCGACCCGGATGCCTGCACCGTCGAATCCGATGGCGATCGCCTCCTGCGAACGACCACCCAGGCGGCGTTTCCCGACGTCTCCATGGGCGAAAGCGTGCCGGCCCTGGTGCGATTCAATGGCGTTCGCGGCACCGCCTCGCCCAGCGCGGCCATTGCGCTGTCCACGGCTCGCGGGGCAGCCCTGCGGGTCGACGTGCTGCCCGGCGGCAATGTGCGCTTGTGCGCACCAGGCAGCCCCTTTCGCGGCTATCCCGCATGCTGAGCCGCCGCGCACCGGGCTTCACGATCGTCGAGCTACTGGTCGGCCTGGTCGTGGGCCTGCTGGTGGTAATGGCCGCAGGCGCGATCTACGTGACCAGCGTGCAAGCGAAGGCCGAGTCGCTGCGCGGCGCCCGGCTTAACCAGGAAGTTCGCGGCCTGCTGGCCGGCATGGCGCCCGATATCCGTCGGGCGGGTTACTGGGGCGGAGCGGTGTCTGGCGGCGCAGCGCTGGCAGCCTCGAGCGGCGCCTCACACCCGTTCATGGGCCCGGGCGGCAACCTGGCCATCCACGACGACGGGCGGTGCGTTCTGTTCTCGTACGACGCGGACCGCAGCGGCGACGCCGCCGTTCCCGCGGCGGAGGTGTTCGGCTACCGGCTTGCGCCAGCCGGTGGCGCCGTCGAGATGCTGACGCCGGGCACCCTCGCGGCAACCAGTGCGGGCTGCGAGGCGGGCGAATGGTCCCGCATCACATCTGCCGACACGGCTGTCATCGAGGCGCTGGCCTTCTCGACCGCAGGCTCCCAGTGCATCAACACCACCCGCGCCTCGAGCTGGACCGTCATCGCCCCCGCCTACCGGGGTCCGCCGTGCACGGCAGCCGCCAGCGACGTGGTTGTCTCGGCGGGAGCCTACGCGGCGCCCGTGGCTCTCGACCTGCTGGCCGAGGTTCGCCGGGTGACAGTTGCTGTGCAAGCCCGCCATCGCGCCGACCCACGGGTCGCCGTCACCGTGGAGGAAGCCCTTCGGCTTCCGAACAACCGTGTCTACCGACGGTGATCGCCGGTTTTGTCCCGAGACGGGGGCGGCGACGCTCGCGGTTGCCACGCTGCTGCTCGCCGCCGCTTCGCTGCTCGCCATCGTGATTGCCCGGCCCATGGCGGCGGAGCTTCGCCTGGCGGGCGGCGACATGCGCGACCAGCAGGCGTTTCAGGCAGCCCAGGCTGCGGTGGACCGCGCCATCGCCAAGCTGGATACGGGCACCGGATTCGACACCGCCGTCCTGGATGCCGAGGGAGCCGCGGCGAACGGGCCGTGGCGCGCCGCGTTCTGCGCGCCGGAGGTGTCACCGGAATCCCTGCAGTGCAGCCCAGCGGGCGCGCCTGCGTTTACCGGCAGCTGCACGCCACCCGGGGCGGATGCCGTCTCCGCCTGGGTGGTGGGCTGCGGCTGGAGCGATGACCGGGCCTCGCGCCGCCGCATCGTGGTGCACGCCGCCGCCAACGACCCCCTGCCCGGCGGCGTGAGCAACCCGCTCACCACACCGCGCGGCGTCGCATTCTCCGCGGGCAACTCTACGGTCACCAACTACCACGCCAACCTGACGATCTGGTCGGGCCAGCCGGTGACGCAAGGGGCTGCGGGAAACGGCAAGACGGTGATCCGCCGGCCGACGCGGCCAGCCAACACCCTGACCGGTGACGAGGTCGTCGCCCAGGTTGGCAACGGCGACCGCGTCTGCAGCGCCACACAAGCCCCGGACCTGCTCTGCACGACCAGCGCCGGTGTTTTCGGGCCGGACGTGGTGCAGGCCGATCCTTCCCTCCTTCGCCTTTCCGCCGATGAATTTGTCACCAATTTCCTGGGTCTGTCCCTCACCGAGTACAAAAGCGCCGTCGCCGACCGCGTCGTTCCGGCCAGCGAGGCCAGCGCCCTGGCGGGGGCGGGGCTCGTCACCGTCGTGGAGGGCGCATTGAGTTGGGGCGGCAACACGAGCCTGGGGACGTCCGTTGCCCCGGCGATCGTCATTGTCGATGGCGATGTCTCCGTGTCGGGCGGGCCCACGTTCGTGGGCGTGCTGATCGTACGGGGCACGCTGAGCGTGTCGGGCAGCCTGGTGATTCGGGGCGCCGTGTTGGCATCGGGGCCAATCGATGCCAAGGGAACGCTCAACGTGATCTACGACCCCGACGTCATCGCGCGCGCGCGCCGCCTGGGCCGTCACGGCGTCGTTCCCGGATCCTGGCGCGATTTCTGACGATGCGAGCCCCGCTCCGGAACGAGGCCGGCACCACGCTTCTCGAAGGCCTGATCGCCCTCGGCGTGGTGAGCGTGGGCCTGCTCGGCATGGCGAGGCTCGATACCCACCTGCAGGAAACCGGAGGCCAGGCCAAGGCGAGGTTGCAAGCCGTGCGCCTCGCCCACGCCAAGGTAACCGAGCTGCGCACGCTCGCGACGCGAGGCGACTTCGAATCGCTCGCCTCGCTGCCGCAGACGGCCGCGGAATCGCTGAAGGGATATGGCGCTGCAGGCGTCGTGGCAACCGACTTCACCCGATGGTGGTCGATCGAGGGCGCAGGCACCGAGCCGACCCGTCGTGTTGCGGTGCACGTGGGGTGGGCCGACCGCTTCGGCGTCGGGCGCCAGGTCCAGGTCGACACCGTGATCACCTGGGACCCGCCGGCCCGCGGCGGCGCGCTGCTCGCGGGCAACGCCGCCGGCAAGCTCGCGCCGTCGCCCGGTGGGCGGGCAAAACCGGGCACCGGCACCGTCGCCGTGCCAACCACAGCGCCGAACGCGGACGGCCTTTGGGTGGCTGCGGACGACGATGGACGGTTTCGGTTGATCGATGCCGGCGGCAAAGTCCTTCTCCTCGCCAACGTTCCCGGGGAGGGCTTCAGCCAGATTCAAGGCGGCGTTTACGTCGACCTGGCCGACCCCAATTTCGCCAGCCGAGTCGCCAACGACGACGTGTTCGTGGTGAGCTCGGTGTCGGGCTACTGCGCCATGAGCCCGGCCAAGGGTGCGACACCACCCAACGAGCTGCTGCTGCTGCCAGGCACGGGGCAGGCGCGCTACCGATTCTTCACCTATTCCTGCTACTTCGGCGCCAACTGGTACGGCAACCTCGGCGCCGTCCGCGCCAGCGACGCGAACACGAACGAGCGCGTTTGCGTCGGCGACCCCGCCGTGACGTACGTGCCGCCCGCGCTCAAATCGGACAACCGGCACCCGGCGCTCGGCGCCGTCCGCGCCTACCGAGGGTTCAGCGGCTCTGCGCCCTACTACGCTTCTTCGGGCATCGGCGTTCGCGCAACGGGTTACTCGCCGGCCGTCTACAACGGGCATGACTACGTGCTCTCTCGCATTGAGGGCATCCCCACGGATGCGGACTGCGCCGGGCCGCTCCAGCGAGTCGCTACTCCCGCCAATCCGTTCAGCGTCGGCGGCAATGCCACCGTCATGACCCCCGTCACGGAAACGGCCCACTTCCTCGGCGGTAGCGCCATCGTCCTCGGCAACCCCGGGACCGTCTTCTGCCTGACCGAGCAGTGCCCCGAGGACGGCACGCTTGCTCCGCCCTTGCCGGTGACCATCCGGGTTTCGGGGACAGTTGAGCGAGCCTCCGCCGCGTCCTCGAGCCGGCCAACCCTCACCTCCCTCGCCACCAACAGTGGCACCTGCTCCCTGTCGGGAGGAACCGGCAGCAATCCGTATACCTTCGACTGCTCGTTCACCGGCGCCGGCTTCTCGGGCGGCCAATGGTCCGGCGAGCTCACCGCACGCACCGGCGCAGGCGAGTTCATCTGCCCCTCGGCCGTCGTCGCCACGCCTGCAGGCTCCACCGCTGGGCCCGCCGCCGCGGCGCTGGAGACTTTCACGTTCGCTTACGCCAGCCAGCCCATCGGCGTTGCGCCAACACTGCAATTCCGGATCGGCAAGACGGCGGGGGACTGCTGATGCGACAGGAAGGCTTCACGCTGATTGAAATGCTGATCGTGGTCACGGTCGGCGCGATCCTTGTCACCCTCGCCGTGCCGAGCTACCAGGAACACCTGCGCCGAGCGCGCCGGGCGGACGGGAAGGAGGCGTTGTTGCGCCTGCAACTCGAGCAGGAGCGCTTCCGGGCCAACCGGGTGTCCTACGCAACGACGGTGGGCTCGGGCGGCACGGGCCTCGCCCTCCCTGACGCGGTAGGAAGCCTCCGAAGGTCTGCAGACGGTCATTACACGGTCAGCATCGTCTCGGCCAGCGCAACGGGTTACGTGCTCCGGGCTGATGGAGGCGGCTCGCTCAGCTCGGGCCGCCAGGCGCATGACGGCACCTGCACGGTGCTTCAACTCTCCCTTTCGCCGACGGGCGAGTCCCGCGAGCCCCCCATCTGCTGGTGAGCGCACCGCAATAAAAAAGGGACGCGCCTTGCAACGCGTCCCTTTTCATTTCCGGGGAAAGGGGAACGCTTCCCTCTGGAAGCGCTCCCCCTTTTGGGCGTTCCCATCAACGGCAGGAACGTCCCCGGACCTTCCGCCCGTCAGGGCGTCACATCGATGACCACAGACTCCGCGCTGCACGCGCTGGTCGCGCCGTAGTTGTTGCTGTCGCCGCTGTAGGCAACCGTCCAGCGGAACTGCGTGTCGGCCGTCACCAGGATCGACGCGGCGTTGCTGGTCGAGTAGGTGGCGTTGCCCGTGACCGTCACGTCCTGCTTGAAGATCTCGGTGCCGCTGCAGTCGGCGTTCTGGAAAAGCTTGAACGTGAGCGTGCCGCCCGGGGTCGCGCCCTTGAGCCCGGTGAGCGTGGCCGAGTCGTTGTTCACGACCGCAATTTTCGGGGCCGTGGACATGGCGGGCGTGGCCTTGTCGACAACGACAAGCTCCTTGTCGCAACCGCTGCTCGCCGGGTTGTTCGACGCGTCACCGGAGTAGTCCGCCGTCCAGCGCCAGGTGCCCGCCTTGTCGGTGGTGAAGGGTGGCGCCGCCGTGTCGTAGGTGCCATTGCCACTCACCGAAGTCGTCCACGTGAAGCGCTCCTTGCCGGCCGCGCAGGTGGGGCTATCTGGGTCGAAGAGCTTGAAGACGATGGACCCCGAGGGGGTATTCAAGCCGCCCGCAAGCACGGCGGAGTCGGCGAGCGCCACGCCGATGACGCCGCTGGCGGGGTTGGGTGTCGTGACAAGGGTCGGGTTGCCCTTGTTCACGGTAATCGTCTCGCAGACGCCAGTGACGGGATCGTAGAGCCCGTCGCCGTTGTAGGTGGCCAGCCACGAGTACCCCGGTGGCAACGCCGGGTTGATCTCCGACGAGTTCGCGCGCGCGTCGAGCGAGCCGACGGTGAGGCTCACGGTCTCGGTCGTGAAGGCGCCCGTGCAGTTAGGCTGCCCGTAGACCTTGAATGTCACCGTGCCGGTGGGAACCGGGTTGAGCGGCGAGTTGGAGCTCACGATTGCGAGGTCATGGAGCGGCACGCCTGGGTCGATGGCGGTGTTCTGCAGGTCCGCGTCGCTGTTGTCCGCCTTGGAGTGGATTTCCGTCTTGATGGACGCAGTGCAGTCCTGAAACGCGCCCAGCTGGAAATCCTTCAGCACCGCGTCAACCGAGGATGACGAGCGCGTCTCGATCAGCACCGTAGCGAAGCACGAGCCGGCAGCGCCAATGGAGACGAGGTCCAGGCCACCTTCGAAGAACCCGACGGTGGGGTAATAGCCGGCGGGCCCCGACTTGGGCATGAACGTCGGGTCCAGCGACTGTGCCGACGCAGGGTTGGTCGCCGCGCAAGCGGAGTTCGCCGGGTAGATGCCCGCCGCATTGCAGGCGCCATTGTTGCCCGACGTACCCTCCAGGACCATCTCCAGGCACACGTCGCCCGCGCCCGCAGCAGACCACATGGAGCCAGCCGGGCACGTGGCAGGGCCGAGCGCATTCACTCGGAAGACCTGAATGGTCGTCTCGCCACCGCCGTTGGTGAAGTCGCTGAGGATCAGCACGTCGCCGATCTTGTGCGTGGCGGGGTTGCCCTTGTAGTCGACGAACGTGCCGTCGGACTTGGTCATCACCGTGTTCTGGAGAAACCACGTGCCAATCATGGCGTCGCCATTGACCGCGTAGCGGTTGGCCGCGAAGTAGATCTGCTTGCCGCCGGAGGGCGCGTAGAGCGCGGCATAACTCGCCACCAGCTCGTCCTTGTCCGGCACGGTGCCCGCCGTCCACCGCCACTGGGTTATGTTCCTGCCGTCCTTCGAGCCTCCCCCGGTGAAGATCTTGTTGGGCGTCGACATCACCATCGGGTCCGAAATCACCGCGGCGCTGTTGCCCGACTGGGGGGTGTTCTTCGTGCAACCGGCCATGGTGCAGGAATAAAGGGCTGTCCAGTCGTCGCCGGTGCAGCCGAAGCTGCCCGGGAACGCCCCGCCGCACGTTGCGCCGGCGTTGCCGTCGATCGCGAAGACGCCGTTGTTGATCTGTGCGGACGTCGGCGTCGACGTCAACGCCAGCGCCGCCAGCGCCGATGCACACGCGGTGCGGAGGCCACTGTTGAATCGCCAATTGAACTTCATTCGGTTTCACTCCCTTGCCTGTGTTTGGTCTCGATCCGGGCAGCCAAAGCCGGAAGGCTCGGCCGCCCGAAGCCACGGCGAAGCCAGCAGCGCTCGCGTCGGCCTGGGCATTGCACCGCGCCGCCACTGCAGGGCCCATCGACTGGAGGGAGTAAGGCGTGGAACCATCGACATCACTGGCGCCGTGGGCGATGATTCCTCCGTCTCGCCGCCTCTCCAACCTGCCGGCCTGCGCACTTCGGCGCAGCCTCAACCCGTCCCCGGTCGCATGCCGCCAACTCAGCGCAGGCCACTTCACCGATGAGCGCGGAAATTCCGGCAGCACCGCCCCGCAACGAGTGGGCTCAACTGGGCGAGCGCTTGCCGCCTCGCGTCTTTCTGGGGACGTCGTCCTGGAGTTTTCCGGGCTGGGCAGGCATCGTTTACGGGAGCACGGCCTCGGAATCGGCGCTGGCGCGCAACGGGCTCGGCGCCTACGCCCATCACCCCGTGCTCCGCGCCGTGGGAATCGATCGCTCCTTCTACCAACCCCTCGATGCGGGGCAGTACGCACGCTACGCAAGCCAGGTTCCCGACGACTTCCGGTTTCTCGTGAAAGCCCCGGCCATCGTCACCGACCCGGCGCTGCGAGCCGAGGGAGGCGCGCCCGTGCAGGACAACCCGGATTTTCTCGATGCAGCGCTCGCCGCCAAGTGCTTCGTGCAACCCGCGCTCGAGGGGCTGGGCGCGCGCTGCGGCCCCCTGGTCTTTCAGCTGTCGCCGCTGCCAGGCCATGCCCTGCGGCCCGACGCTCGGCGTGGCTGGACCGAAAAGATTGGCGCTTTCTTTGCTGCGCTGCCCAAGCTCGTGGGCGACAGCGACGCGGTCTACGCGCTGGAGTTACGCAATCGCGAGCTGCTCACGCCCCGGCTGGTGCACGCATTGAGAGATTCGGGGGCGCGCCTCTGCCTCGGGCTCCACGCGCGCATGCCGGACATCGCCCGACAGGAAGCAGCCCTGCACGCCATGGATTCACCCAAAACGGAAGGTGACGAGTGGGCGCTCGCCGGCCCGCTGGTCGTGCGCTGGAGCCTGCACGCAGGAATGAAGTACGAGGGCGCGAAAGGCCGTTACGCACCCTTCGACAAGCTGATGGACCCGGACCCGCCCACCCGCGCGGCGCTCGCGAGCCTCGTCAGACGGGCGGCGCGCTCGGGTCAGCCGGCGTACGTGATCGTCAACAACAAGGCGGAGGGGAGCGCGCCCCTTTCCTGCATTGCCCTCGCCGGGGCCATCGCTGGCATCGACGAGGCATGACCTAGTCGACGCCGGCGCGGTTGCCCGCCACAATCGCGCAGGCTAGCCACGCCGCCATGGAACTCGATTTCGCCACCGTCCTCCTCGTCTGCGCCGCTGCTTTCGCCGGCGCGTTCATCTATGGCCTCACGGGCTTCGGCGCCGGGCTCGTGCAAGTTCCGCTCGCCACACTCTTCGTCGACATGCGCTTTGCCCTCGCCGTCTACGCCCTGCTCGACACGGTGAGCGCCATTCGCGTGACCCTGCAGCGCCATCGCGACGTGGTGAAACAGGAAGCCGTGCGCCTGATACCGGCTTGCGTCGTCGGGGTGGGAATCGGCGCGCTCTTGCTCGCCGTGCTGCCGGTGTGGGCGCTGATGCTGGCGCTGGGAATCTTCGTGCTGGCCTATGTTGCGTACCGCACGGTGGTGCGCGGCCAGATGCCCGCCATCGGCACGGGTTGGGCGTGGCCGTTCGGCCTAGCCGGCGGCGTGGCCTCAGCCCTGTTTGGCGCGGGCGGGCCGCTCTACGCGATCTACCTCAGCATGCGGCCTCACGACGCGCAGCCAATGCGGTCCACGCTGGCCGCGACCACGCTGGTGAGCATCGCCACACGAGTCGTCGCGTTCGCCCTGTCGGGCCTGCTGTCGTCGCCGCAGGTCTGGGCTGCGGCCCTGTTCGCGGTTCCCTCGGCGCTGCTCGCCCTCTGGGCAGCCGACAAGGCGCACGGAAAGCTCTCACGCGAAGGCCTGCTGCGTGTGATCACTTTGATGCTGCTGGTCATGGGGATCTCGCTCGTGGCTCGGGCACTGCGTGCCGCGTAACGCCCACGAAATGCGCTGAGCCTCACTCGGCTCGGAGAGGCCGCGGGCAAGAGGCGTAAAATCCCGGCACGCTTCTCCGAATGGGGAGGCCCTCCGTCCATGCAGCCCCCGTCCTCCGCGGCCTCGCCGCCACACGCCAGGCGCCTCGCCCCCCTCGCCCTCGCCGCCCTCGGCGTTGCCTTCGGCGACATCGGCACCAGCCCGCTCTACGCCTTCAAGGAGGCGGCAGGGGAAGCCGGAGCAGCCCACGTCTATGGCTTGCTGTCGATGATCTTCTGGGCGGTGATGCTGATCGTCTCCGTCAAGTACGTCTCGTTCGTGCTGCGATTCGACAATCACGGGGAGGGTGGCGTGCTGGCCTTGCTCGCGAACGCGGGGCGCCTCACGCAGGCGAGCCCCCGGCTGCAGGCGGCAGCAACTGCAATTGCCCTTTCGGCGGTCTCGCTCTTCTTCGGCGACGCGTTCATCACGCCGGCGATTTCCGTGCTGTCGGCGGTGGAAGGGCTGGCCGTGGCGGAACCCGACCTCGCGAATCTGGTGGTGCCGCTGACCGTTGCCATTCTGGTCGCGCTCTTCGCGATCCAGAAGCGCGGCACCGGGCGCATCGGGCGCCTCTTCGGGCCGGTGACCGTGGTTTGGATGTTCACGATGGCGGCGCTGGGCCTCTCGAGCATCGCGCAAACGCCCGAAATTCTTGGCGCCCTCGACCCCCGACACGCAGCCGCCTTCGCGGTGAGCGCCCCCGGCACCGCCTTCATCGCGCTTGGCGCCGTCTTCCTTGCGCTCACGGGCGCCGAGGCCCTGTACGCCGACATGGGGCACTTTGGGCGCGTACCCATCCGGCTCGCCTGGTTCGGGCTCGTGCTGCCGGCGCTGATGCTCAACTATCTGGGGCAAGGCGCGCTGGTGCTGCGGGAGCCCGGGGCGATGACCAACCCCTTCTTCCGCCTCGCGCCGGAGGCCTTCGTCTTTCCGCTGGTCGTGCTCGCCACCATTGCCACCGTGATCGCCTCGCAAGCCACCATCTCCGGCGCCTTCTCGGCGGCGCAGCAGGCGTTCCGGCTGGGCTTCCTGCCGACGCTGCCCACGCGCCACACGAGCGAGTCCGAGCAGGGCCAGATCTACATTCCCATCGTCAACTTCGCCATGCTCGTGATCGTGGTGCTGGTGGTGCTGGGCTTCGGCTCGTCATCACGGCTGGCGGCGGCATACGGAATTGCGGTCTCGACCACCCTGTTCCTCGAGACGCTGCTCGTCGGGCTTGTCGTGTGGGCCATGTGGCCCCGGCTTCGCGTGCCGGTTCTCGCCGGCCTTGCCGTGATTGGCGTGGTCGAATTGATGTTCGTCGCCTCCCACGCCACGAAGATCGCTGCGGGCGGGTGGTTTCCGCTCGCTTGCGGGGCCGTGATCTTCACCATGCTCGCCACCTGGCGGCGCGGCTCTGACGTGATCGCGCGCGACAAGCGGCGAAAAAGCGTGCCGATGGACGGCTTCTTCGGCGCTCTCGGCGACGTGCCCACCGTGCCCGGCGACGCCGTGTTTCTCTCCGGCGACCCGCACCAGGTCCCGGTGGCCCTCATGCACAACCTCAAGCACAACAAGGTGCTGCACGAGCGGCTCTTCTTCGTCACCTTCTCGACGGAGGACACGCCCTACGTGGCCCGCGAGGACAGGCTGGTGCTGCAAGTGCTGGAGGCCGGAAGGGCGTTCCACTGCACCTTCCGCTACGGGTTCATGGAGGGGCCGGACATGGCGCAGTCGCTCGCGCTGCTGAAGGAGCGAGGCCTCGAGCTGGAGATGGCCAACACGACGTTCTTCCTTGGCCGCTCGACCATCGACCCGCCTGCGCAGCCTGGCGCCTTCACCTGGCGCCGCACCCTTTTCCGCTGGATGCAGCGCAATGCGCCCAGCCCCATCGAATACCTCGGCATCCCTCCCGACAGGGCGATCGAACTGGGAACCCGGATCTCGCTGTAGGCGCGACGCGCTTTCTCAGCGCGTCGTGACGTTCCCGGATGGGCCGGCCCAGCTCGAGGTCGTGCTACCCATTACCGATCGGACGTAATACACGTACGTCCCGGAGGCGCCCGGCGTGTGAGTGGCGCTCGTGGCGTTCGCCGCCGCCGTGCCCACGACGGCAATCGTCCCCTGCGACGATGCGAGCGCGCGACCAATCTCGAACCCAGTCTCGTTGGTGGACCCATCGCGCCAAGTAATCGTCACCGTCTTGCGGCTGCCTGAGGTAGAAGCGGCAACGTTGGTCGGGGGGTTCGGCGCAGTCACTACCACCGCCTGCGTCATCGCGGACGACGGGTTCGAGTAGGCCGAGGCGCCACCCGAATTCACGGCTCTCACCCGGTACCAGTACGTCGTGGAAGCGGCAAGCCCCGTGCTCGAGTACGTCGTCACCCCGGCCCCGACGGTGGCGAGCAGGGTGAAGCTCGTACCGTTCGCGGACCGCTCCACTTCGAAGCCGGTCTCATTGGCGACATCACCCCACGCCAGGTTGATCTGCGAGGCGGAGACCGCCGTGGCCACGAGCTCGCCCGGCGCTGCGGGTGGCAGAGCCGGCGTCGTGACCGAAGCCACCGGCGAGTAGCCCGAGGATCCCACCCCGTTGCTGGCGCGCATCCTGTAGTAATAGACGGTCGACGCCTGCACGGGCGTGTCGACGTAGGACACCGTATCGGCGGCAGGCGCGGCGATCAGGCTCCAGTTGGCGTTATCGGTGGAACGCTCGATCGCGTAGCCCGTCTCGTTCGCCACGTCCGCCCACGCGAGGCTCACGCTGCCAGACGTCGATGCCGCGACGCGAAGCGAGGGCACCGCCGGAACCGAAGGCGTGCTGCGGGTCGAGCACCGGTATGACGTGTTGTTGGCCAAGGCCGCGGCATTGAAGGAGATCAGCGTGCCGGCGGTTCCCTGCGGGTTCTCCACGCCCACGGTCGCGCTGGCGCCACGGTCGTAGGTTGCGGAACCCACCATGACGTCCTGGTAGTTCAGCAGGAAGTCTCCCGTCGCCTCCTCCAGCACGACCTGGAAGGTGAGTGCACTGCCCGCGACGCTGAAGTGAGCCACGTTCTGCCAGCTCACGACGAACTGGCGCGACCCGGGCGAACCCAGCGTTCCGGTGCCCACCGTGCCGCCAGCTCCCGGGTTCAGGTCATCCCAGAACGGAGCGATGTAGCCGTTGGGCTCGGTCGCACTGGGGATCGTGGCATTGCCGAACTGCGTGGCAGCGCCGCCATCGAGGCGCATGAAGCCGTTCGAGCCCACGACGACGGACGTGGCCGAGTTCCCGTAGAACGGGAACGCGAACGGCAGGCTCGCGATGAACTGCGCGTCATCACCGAGCACCACGTTGGCAAGTGCAGGAGCAACCCACTGATACGTTGCCGGGCTGCACACATAAGGCGGTGGCGGCGCGAGCGTGGAAGCGGTCGCGGTCGCCGACCACGCGCTCGTCGACGGGAAGCCGTTGCCCGCCCGGACTCGGTAGCAATAGCCCGTGGCGCCCATCAGGCCGGAATCCGTGTAAGCGGCCGTGTTGGCAGGCACCTGGGCGATGGTGACGAAGTTTGCGCACAAGGCATCGCCGCGCTGGATTTCGTAATACGACTCGTCGCTCACGCCATCAAACCAGGCGAGTGCCATCGACGAGGACGACAGGCCCGTTGCCGTGAGGCCCGATGGCGTGCCGGAGACGCTCTTCGTGGAAGGAAGGCAGGCGGAGATCATCGCGCCGATGTCGAGGCGGCCACCGGAGACGGTCTTGCCGGCGAGCGATGGGGTAGGCGCTGCCGTGCTCAAGATGGCCGAGCGGATCTGCTGCGCACTCAACGACGGGTTCACGGAGGCGCACAGGGCCGCGGCACCGCTCACATGCGGCGTGGCCATCGAGGTGCCGCTGTAGTTGCCGTAGGTGCCGACCGGTAGCGTCGACCAGATGCCCGAGCCCGGCGCGGCGATATCGACGGTGGCTGCCCCGTAGTTCGAGAAGGACGACAGGGCGCCGGCGGAAGTGATCGAGGCCACGGAAATCACGCAATCCCAACTGCGCGAGGCGCTCGTGCACTGGTAGGCGGCCGGGTAATAGGCGCCACCGTCGATATTCACGCCGTTGTTGCCCGCCGCGGCGATGAACAGGATGCCGCGGTCGCCGCCCCGGTTGATCGCGTCGAGCAGCGCCTGGCTGAACCCACCGCCTCCCCACGAGTTGCTGGTGGCCACGATGTTCAGGCCGTGGCGCGTCTTGAGGTCAGTGAAGTAATCCACCGCCTGGATCGCCGCCGACGTGGCGCCCCCGTTGGGCCCGAGAAACTTCCCGGAGAGCATGCGGACGTTCCAGTTGACCCCCGCAACGCCGAGGCCATTGCCGCCGACGCCGCCGATCGTGCCGGCGACGTGCGTGCCGTGCGAATCCTCGCCGGCGTCGTAGACGGTTGCGTTGTTGGAGACAAAGTCCCAGCCATTGCAATCGTCGATGTAGCCATTGCCATCGTTGTCGATGCCGTCACCGCAAATCTCGCCGGGGTTGCGCCCGATGTTCGCCGCGAGATCCGGGTGAGTGGTCTGGATTCCCTCGTCGATGATGCCGATGTAGACGCTGCCAGCGCCGGTGTAGCCCGCAGCCCACGCGGCCGCCGCGTTGCTGCCGTAAGGGTTGGCCGGCGTCGAGCCAGCGCCCAGCATCCCCCAGAGGCTGCCGTCGGTGTAGAGGGGGTCATTGCTGAGGGTGGCGTGGGTGAGCAGGAAGTCCGGCTCTGCATAGCGAACGTTGGGGTTGCGAAGCAGCGCCTTGATCGCCGCCGACACCGACAGCCCCGGGCGCAAGGTCAGCTTCTCGGCCGTGCGATCCAGTGGCGAGAGGATGTCAGCGCGGGCTGCGCCCGCGGCCCCTCGGGCTTCCGCACGAGACGCTTCCGGGGTGTCGGGCTTGAAACCCACGAGCACGACCCCCTCGACATAAGCTGGAGGGCCCGCAGGGACAGCGGCGGCGCCGAGCGCCGGAAGGGAAACGACAGCAGCGACGAAGAGACTGCAGAACAGGTTGGAGTTCACGAGCGGACGCCTTGGAAATTGATGCCAAAAAATGCTAGCAAGCCGATCGTCAATACGCGCGCCCCCCTACGAAATATTACGTAAGCCCATGATGAATCGATGTTTTTTCCAGGTCGGCACTCACGCCTACGGCGACCCTGGCCCCGTCCGCGATAATCGCCAGCCCCGCCGCCGAATCGGCCGACCCCGACAGTCGAACAACGCCATGCGCCGTCTTGCCCGCTGGGCGCTGCTGCTGCGGCGCGATGTGCTCACCCTCTGGTTTGCCACCCGGCACCCGATGACACCGTGGCACGCCAAGGCACTCGCGGTCCTGGCAACGGCCTATGCCCTGAGCCCCATCGACCTGATCCCGGATTTCATTCCGGTGCTGGGGCAACTCGACGACCTGATCGTGATCCCCGCCGCGGTGTGGGTCCTGCTCCGCCTGATTCCGCCGTCGGTGCTTTCCGAGAGCCGCGCCGCGGCCGAGCGCTGGCTGGGCGCCGAAAGCGGCAAGCCACGGAGCCGCCTGGGGCTCTTCCTCGTCATCGGCGCCTGGGCCATCGCCGCGGCCCTGGCACTTCGCTGGGCGCTTGCCTGATCGCTTGTCCGGCACCGCCCGACCCAGTACCCTCCGCGCTCGCCCTGACGCCCTCCGGATCGTGACCATGGCTGACCCTTTTCTTCGGCAGCGCCTCGACCAAGCCTCGCTGCTCGTCGCGCCCGGCATCTACGACATGGTGTCGCTGCGCCTGGCCAACACCTTCGGCTTCGAGGCGCTCTACATGACGGGCTACGGCACCGTCGCCTCCCACCTGGGGCTGCCCGACGCGGGGCTTGCCACGTACTCCGACATGGTCGGGCGCGTGAAAGCCTTCGCCTCGCAGGCAGTAGCGCCCCTCATCGCCGACGGCGACACGGGCTACGGCGGCCTCCTGAACGTGCGGCACACGATCCGCGGCTACGAGGAAGCGGGCGCCAGCGCCATCCAACTCGAGGACCAGGAGTTCCCCAAGAAATGCGGCCACACGCCCGGGCGGCGCGTGATCCCGATGGAAGACATGGTGAAAAAGATTCGCGTGGCGGCGCAATCGCGCGCGTCGAAGGATTTCCTGATCATCGCCCGCACCGATGCGCGCACCTCGCTCGGGCTGGACGAGGCGCTGCGCCGCGCCGAGGCGTACGCGAAGGCCGGGGCGGATATTCTCTTCGTGGAATCACCCGAGAGCGAGGAAGAGATGCGAACGATCGGCCGGGCGCTGGGCCTGCCGCTGGTTGCCAACATGGTCGAGAAGGGCCGCACGCCCGTGCTCTCGAAGGCGGAGCTCGAGTCGATCGGCTATCGGCTCGCCATCTTCCCCGTGGCCGCGCTGCTTGCCGGCCTGCAGGCGATGTCGGGGCTCTATGCGCACATCAAGGCGACGGGCTCGTCGAAGGGCTGCCCGACGCCGCTGTACGATTTCAGCGAGCTGTCCCTGCTGATGGGGTTCCAGGACGTGTGGGATTTCGACAAGTCACACGCCGATTGATCGACGAGAGGAAATCAACCATGAACAAGCGCCACCTGCTGAAAACCGCTGCCGCCCTCACCTTCGCCGCGCTCGCTCCGCTGGCGGCAACCGCGCAATCGAGCTATCCCGACCGCCCGATCAAGCTGGTCGTGCCCTTCGCGCCCGGCGGCGTGACGGACACGAGCGGGCGCCTCATCGCCGAGCAGCTCGCCAAGCGCCTGGGCCAGCAGGTGGTGGTGGAGAACAAGGCCGGCGCCTCCGGCAACATCGGCGCGCAGCAGGTCGCCACCGCCGCCCCGGATGGCTACACGCTCGTGCTCGCCTTCGACGGCACGATGGTGATCAACCCGCACGTCTTCCAGAAGGTGCCCTTCGACACGCTGAAGGATTTCGCCTCCGTGGGCAAGATTGGGGACGCCACGCTGATCATCGTCGCGCACCCCTCGTTCCCGGGGAAAACGCTCAAGGAGGTGATCGACCTGTCGAAGAAGGACCCGAAAGGGCTCTCCTACGGCACCTCCGGCATCGGAGGCACGCCTCACATTGCGGGTGAGCTGCTCAACCAGCGCACCGGCGCCAAGCTCGTGCACGTGCCCTACAAGGGCGGAGGGCAGGCGATGGCCGATGCGCTCGGCGGCAATATTCCGCTTGTCTACACGGCGGTGGCGGGCGCCATCACGCACCTGAAGGCGGGCAAGCTCAACGCCATCGCGGTCTCCTCCCGCACGCGCTCGCCGTCCCTCCCCGACACGCCCACCTTCAACGAAGCCGGGGTGCCTGATTTCGAGTCGAGCTCCTGGGTGGGCATCCTCGCGCCCGCGAAGACACCGCGCCCGATCATCGATCGCCTCAACAAGGAACTCAACGCCGTGCTCGCCACGCCCGAGGTGATCGAGCGCCTAGCCGTGCTCGGCATCGTTCCGACGCCGGGCACGCCCGAGCAGTTCAGCGAGCAAATGAAGAGCGATCTCGCAAAGTACGGCCAGGTGGTGAAGTCCGCAGGGATCAAGGCAGACTGAGTCATGAGGCGCCGCGGCGCCCGGGAACCTGATCAGGCGATCGCCTGGTAGTACAGGTTCTGCGGGTGCCGGGCCTCGGCGAAGAAATACCAGCGCTCGGCGAGCGCCCCCGAGTAGTGCGAAGCCAACGCCAGCGCGAGCACGGCCACCGAAGACCCGCCAGCGAGCAGCAGCAGCGCCGGCACCGGCAACAGCAGCACCAGCATGGCGAGGCGAAACCCGCGCACGACTTCGCGCGGCCTCCCATGGAAAAACTCCCGCGTGTTGAACGAGCCGCCCATGGAGCCCTGGGCAATTTGCACGATCCTCGGGTGCTTCACCCCGGTGGCGCTGGCAAGCGATGACTTGGGCCGCAGCCGAGCATTGCGCGCGAGGCTCGCCAGGCGGCCCAGGTAGGCGAACGAGCCGATGACCAAGGCGCCCATCGCAAAGATCACCCCGATCGGCGGGTAGAGGATGGCGGACAGCAGGGCCGCGACGAAGGTGCCCGTCGTGAGCCCGATGGCGAAGTAATTGAACACGGTGAGGGGCGTTCGCCATTCCTGCAGGAACGGCAGGCAGGCGTAGATCATGGCCGTGCACAGGTACAGCAGCAGCGCCGTCGCAACACCCAGCGCCACGAGCACGGCCATAACTCCATCGGCCCAATCAAGCCAGAGCCCGGCCGCCCAGAAGAACACGCTGGCCATGAACGCGGGCAGCACGATGACCTCGCGCGAGAGCCACGAGGTGCGCCACATGGCTGCCGCGCGCCAGCCGCGCTCGGGATGGCCGAGATGGAACGTGGAGGACACGAGCCCAACACCCGTGAGCGCGAGCGCAACCATCGCGCCGGCAAAAAGCAGATCCCCGGGCAAGCCGAAGACGGCGTCGCCCAGCACCAGCATGAGGAAGAGCCCCTGGCCCGCTCCCGCGATGGTCGTGAAGATGACGACGGACCAGGCCGGGCGCATGGCTACCAGCTCGTGACGTCGTCGAGGGACGGGTCGCTCGGAGCGGGCTTGGGCAGCTGGCCGTCGATCTTGAGCGGGTTGTCGTGACGAACCAGCTCATCCTCGTGGATGTGCTTGCGCGTCTTGCGCCGCGGCAGGTAGTGGTTCGCCGGGTTGGTTCCCCATTCCGGCATCAGCTGGTAACCGCCGCTCTCGCGAATCGCAACCGACACTTCCGACGCCGGGTCGTGCACGTCGCCAAAGAGCCGCGCGCTCGTCGGGCACGCGAGCACACAGGCGGGCTTGCGGTCGCGCTCCGGCAGTGACGCGTCGGTGATGCGATCCACGCACAGCGTGCACTTCTTCATCACCTTCTGGTGCTCGTCGAGTTCGCGCGCGCCGTACGGGCAAGCCCACGAGCAATACTTGCAGCCGATGCACTTGTCGTAATCGACGAGCACGATGCCGTCTTCCGCGCGCTTGTAGGAGGCGCCGGTGGGGCAGACCGGCACGCATGGCGGGTCTTCGCAGTGCAGGCAGGACTTCGGGAAATGCACCGTCTCGGTGTTCGGAAACTCGCCCACCTCGAAGGTCTGCACACGGTTGAAGAACGTCCCCGTGGGGTCGCGCCCGTAAGGGTTGTCATCGGACAGGAACCCGGCCAGCCCCGAGGTGTTCCATTCCTTGCAGCTGGTGACGCACGCGTGACAGCCCACGCACACGTTGAGGTCGATAACCAGGGCGAGTTGCTTGCTCATTTGCCGGTGATCTTCCCTGAAACATAGGCCATCCAGCGCTTCGGCGCCTCGCGGGTGCCCGGGGCGCGCGGCAACGCCTCGAAGGTGGGGAAGACCTCTTGCGGCTCCTCAGGTTGCGCGGGGTAGATGCGAACCCGCACGTCGTACCACCCCGCCTGCCCGGTGACCGGGTCGGAGTTGCTCGTGCCGCCGGGCAGCGAATCCGTGATGAGGTGGTTCAACAGGAACCCCTTGCGGCTTTCGTTCGCCGCGGCCGAGAGCCCCCAGGCGCCGGGCTGCTTGCCGATGGCATTCCACGTCCACACCGTGCCCGGCTCCACCGCCTCGCTGTAGCGGCCCATGCAGCGCACCTTGCCCCAGGGCGACTCGACCCACATCCAGCCGCCGTCGGCCACGCCTGCCGCGCGAGCGGTCTCGGGGTTCACGAACAGGTAGTTGTGCGTGTGTATCTGCCGAAGCCAGGCGTTCTGGGAATCCCAGGCGTGATACATCGCCATCGGGCGCTGTGTGATTGCCGCGAGCGGGAACTTGGCCCGGTCGGTGTGCTCCGTTTCGAGCGGCACGTAGTACAGCGGCAGCGGGTCGAAGTACTTGCTGATGCGCGAGGCCAGGCGCGCCGGCGGCTTGCGCCCCGGCCACTTGCCCTGCGCGGCCAGCCGGAAGCGCTGCAGCACTTCGGAATAGAGGTGAATGAGGATCGGGTCTGCGTGGCGGCGAATGCGCACGCGCTGTGCCCACTCCAGATAGCCCCGGTTCCAGTTGCGCATGTACTGGTAGGAATGGGGCAGCTCGAGCTTGAAGTGGCAGTTGTTGTCCTCGTACCGCTTCCATTGCTCGAGGTTGGGCTCGCCCTTCATGGCGCTGCGCCCATCGGTGCCGCGCCAGCCCGCCAGAAAACCGATTCCAGAGCCCGGCTCCGTCTCGTGGCGAAGGATGAAGTCCGGGTAATCGCGGTACTTGCGGGAGCCGTCGGGGAGAGTAAAGGCGGGCAGCTTCAGGCGGCTGGCCAGCTCGATCAGCACTTCCTGAAAGGGCTTGCAGTCTCCCTTGGGCGGCACAACCGGGATGCGCACGGCATCCATCGGCCCGTCGAATTCCGAGATCGGGCGGTCCAGCATGCTCATCACATCGTGGCGCTCGAGGTACGTCGTATCCGGCAGCACCAGGTCGGCAAACGCGGTCATCTCGGACTGGAACGCGTCGCACACGGCGATGAACGGGATCTTGTAGCGCCCGTCGGCGCCCTTGTCGTTCAGCATCTTGCGAACTTCGACGGTGTTCATGGTCGAGTTCCAGGCCATGTTGGCCATGAAGATGAACAACGTGTCGATGGGATACGGGTCGCCCTTCCACGCGTTGGTGATCACGGTGTGCATGAGCCCGTGCACCGACAGCGGGTACTCCCAGGAAAAGGCCTTGTCGATGCGCACCGGCTCGCCGTCTTCGTCGATGAAGAGATCCTCTGGCGAAGCGGGCCAGCCGAGCGCAAGGCCGGCGAGCGGCTTGCCGGGCTGCACTCCCTCGGGCCCGGTAGGCGTCTTGGCATTCGGGGGGATGGCACGGGGGAACGGCGCCTTGTGCCGGAACCCGCCGGGGCGATCGATGGTGCCCAGAAGGCTCATCAGCACGGCGAGCGTGCGAACCGTATGGAACCCGTTCGAGTGCGCGGCGAGCCCGCGCATGGCGTGGAAAGCCACCGGGTTGCCGGTCACGGTCCTGTGTTCCTTGCCCCAGCAATCGGTCCACGCGATCGGCAGCTCGATCTTGTCGTCGCGGGCCGTCACGCCCATCTCATGAGCGAGCCGCCGGATGGTCGCGGCGGGAACGCCCGTGATCGCCTCCGCCCACTCGGGGGTGTGCTGCTTCACGCGATCGCACAGCAGTTGAAATGCCGGGCGTACCTGCGTGCCATCCGGGAGGCGGAAGTTGCCGAACAGGGCCGGGTCCGCCTCGGGCGTGTGGGAGAGCACCGGCGAATTCGTGTGCCTATCCCACCAGACCTGGTTCTGCGGGTACTCGGGCAGGGCGGGTTCCGCGTTGTCGTCGGTCGCGAACAAGCCGAAGTTGGGGGCGTTGGGGTCCGTCACCACGAGCTGGCCGCCATTGGTGTACCGAGCCACGAACTCCCGGTCGTACAAGCCCTGGGAGATCACTTCGGCCGTCAGCGCGAGAAGCAACGCGCCGTCGGTCCCCGGCCGGATCGGTACCCACTCATCGGCGATCGCGGAGTAGCCGGTGCGCACCGGGTTGATCGAGATGAATCGCCCGCCGCGGCGCTTGAACGCCGAGATGGCGATCTTGAGCGGGTTGGAATGATGGTCCTCCGCCGTGCCGAGCATGATGAAGAGCTTGGAACGCTCCAGGTCCGGCCCGCCGAATTCCCAGAAGGACCCGCCAACCGTATAGATCATGCCGGCGGCCATGTTCACCGAGCAGAAGCCGCCGTGGGCCGCGTAATTGGGCGTGCCGAACTGGCGGGCGAAGAGCCCCGTGAGGGCCTGCATCTGGTCGCGCCCGGTGAAGAGCGCAAATTTCTTGGGGTCCGTCTCGCGGATCTTGCCCAGACGCTTCTCGAGGATCGAGAACGCCTCCTCCCACGAGATGGGCTCGAACTCGCCCGCGCCACGCTCGGCGCCCTCTTTGCGCTTGAGCGGCTGCGTGAGGCGCGCGGGCGACTCCTGCTTCATGATGCCGCTCGATCCCTTCGCGCAGATCACCCCCTTGTTCAGCGGGTGGTCGGGATTGCCGTCGATGTACCGGATATTGCCGTCTTGCATGTGCACGCGGATGCCGCAGCGGCACGCGCACATGTAGCAAGTGGTGGTCTTGACCGAGGCGCTCACGGGGCGGATACCTCACCGACTGGAGTGCTGATTGTGCGCCCCGCGCTCCCGGGCGTCGACGGAAATCCTCTTATCGCGCCATAGCGGTGAAGGCAGCGGCCCCGTGCGGGCCGCCCTTATCGGCCCATAGAGGTCAAGGCCCCGTGACGGGAGCGGCCGTCGATATAATCCGGCGCGTGAAAGTCTGCATCGTCTCCGACAGCCACGATCGCGCCGACCCCATCGCCCGGGCCGTGGCTGCCGCGAAGGAGCTCGGGGCCGAAGCCGTCATTCACTGCGGCGACCTCATCGGCGCGCAGACCATCAAGCCGGCCCTCAAGAGCGGCCTTCCCGTTCATGCCATCCACGGAAACAACCTGGGCGACGCCCAGGCGATGCACTTCCAATCGCGCATGAGCAACGGGCAGCTTCAGTATCACGGCGCGGAGGCTCGGCTTGAGCTCGCCGGCCGCAAGGTCATCGTCACGCACTACGACCACCTCGGGTACGCGCTCGCCTGCACGGGCGACTGGGACGTCGTGTGTTGCGGCCACTCGCACACCGCGATGGCCCGCCAGGTTCCCAACGTGAAGGGCACCACCACCTGGCTCGTGAACCCCGGCACCGTCGCCGGGCTCGCCGGGCCGTGCACCTGGATACTCGGCGACCTCGATCGCCTTTCCTTCGAGGTGCATACGCTCAATCTATAACGCCATAGCTGCTTTTTCTGCACCAGTCCGGGGCCGAACCCTAGAATCGACCGACTCCTACAATTCCAACGTCCACCGGCAGGAGGGCCGTGATGTTAACCAGCAACCCCTATGCAGCGATCTCGGGAAGCCTTCCCGAGGGATTCATGAAGTGGTACATCGCGCTGATGATCCTCTCGGTCATCGTCGGCACACTCTGGGACGTGATTCACAAAGGCAGCGCGAAATACTTCTTCGCCAACCTGGGCAAGAAGGCGCCCCGGGAAGTCAGTGGCGGCGAGGTGGTGGCGATCGCCATCAAGACCGGCCTCATCGACGTGGCCACCTCGAAGGAGTTCTGCACCCAGTCACGGCGCTTCGCGCACCTGCTCACGATGTACGGGTTCATCTTGTACCTCGTGACCACCATCCTCATGGTCTTTAGCTACCCGACGGCAGCCACGCCCGCGCCGGACCTGGTGCTCACGCTCTGGTGGGTCGGCGCCCTGATGGTTTGCGTCGGCGGCTACTGGTTCTGGTTCTTCATCCGTGTCGACGTCGCCGCCGAGGGCGGCTCGCCGTTCCGCCTGATGAAGGCCGACCTCTTCGTCCTCTCACTCATCGCCAGCAACACGCTGGCGCTCATCTGGGCCCTGGCCGGCGGGGGCTTGGGCGTGATCTTTTGGGTCTACCTGCTCGCCCACACGGTGCTGTTCGTGGGCGTTCCATGGTCGAAATTCGCCCACATGTTCTTCAAGCCTGCGGCGGCCTTCGAGAAGCGGATCTCGGAAGCCAATGGCAGCAACGAGAACCTGCCGTTCCAGACCCGCGACGACCCGGAACAGCAGAAGCGCCACTCGATGGAGCTGCTGCAGGATGCGCCCATGGACATGGGCCTGGGCATCAAGCGCGAAGCGCCCCGCCACTACTAAAAAAGCCAGATCAAACAAGGAGCCAGATCAATGCCTACCTTCGTCTACATGACCCGGTGCGACGGCTGCGGCCACTGCGTGGACATCTGCCCGTCGGACATCATGCACATCGACAAGACGTACCGGCGCGCCTACAACATCGAGCCGAACATGTGCTGGGAGTGCTACTCCTGCGTGAAGGCCTGCCCGCAGCACGCCATTGACGTGCGCGGCTACGCGGACTTCGCGCCGCTCGGCCACAGCGTGCGCGTGCACCGCGACGAGCAGAAGGGCACGATCGCCTGGCGGATCAAGTTCCGCAACGGCACGGAAAAGAATTTTCTCTCCCCCATCACCACCAAGCCCTGGGGCCAGTGCATCCCCAAGCTCGCCGACGTGCCGGCGCCCACGAAAGAGCAGCGCGACAGCCAGCTCCTGTTCAGCGAGCCCAAGTACATCCGCCTCGATGAGGGCGACATCCACACCCTCAAGGCCGCGGGCCTCAAGTTGCGGAAAGGGGTCAGCTACTAATGGGCATCAAGACCATCGTTGAAGACGGCATCGACATTCTGGTCGTCGGCGCGGGCCTGGGTGGGACGGGCGCCGCGTGGGAGGCCCGCTTCTGGGGCCAGAACAAGAAAATCGTCATCGCCGAGAAGGCGAACATCGATCGCTCCGGTGCGGTGGCCCAGGGCCTTTACGCGATCAATTGCTACATGGGCACCCGCTGGGGGGAGAACAAGCCCGAGGACCACGTCCGCTACGCCCGCATCGACCTGATGGGGATGGTGCGGGAAGACCTCCTGTTCGACATGGCGCGCCACGTGGACTCCACGGTGCACCAGTTCGAGGAGTGGGGCCTGCCGATCATGAAGAACCCCAAGAACGGCCGCTATCTGCGCGAGGGCCGCTGGCAGATCATGATCCACGGCGAGTCCTACAAGCCCATCGTCGCCGAGGCCGCCAAGAAGTCCGCCGACAAGGTGTTCAACCGCATTTGCGTGACGCACCTGCTGATGGACGAGGCGAAGCCCAACCGCGTCGCTGGCGCTGTCGGCTTCAACGTGCGCACGGGCGATTACCACGTGTTCCGCTCCAAGACCGTGATCTGCGGCGCGGGCGGCGCGTCCAACATCTTCAAGCCACGCTCGGTGGGCGAAGGCTCCGGCCGTACCTGGTACGCGCCTTGGTCCTCCGCCTCGGCCTACGGCCTGATGATCGAAGCCGGCGCCAAGATGACGC
>JAFMJY010000029.1 GCA_017853245.1 Burkholderiales bacterium | reverse complement strand
CGCCGATTACCTCGAGCGCCACGCCATCGATTTCCTGAAGATCGTGCCCTCGCACTTCGCGGCACTGACGGCCACAAAGGTCGTGCTGCCGCGGCGCGCACTGGTGCTGGGCGGCGAGGCCGCCTCACCGGCCTGGGTGGCGTCACTGCGCGGTGCGGCGCCGGGCTGCCGGATCTACAACCACTACGGCCCGACGGAAACGACTGTCGGCGTGCTCACCGGCGAGGTGCCCGTCGACGCCGATTCGGTGGGAGCGAGCCTGCCACTGTCGACGGCGGTGGCGAACAGCGCGCTATACCTCCTCGACGAAACCGGGCACAGCGTGTTGCCCGGCGCGGTGGGCGAGTTGTGGGCCGCCGGTGCCTGCGTGGCCAACGGTTACCGGGGAGAAGCCGGGCAGGGCGGGTTTCATGAGCGTGACGGGCTCCGGATCTTTGCGACGGGCGACCTCGCACGCCAGCGCGCCAACGGCGCCATCGAGATCCTCGGCCGGCGCGATCGGCAGTTGAAGCTTCGCGGCTTTCGTATCGAGCCGGCCCAGGTCGAGGCGGCGCTGCGCGCAGCGTTGGGCTGCGACCAGTGCGCGGTGATTGCAGACGCCGACGGCGAGCCTGCCGCGCGCCTGCTCGCGTTCGTCGTCGGGGCGGTACCGGCCGAGCCCGTGGCAGCATGGCGCGTTCGCCTGGCGGCACTCCTTCCGCCTCAGTGCCTGCCTGATCAGGTACAGGCCCTGCCTCGACTGCCGCTGACGGCCAATGGCAAGCTCGATGTGGGCGCGCTGCGCCAACTTGCGGCGGACGGCGCGTCCTCGCCGGCGATGCCTGCCACGCAGCCGCGTGATGCCGTCGAGTTCGAGCTCTGCCGACTCTGGCGCGAGGTTCTCGGGGGCGGCGAGGTTGGTGTCGACGATGATTTCTTTCGCGTCGGCGGGCACTCGCTGCTCGCGGTGCGCCTCGTGGCGTTGATCGAGCGACGTTTCGGCCGCGTGCTATCGCTCGCAACACTCCTCACCCATCCCACCGTCGCTCTGCAGGCGAGCCTGGTCCGGACATCGGGCGAGGCGGGTGACGATGCGCTGGCCGTGCCGTTACGAGGCGGCGGGAGCGGGCCGCCGCTCTTCCTGCTGCCGGGCGCCGGCGGGAGCGTGTTGTACCTGGTGCCGCTCGCCGCCCGGCTCCCGGCGCAGACGCGAGTGTTCGCGCTGCAGGCCGTTGGCCAGCGACCTGGCGACGCCATCCTGGCCACGATCGAGGAAGCAGCGTCCCGCTACGCGGCATCGATCTGCGCCGCTCAGCCGGCGGGCCCCGTCGACCTCGCAGGCCACTCGTATGGAGCGCTGCTCGCCTTCGAGCTGGCGCGGCAACTGGCCACCAGGGGTCGCGAAGTCCGCTTTCTCGGGCTCATCGACAACGCGGCGCCCATGGGCGCGCCGGCGCCGGAGCGCGACGACTGTGGCTGGCTCGATTACGTCGCCCTTCGCATCGGCAAGCTCGCGCAAGTCCCTATCAACCTTGGGGAGGACGGGCGCGGCGATTACGCCACACGACTGTCGGCGCTCACCAAGCGCCTCATTGCCGCGCAATTGCTGCCCGCCGGTGTCGCCTCCGATAGCCTGGCGCGCTTTGTCGACCTCTACCGGGCGAATGCCATCGCCGCGGGACGGTATCGACCCCAACCTCTCGAGGCGCCGGTGCGTGCGACCCTGTTCGTCGCGCAGCAGGACGATCCGGATCTGGATCTGGATCTGGATGGCGCCGCTACGGGCGACGCCACGCGTGGGTGGGCCCGGCTCATCACGCCGGCGCCGGCCGTGGTGACGGTGGATGGCACACACCTGTCGATGTTCAACCCGCCCGCGGTCGATCGCCTGGCCGATCGCCTCGCTCGCGCCCTCGCAGACTGTCGCGGCGAGTAAGATGGGTTGCGCGAGAGTGATTTCTCGCCCATCTCTTCTCCTGAATCTCTCGAAAGCGAACCCGTGGCTGCCGACACCGCCGATGGAGTGCCCTCGGGCGTGAATGGGGTGGCTGAGCGCGTGCTGCAGCTCAAGCCCCGGGTAGTGCGGCAGCACCGGCCGTTTGCTTACGCGCCAGACCTTGCCAACAGCGAGGTCCCGGTGGACCGCTCGCTGAGCGATCGCTTTTGCGCGACGCCCTGGGAGACTTTGGACGTGCGGTTCCGCGGCGTCGTCGGCGCTTGCTGCCCTGGCTATTTGCCGAAGCCCATCGGCAAGCTGCCGGAGGACACGGTGGAGTCCGCTTGGAACTCGGAGGCGGCGCAGGAAATCCGCGCGAGCATCCTCGACGGCAGCTTCCGACACTGCCGGGCGGCGGTTTGCCCGCTGATCGCCGGCGACTCGCTCCCGAAGCGCGACGAGATTACCGACCCATACCAGCGCGACATCATCGACCGCGGGCTCGTGCGTGCCGAGCGCCCGCCGCGCTTCTACAACCTTTCCTACGACGAGTCGTGCAACCTCAGCTGTCCCAGTTGCCGCACCAGGCAGGTGAGCGTCACGAGCGGGCCCGAGTACGAGCAGCTGGGGAAGATTCAGTCGCGAATCGTCGACGCGGCCCTTGCGCACCCCCACGACGAGCCCGTCGAGTTCAATGTCACCGGCTCGGGGGACCCCTTCGGCTCACGAATCTTCCGCGAGTTCCTGACCTCGGTGGACGGCCGCTCCTGGCCCAGTGCGCGCTTCCACTTCCAGACCAACGGCGTGCTGTTCACGCGCAGGTACTGGCAGCGCATCGCCGGCATCCGCAATAACATCGGCCGCGTCTTCGTTTCGATCGACGCTGCCACGCCCGAGACGTACGCCCTCACCCGCCGCGGCGGGCACTGGGGCCAGTTGTGGGAGAACATGCGGTTGATCGACGACCTGCGACGCGAGGGCATCGTGCGCAGGTTTCAGGTGTTCTATGTGGTGCAGACGGCCAATTACCGGGAGATGCCCGGGCTGATCCACTTGCTCGAGCAGTTCCCGGCGGTCGATTGGGTGAACTTCAGCCTGATCAGCAACTGGGCGACCTTCTCGGACGAGGAGTTCCGCACTCACGCAATCTGGCGCTCGGACCACCCGCAGTTCGACGATTTCCTCCGCGTGCTTCGCGACCCCGCCCTCGCGAGCAAGCGCATTTTCTGGGGCAACGTGCTGCCCTACCGGGAGCGGGCGCTCGCCTCAGCGCCGTCCATCGAGGCTTGAGGCTGGCGTAGGCGCTGCTCAGGCGCTTAGGAGAAAGTGGGCGGCGAGCGCTACGGCGAGCAGGGCGAGGGCTACGTTGATCACGACGCCGAAGTGCGTTCGGTACCCCGGCGGTATCTCTGCAGGCCCCAGCCCTCGAAGCACAGCCCTGAACTGATGGGCGGAGAAGAGCGATACCGCAGCGCCCATGAGCAGAAACAGAATCCCCAGCCCGAGGGACAGGCCCCTCTGCAAGGCTGTCGCCTGAGAGGGGCCCGCAAGCGTGAGGAAGAGTCCCGATCGTTCGATCACGAAGCCGAATCCCATCAGGGCCAGCGCCGTCCGTTGCCAGGCGAGCAGCGTGCGTTCGGCGGCGAAAAGGACGCGGGGATCGTCAAGGTAGGACATGGAGGAGCCTCGGAGTGGTCGCGTTGGTCAGGGGCGGGGAAACAAAACGGTACCATCGGCTGATGCCTGAGAGTGTCGACGATACCCATGAAGCCCAGCCGCTCGAGGTGTACTACGACGGCTCGTGCCCGCTATGTCGGCGCGAAGTGGCGATCTACACCGGCCTTCGGCCCCTCAGCCCCATCGTGTGGAAAGATGTCAGCGGTGACCTCGACCTGTTGCCGCCTGGCAAGACACAGGCCGAATTACTGGCGCGGTTTCACGTTGCCGGCCCGAACGGCGCCGTGACCAGCGGGGCCCGGGCGTTCCTGGTGCTTTGGGAAAGACTTCCGGGCTGGCGCTGGCTGGCCCGCATCGGGCGAGTGCCCGGCGCTGCGGCCCTTCTGGAGTGGGGTTACCGCGGCTTCTTGCGCATTCGGCCCTTGCTGCAGCGCTGGGCAGCGCGCCTCGGCTGACGCGGTCCGCGTTAGTTGCCCTTCGGGGGCGTGCCGATCACGCTGGTGTTGCGCGTGATTTCTTCCTTGTCGACGGTGCGAACGGGTTGCGTGCCACGTACCGGGATGCGGCTGCCGGTGACGATTTCCGCTTCCTCCGCTCTAGGCGCGGCCGCCTGGCCCTGTTTGGCGCCGCCACTGGGCGGTGAGGCGGAGTCGGTGGCACAACCGGAGGAAAGAACACTGAGGGCGATGGAGATGGGCGCAAGCAGTTTCAAGTGAATGGCCTCAAGGCAATGGTGGGGGCTTGTCAGACAACGCCTTCGGAGGATACCTGACACTGCGGGGTACCGGTCGCAGGCGGTCGCACCCGGAAACAATTCGGGCGCCCGAAGGCGCCCGAATTTGAGGGTGCTTGCCCGTCAGGCGGGCCTGCGCCCTCAGGTCGCGTTTCGGCACTCCGCGGGGACGAACTTGAAATTCGCGGAGCTCGTCGAGCATTTCCACTGGATGGTGCCGTTGGCGTTGACAGTGGGTGTAAGGGTCAGGGGAACGCTCTTTGCCGCCGCGGTGCCCGTCATCAGGATGACGCCTGTCGCCGCCGTGCAAGAGGATGAAGCGATGTTGGTGGTG
Source organism: Burkholderiales bacterium (assembly GCA_017853245.1). GTDB lineage: Bacteria > Pseudomonadota > Gammaproteobacteria > Burkholderiales > Usitatibacteraceae > FEB-7. The sequence goes on along the minus strand of JAFMJY010000029.1, from coordinate 22,935 downwards.
GCGGTGGCTGCGGTGACATCGGTGACGCCGACACAGGCATCGGCGGGGATGACGCCACCGTTGTTGTTGATGTTCTCCGAGACGGTCGTCTTTTGCGTTGCTGCTGCTGCTGCAAGCTCAGCGACGCGAGCGCGCACCGTGTAGTCCTGATAGGCCGGCAAAGCGATGGCCGCCAGGATGCCAACGATGGCCACCACGATCATCAGTTCGATGAGGGTAAAGCCTTGCTGTGAATGCTGTTGAATCGTTTTCATGAAGTTCTCCGCTGACTGATGTCGTGGTGATGGCGATTCGTTCAAGGCGAACCGCCGCTTGGTGGGGCGGGTACTGACTGCCCCTTACGTCGCGTTCCGGCATTCGGCCGGGACGTACTTGAAATTCGCCGCGCTCGTCGAGCACTTCCACTGGATCGTGCCGTTGGCATTGACCGTGGGCGTGAAGGTCAAGGGAACGCTCTTCGCTGCCGTGGTGCCCGTCATCAGGATGACGCCTGTCGCCGCCGTGCAAGAGGATGAAGCGATGTTGGTGGTGGCGGTGGCTGCGGTGACATCGGTGACGCCGACACAGGCATCGGCGGGGATGACGCCCCCGTTGTTGTTGATGTTCTCCGAGACGGTCGTCTTTTGGGCTGCCGCGGCAGCGGCGAGCTCCGCAACGCGGGCGCGCACTGTGTAGTCCTGATAGGCCGGCAGCGCGATAGCTGCCAGGATGCCGACGATAGCCACCACGATCATCAACTCGATCAGGGTGAATCCTTGCTGAGCCCGCCGTTGAATCTTTTGCATGAATTTCTCCGCTAGTTGTATTTGAGGGATGTAAAGCCGTGACATCTGACTGGTCGGGAGGGAGGCGCCCGCCCAAAAACCGGGGGCTGGGGCCCGCGTACTCCGTCTCGACTTGCTGCCCGGGTTTCGTAGCAACCTCCGTGCCAGCCGCCCAACCCCCGGTATGCAGCCGTTTATCACCCGGATGCGGGTCATTGACCGGCCGCAGCGGGCGCCGTGATTGATTTGAAACCCCTCGCGGGGGTGTCAGGCGGTGTAGATTGGCGGGCCGGAGATTTCACTCCCGCCACACCGAATCGCCATGCCGCTCATCAGCGTCGCCGCTGCCATGACCCTCACGGACTGGAGCGAAAGCACCTTCCGCCGTCGATTCGCCGATGGAACCCTGACGAGGTCCCTGGAGCAGGGTGGGTCCGGGCGGGTCATGGTGGACTGGGACGAGTTGCGCCCTCTTCTTGCCGTGGTGTGGCGGGACGTCGATGTGCCGACGCTGGTCGACGCGGATGGGGGCGTCGGCGCGGCGCAGCGCGAGGTTGGGCTGATGCTGCTGGAGGCCGATCACCCCAAGGGGGCGGTTTATTGGCTGGAGCAGGCAACCAAGAGGCAGGATGCCGAGGCAGCGCACTGGCTGAGCCGGCTACATCTCTTGGGGACTGGCGTCGAGCGCGATGACGCCAAGGCGCTGCACTGGCTCGCGCAGGCCGCTGAGCTCGGCCACCCTATCGCCTCCCGCCAGATTCGCGAACTCGCTGGCGGCTGAGCGTCGCCTCTGGCGCGCCCGTCAGGATTCGAGGCGTTGCTGGAAGACGAGCCCCGCGTGCTCGCGTAGCGCGTGGAAGCGGATCTTCGGCCACAGCTCCTGCGTGACCGCGAGCTCCGCGTTCGCGGTGGCGAGGAACGTCGGCGCATCGACGGCATCATAGGCAACGCGGTGGCCGTTGGCCTCGATGAAGCGATCGAGTTCCCTGGCATCGTCGCAGGTGACCCACCTCGCCACCTGGAACTTCGAGGGCGACAGCCGCGCGGGCACGCTGTATTCATGCTGGAGCCGATGGGCGACGACTTCGAACTGCAGCTGGCCCACGGCGCCCAGCAGTAGCACGCCGCCGAGGTGCGGGCGGAACACCTGGATGGCGCCCTCTTCGCCCAGCTGCGCGAGGCCCAGCTTCAGCTGCTTGCTCTTCATCGGGTCGGCGATCTCCACTTGCTGGAAGATCTCGGGCGCGAAAAAGGGCAGGCCGGTGAACTGAAGCGACTCGCCCTCGGTGACCGTGTCGCCCAGTTGCAGGGTGCCGTGGTTCGGAATGCCGATGATGTCGCCGGCAAATGCCTCATCCAGCAACTCGCGCCGCTGCGACAGGAAAGACACGACGCTTCCCGGCCGGATCGGCTTGCCGGTGCGAACGACATGCAGCTTCATGCCTCTCTCGAAGCGCCCGGAGCAAACCCTCACGAACGCGATGCGGTCGCGATGGGCCGGGTCCATGTTCGCCTGGATCTTGAAGACCACGCCGGTGAGCTTGCTCTCCGCGGGCTGGACGGTGCGTTGAATGGCGGCGCGATGCCCGGGGGCGGGCGCAAGCTCGGAGAGCGCATCCAGGACTTCCTGTACGCCGAAATTGTTGATGGCCGAGCCGAAGAAGATGGGCGTCTGTTTTCCGGCCAGGAAGGCGTCGCGGTCGAAGGCGGGCGAGGCGCCCTGAACCAGCTCCACTTCCTGGCGCGCCTGGCCCAGCTCGGCGCCGAAGCGCTCCGCTAACGCGGAGCTCGCGATTTCAGCGACGATTTCCTCTTCGCCCGTCACGCGGTCTTCGCCGGGCCGAAAAACCCGCATGCGCTGACGGCGAAGGTCGTACACGCCGCGGAATGACTTGCCCATGCCCACGGGCCAGGTGAAGGGCACGGCCGCCATGCCCAGCGTGCGCTCGATCTCGTCGATGAGGTCCAGCGGTTCGCGCACTTCCCGGTCCATCTTGTTGATGAAGGTAAGGATGGGCGTGTTGCGGGCGCGACAGACCTGCAGCAGCCGCAGGGTCTGGGCTTCGACGCCGTTGGCCGCGTCGATGACCATGAGCGCCGCGTCGACCGCCGTGAGAACGCGGTAGGTATCCTCCGAGAAGTCCTGGTGCCCGGGCGTGTCCAGGAGGTTCACGACGCAGCCGCGGTATTCCATCTGCATCACGGAGCTGGCCACCGAGATGCCGCGCTGCTTCTCGATCTCCATCCAGTCCGATGTGGCGTGGCGGGACGCCTTGCGGGCTTTCACGCTGCCGGCGATCTGGATGGCGCCCGCGAAGAGGAGCAACTTCTCGGTGAGCGTGGTCTTGCCCGCGTCCGGGTGCGAGATGATGGCGAACGTGCGGCGGCGAGCGACTTCTTCGGCGAGGTTCATCGGGGCGGCTGGCGTGAGTCGCCGGCATTTTCTCACGCGCGGCTGCTGGAAAGGCCTGAGGGCGTAAACTTTCACGTCCCTCAACGCGGCCTTCCGCCATGTCAAAAACCACCCGGCTCATCCAGCGCGGTCGCTCGGATGCGCAGCGCGTCCAAACCGTGAACATTCCGGTGGCGCGTGCCTCGACGGTGCTGTTCGACAGCCCCGAGCATCTTGCCGACACCCAGCGCCGTTTCGAGACGGACGAGGCAGTCGCGACCTACGGCATCAAGAACATGCCGCTGCGCAACGCCTTTGAGGAGCTGGCGTGCGAGCTCGAGGGCGGGCATCGTGCGGTGACGCTTCCGTCGGGGCTGGCGGCCGTGTCAGTGGCTTTGCTCGCTGTCGTCCGTGCGGGAGACCACGTGCTGGTGTCCGACAGCGTCTACGGGCCAACGCGAACTTTCTGCACCGAGACGCTCGCGCAATTCGGCGTGTCGACGACGTTCTTCGACCCGCTGGTATCGGGCCCCGAGCTCGGCGGCCTCATGCGCCCCAACACGGTAGCCGTGTACCTCGAGAGTCCCGGCTCGCTCACGTTCGAGGTGCAGGACGTCCCGGCGATCGCGAAGGCGGCCCATGAGCGTGGCGCGTTCGTTATCGCCGACAACGCCTGGGGGACGGGGCTTCTCTACCCCGTAATGGATTACGGCGTCGATATCGTCGTGCAGCCGGCGACGAAATACCTGGCGGGCCATTCCGACGTGATCATCGGCGCCATCGTCGCCAACGAGCGAGCCTGGCCCAGGGTCAGCCAGACGGCGCACAACCTGGGGCAAACCGCGAGCCCTGACGATATTTTCCTCACGCTCCGCGGCATGCGCACGCTCGCCCTTCGACTGCAGCGCCAGGGCGAGACGGGGCTCACCGTGGCGCGGTGGCTCGAGCAACGCCCTGAGGTTGCGCGGGTGCTGCACCCGGGCCTGGAGAGCGATCCCGGCCATGCTCTCTGGCGGCGCGACTTCAAGGGGGCCAGCGGCCTCTTCGGCGTGGAGCTCAAGCCGTCCTCGTCGCGGCAGGTTTCGGCGCTGATGACCGGGTGCCCGCACTTTGGCATCGGCTATAGCTGGGGAGGCTTCGAGAGCCTTATCGTCCCCGCCAACCTCCGCCATGGCCGCACGGTGAGGCCGTGGGAGGGCGGGCCGCTCATTCGCCTGCACGTGGGCCTGGAAGACGCACAAGACCTGATCGCTGACCTGGAGGCCGGGCTCGAGCGCTGGAAGTCTGCCGCATGAGGCTCCCGTGGCGGGCGCCGGCCGACGTAACGTCATCGCTGGAGAGCAGACCATGAATCCCGAAGAAATTGCCCGACTGTCCACCGCCGAGCTCGATGCCTTGATTGCTGCCGCCGCCCATGAGCGAACGAAGCGCGCGGAGCCGCACGCAGCCCAGCCGCCGCCGCAATTCGAGGCGACGCTCAACCCCGCCTGGTTCTCGTTCCTCGCCGGGGACAACACGGTGGTGCAGCTGCGGCATGCCGGCCACGGCTGGGTCAGCGTCGCCCTCCCGCCGGCGGAGCGGGCACATCTCGCAAGCTTGCTCTTGCATCACTCGCTGCTTCGCGGCCTGCAAACCGGCGCCCAGGTGCAGATTTCCGCGCCACCGGCGCCGGCCGGCGGAGGCGGCAGCCTGCACTGACCATGGGCGGCGAGGCGACGTCGAGCAAGGTGGTGCTGGTGACGGGAGGCAGCCGTGGCATCGGCGCGGCCACCGCGCGGCTCAGCGCGAGGCGGGGGTACGCCGTCGCGGTGAATTACCGCGAGGACCAGGCGGGCGCGGCCGCTGTCGTCGATGGAATCCTGCGCGAGGGCGGGCAGGCCGTGGCTGTGCAGGCCAACGTGGCCAACGAATCGGAGGTCCGAGCACTATTCGAGGCGGTCGATCACGAGCTCGGCCCCGTCAGCGCAGTGGTGAACAACGCGGCCCGGCTGGAGCCGCAGGCACGCCTCGAGGCGATCGACGGCGACCGCGTGCGACGCGTCTTCGCAGCCAATGTGTTCGGCCCTTTCGCCTGCTGCCGCGAGGCGGTGCGTCGCATGTCGACGAGGCGCGGGGGCGAGGGCGGCGTCATCGTGAACGTGTCGTCGGCCGCGGCCCGCCTGGGCTCCCCCGGTGAGTATGTCGACTACGCCGCCTCCAAGGGCGCGCTCGAGACCCTCACCATCGGGCTTGCCAAGGAAGTTGCCGAGGAGGGCATCCGGGTCAACGGCGTTCGCCCCGGCCACATTTATACGGCGATGCATGCGGCAGGCGGTGAGCCGGGACGTGTCGATCGCGTCAAGGCGCTCGTCCCGATGAAGCGGGGTGGGCAGCCGGAGGAAGTTGCGCGGGCGATCCTGTGGCTGCTGTCTGACGAGGCGTCCTACGTCACCGGAACGATCCTCGACGTCACCGGAGGCCGCTAGGCGCTCGCGCTTGGCACGCACACGAGGCGCTCACCGCCATTCGCCAGCCGAACGGTCGCCACTTCGATCGTTCGACCGTACAGGCTGCTGAGCGCCTCGGACGTGAGCGTGGCGCCCACGTCGCCCTGTCCGATGAGCGAGCCATCGCGAAGCAGAAGCACGCGGTCCGCGACGCGCAAAGCCTGCTCGGGATGATGCGTGGACAGCAGGATGCCGATGCCGCGTTCTTTCAGCCTCCCGATTTCGTCGAGGACGCGAGCCTGGTTGCCGTAGTCCAGGTTGGCGGTGGGCTCGTCCATCACGAGATACGGCGCCTCCGTTGCGAGCGCCCGGGCGATGAGGCCCAGCTGGCGCTCGCCGCCGCTCACCGCGTGCAGGGAGCGGTGGGCAAGGTGCCCCACGCCCAGGCTTTGCAAGGCGGCCATCGCGGCGCGCTTGTCCTCCGCGCTTGGCCCCGAAAGGAGGCCCCGATGCGCGGCCCGGCCCATCTCCACCAACTCCAACAGGCTGAAGTCGAAATAACTGTCGGCCGCCTGCGGAACGTAGGCGAGGCGACGGGCTCGCTCCACGATGGGCCAGGAGCGGAGCGGCTTTCCCTCCAGGAGCACGTCGCCAGCGAGTGATGCTTGCAGGCCGAGCAGGGTTCGCATCAGTGTCGACTTGCCGCTGCCGTTCGGCCCGAGCAGGCAAACCACTTCGCCGGCGTCGAGGTGGCAGGACAGCCCTGTGCCCACGACGCGGTTACCAAACCCGAAGCCGAGGCCACGCGCCGAGAGCGTCATTTCCGCAACGTCGCCGCGAGCAGCGTGATGAACAGCGGCGTGCCCACAAAGGCCGTGACCGCCCCGGGGGGGATTTCGATGGCGGCGACGGTGCGACACAGCGTGTCCACGGCCAGCATGAAGGCGGCGCCGAGAACGAGCGACAGGGGAAGGACGCGAGCGAAACGGGCGCCCACGAGCAGGCGGGCGGCATGCGGAATCACGAGGCCCACCCAGCCGATGATGCCGGCCAGCGCCACGGCTGAAGCGGTCACCAGCGTGGCGCTGCCGATCACGGCCAGGCGCAATGTCACGACGTCGACGCCAAGCGAGCGGGCTTCATCCTCGGAGAGCGCGAGCAGGTCGATTCGCCCGCGAAGCGCGGCGAGGGGCACGAGGCCCACGGCCATCGGGATCAGTGCGATGGCAAGGTCATCGGGCATCACGCTGGCGAAGCTTCCGAGCAGCCAGAAGGTGATGGCCGGCAGCTGGTTGTTGGGGTCCGCCACCGTCTTTACCAGCGCGATACCGGCGCCGAAAAGCGAGCCGACCACGACGCCGGTGAGGATCAGCGTGAGCATGGCGTCGCGTCGGCCGAGGCAGAAACCCACCAGCACGACCAGTGCGACGGCGGAAATGCCGCCGACGAAGGCGAGGCCCTGAACCGCCATGAGGGGCAGCGACAGGAGGATTCCAACGCCCGCCCCGAGTGCGCAGCCCGCCGACACGCCGAGAATGTCCGGGGAGACGAGCGGGTTCTTGAAGAGATTCTGATACGCGGCACCGGCTGCCGCGAGCGACGCGCCGACGGCCAGGGCGGCCAAGAGGCGTGGCGCCCGGACCTGCAGAATCACCGCCTCGACGTGATTGGCGAGCCCACTTTCGCTGCCGGTCGCCGCAGACCATAGTGCCCGCGCGACGTCCGATGCCGCGACGGGAAAGCGCCCGACGGAAAAGCTCCACAGCGCCACCACCGCGAGTGCTACTGCCGACAGCGCCAGCCACAGGGGGAAGCGGGCGCGGCCGAGGCTCATCGGGGCGCCCCGCCAGCGTTGCATGCCTGCCGCAGTGGCATGGGGTCAGGCGATCTCGCGCGCCGTGTCTCGCACGATGCCGTCCGTGGGCAGAAGGCTCGTGGCCTCGGTGTAGAAGCGCCGCTCGGCAGCGCTCAGGGAAGCCGTGCCCCGAGACCTCAGGTTCACCGCGCGGTCGCGGGTGGAAATCCGGCCGGTCACCTCGACCGAGGGCAGGGGAATCCAGACCCGGCTCTCGCCCGAGGCGCGGGCCAGCTCGACCCGGGTCACCAGCTCGAAGGTCCGCCAGGGGCCGGGCTTCGGGTCAACGGGCAGTTGCTGGCCGAGGGACAGGGTGGAGACCTGGGAAAGGGCCAGTCGTACGAGGCCAGCCTTCGGGAACGTGCGACGGTGCATGACGGTGAATCCTCCGGGGACACATCGACAGCGTGGGGCGGGGCCCCACGAGGCCGCAAGGTTATCAGCGCCTCGCCGGTTCCGCCCTCGGCTTGGCGTTCGGGAAAAACAGTTGCTGCCCGCCTATCGAATAGGCTGCAATAACCGATTGTCCCGCGGGTGAGACGACCCAGTCGACGAACTTCTGGCCAGCATCCTTCTTCACGTGCGGGTGTTTCGCCGGGTTCACCAGCATCACGCCGTACTGGTTGAAGAGCCGCTGGTCGCCTTCGACCACGATGTCGAGGTCGCCACGGTTCTTGAAGGCAAGCCATGTGCCCCGGTCCGCCAGCGCGTAGGCGTTCAAGCCCGATGCCGTGTTGAGCGTCGGCCCCATGCCGGAGCCAGTCTCTCGGTACCACGGGCCCTTCTCCTTGCCCAGGTCGATTCCCGCGGCTTGCCAATAGCGAAGTTCCGCGGCGTGCGTCCCGCTCTTGTCTGCGCGTGAAGCGAATGGCGCCCTGGCGGCGGCGATGCGGCGAAGCCCTTCAAGGACATCCTTGCCCCGCGCCTTCGCGGGGTCGACCCTGGGGCCGACGATCACGAAGTCGTTGTACATGACCTCGAGGCGCTGCACCCCAAACCCGTCGGCGACGAATTTCTCCTCCGCCACCTGGTCGTGGACGAACACCACGTCGGCGTCGCCACGGCGGCCCATGTCGAGCGCCTGGCCGGTCCCGAGTGCCACGACCCGGGGCTCGATCCCCGTGGCCTTGGTGAACGCCGGCAGCATTTCCTTGAAGAGGCCCGATTGCTCGGTGGAGGTGGTGGAGGCGATGGTGATGAAGGTGGGCTGCGCCAGGGTCGAAGTGGTGATGAGTGAGGATGCCGCAACGAGAGCGGCGGCGAGGCCGAAGCAGAGCCGTCGGCGCGGGAGGGTCACGTCCATGGCAGTTCTCCTTTGAGAAAAAGCGATGCCTCCTTCGAGGCCGGTTGGCGGAAGAAGTCCGCAACGGGCGTGCGCTCGACCGTGCGCCCCGCGTGGAGGAAGACGATTTCGTCGGCAAGCCTGCGGGCCTGCCCTAGGTGATGCGTGGTCATGACGATGCGAGTGCCTTCGTCCGCGATGGCGGAAATCACGCGCTCGACCTCGGCGCTGGCCCCCGGGTCGAGGCTTGCTGTGGGCTCGTCTAGGAAAAGGATCTCCGGCTTCAGTGCCCAGGCGCGGGCCAGCGCCAGGCGCTGTTGCTCGCCACCGGAGAGCGCCCTCGCGGGGCGCTCGGCGATGGGCGCGAGCCCTACTCGCTCGAGCGCGCTTGCTGCTCGCGCCGCGCGTTCCTTAGCCGGGATCCCGTTGACGGACAGCGCGTACGTCACGTTGTCGATGGCGGAGCGTCGCAGCATCACCGGGCGCTGGAACACCATGGCCTGCCGGTGCGGCCTTGCCCAGGAGAGCGTTCCCGCGCTGGGTGCGATGAGGCCGTGCAGCGTTCGAAGCAGGACGCTCTTGCCGGCGCCGTTGGCCCCCAGAATGACGGTGCGGCGTCCGGCCATGAGGTCGAGGCTCAAGCCGTCCAGGGCCTTCACGCCACCCAACACCACGGTCAAGTCGCGGGCGGCGAGCAACGGGGGCGACTCAACCATGACGGCGCACGCTCCATTCACGTAGGCCGTAGGCGGCAGCGTTCACCACGAGGACCACCAGGATCAGCACGAACCCGAGGGCGAGGGCGAGCGGCAGGTCGCCTTTGCTGGTCTCGAGCGCGATGGCGGTTGTCATCACCCGCGTCACGCCGTCGATGTTGCCGCCGACGATCATCACGGCGCCTACCTCCGACGCTGCCCGCCCGAAGCCGGCGAGTACCGTCGTGAGAAGGGAGTAGCGCGCATCCCAGAGCAGGGTCGGCACCGCGCGCGCGCGGCTCACGCCCAGCGAGGTGAGTTGTTCCTCGTAGTCGCGCCAGGCGTCCTCGCAGGTCTGGCGCGCCAGCGCAGCGACGATGGGTGCCACCAGAAGGCTCTGGGCCATGACGATGGCCGTGGGGGTGAAGAGCAGGCCCCACGAGCCCAGCGGGCCCGCCCGCGAGAGCATCAGGTAGACCAGCAGGCCCACCACGACGCTCGGCAGGCCCAGCAGCGCGTTGAGCGCCACGATCACCGCCCGCCGCCCGGGGAAGCGCCCGACCGCTACCAGCGCGCCGAGGGGCAGGCCGATCGCGGCACCGAGCAGCGCGGCGGCAAGCGAGAGCTCAAGCGACAGGGCCACGATCCGGGCGAGCGCCGGGTCGGCGCCGTTGACCAGCGCCCACGCCGCCTGCAAGCTTGCAAAAATTTCAAACATTTGCAGATTTTACAGCCAATTGAAAAAACGGTGATCCGGGTGGCCGGTAGAATTCGGCCATGCCCGCCGCCCGCCGCCCGACAACAACTGCCGCGCCGGCGCCCTCGCGCCTCACGGTGGCCGAGGTGGCGGCCCACTTGCGGGTGAGTGCCCGCAAGGTCTACGACCTGGTCGCACGCAACGGCCTGCCCCACGGGCGCGCAGGCGGGAAGCTCCTGTTCGACCTGGCCGCCATCGAGCAGTGGCTGTCCCGCTCCGAGGGCGCGGGGGGGGCGAGGGCGCTGCCGCCGCCGACGCTTGCGGGAAGCCATGACTTGTTGCTCGACTGGGCGGTGCGCGAGTCGCGCTGCGGCCTCGCGGTGCTCACCCAGGGCAGCACTGACGGGCTCGCGCGCCTATCCCGTGGCGAGGCGAGCGCGGCGCTCACCCACCTGCCGTCAGCAGACCTTCAGTCGTTCAACCTCGAGGCGGCCCGCGAGCGGCTCTCGGGACGGGATGCCGCCCTGGTTGCCTTCGCCCGGCGGGACCAGGGCTTGCTCGTGGCGCGGGGCAACCCCCGCAAGGTGAAGAGCGTGCGCGATCTCACGCGCCGGGGGGTGTCGGTCGCTTTGCGCCAGGTGGGGGCAGGCAGCGCGGTCCTGCTCGAGGTCTTGCTTGCCCGCGAAGGACTCGCCGCGCGGCAGTTGAAGGCCAGCATCACCGCCACCAGCGAGAGTGACCTCGCGCTCGCCATCCGCTCCGGGCAAGCCGACGCCGGCCTCGGCGCGCGAGCGGCGGCCCGCGCCGCCGGCCTTGATTTCGTGCCGCTCCTTGTCGAGCAATTGGACTTGGCGGTCTCTCGCGCCGCCTGGTTCGAGCCGCCCCTGCAGGCACTGGCCGCGTTCGCTCGCACGCGAGCCTTCGGCGAGCAGGCGAAAGCCCTGGGGGGGTACGACGTGAGCGGTTTCGGCGTTATTCGCTGGAACGACTCGGGCGGCTGAGGCGCTGCGAGGCGAGAATCAGTTGGGCCGCTTGGCGGCGTCGAGGAGCTTCTGCAGCTCGCCGTTCTGGAACATCTCCATCATGATGTCCGAGCCACCGACGAACTCGCCGTTCACATAAAGCTGGGGGATGGTCGGCCAGTTGGCGTATTCCTTCACACCCTGGCGGATGTCCGGGTCCTGCAGCACGTCGACGGCGACGAAGTTCTCCACGCCGCAGCGCTGCAGGATCTGCGTGGCCGTGGCGGAGAACCCGCACATGGGCATGCGCGGCGAGCCCTTCATGTAGAGCACGACGGGGTTGGTGGTGACAGTGGCGTGGACCTTGTCCTTGGCGCTCATGGGGATGCGGCTTTCGAAGGAGGAATGCCGCACATGATACCGCCGCCCCTCGCAATTGGCGGGGGCACACGATGTTCAGCCAGGCCTTGGCAGGCGCCCGCCCGCCACGCGGGGCAGGCCTGCAAGGTCCGCCATCGCCATCAGGTCAATGAATCCTGCGGCCTCGAGGAGGCGGGCACAGCGCTCGCCCTGGTCATGGCCGTGCTCCACCAGCAGCCAGCCTCCCGGTTGCAAGTGGCCCCCGGCGCCCGAAATGATGGCCTTGAGCGAGGCGAGCCCGTCGGCGCTGCCGTCGGAGAGCGCGAGCGTCGGCTCGAAGCGCAGGTCGCCCTGCGCGAGATGGGGGTCGAGGGCCGCCACGTAGGGCGGGTTCGACACGATGATGTCGAACCGGGCGGACTTGACCGGCTCGAACCAGGTGCCGAGGCGAAAGTCGACGCTCGCGCTGTGGCGCCGGGCGTTGTCCTTCGCGACCGCCAGGGCGGCGGCCGAGACGTCGGTGGCGATGACCGCGGCGGTGGGCCGCTCGCAAGCCAGGGTCACGGCGATGGCGCCGCTGCCGGTGCCGAGGTCCAGAAGCCGGCCCGCCTCCGGGAGCCTCGCGAGCGCGGCTTCAACGATCAGCTCCGTTTCGGGCCGGGGGATGAGGACAGCTGCGCTCACCCCGAAGGACCGCCCGTAGAACTCACGCAGACCGGTGAGGTAGGCCACGGGCGAGCCCTGTTGCCGCTGCGCCACCAGGGCGTCGTAGCGTTGGGCAAGCGGCGCGGCCAGCGCCTCGCGGTCGTGGGAGACAAGCCAGGCGCGGGTGACGCCCCAGGCGTGCGTGGCGAGGGCCACGGCATCCGTTCGACCGATGCGAGCCGACGCGGCGGCGACAGCCTCCCCGACGCTCGCCACGCCCTCAGCTTTCGGCAAGGCTTGCCAGCAACTCCGCCTGGCGCTCGGCCATCAGGGCGCCGGTGATCTCCTCCAGGTCGCCATCCATGATGGCGTCGATCTTGTGCAGCGTGAGGTTGATGCGGTGGTCGGTCACGCGGCCCTGCGGAAAGTTGTAGGTGCGGATGCGGTCGGAGCGGTCGCCGGAGCCGACGAGGCTCTTGCGCTCGCTCGCCTCCTTCGCCTGCTGCTCGCGCACTTGCTGATCCCGGATGCGCGCCGCGAGCACGCGCCAGGCCTGCTCCCGGTTCTTGTGCTGGCTGCGCCCGTCCTGGCACTCGACGACGATGCCGGTGGGCAGGTGGGTCAGGCGCACCGCGGAGTCCGTCTTGTTCACGTGCTGGCCGCCTGCCCCGCTGGCGCGATAGGTGTCGACGCGCACGTCGGCCGGGTTGATCTCCACCCCCGAGACGTCGTCGGCCTCCGGCATCACCGCGACGGTGGCGGCCGAGGTGTGGATGCGCCCCTGGGTTTCCGTCGCGGGAACGCGCTGAACGCGGTGGCCGCCGGACTCGAACTTGAGGCGCGAATAGGCGCCCGCGCCGGCGATGCGGGCGATGACCTCCTTGTAGCCCCCCACCTCGCCCAGGCTTTCGGAGACGACCTCCACCTGCCAGCGCTTGCGCTCGGCGTAGCGCGCATACATGCGAAAGAGGTCGCCGGCGAAGAGGGCGCTCTCATCGCCACCCGTTCCGGCCCGGATCTCCAGGAAAAGGCTCTTGTCGTCGTTGGGGTCCTTGGGGAGCAGCATCACCTGGATCGCCTCGTCGATCGAATCGAGGCGCGAGCGGGCGGCGGCGGCCTCTGCCTGGGCGAAGTCCCGGCTTGCGGGATCCTTCGACATCTCCTCCGCGACGGCGAGGTCTGCCTGCGCCGCGAGGTAGTCGTGGTAGCTCGCGACCACGGGCGAGATGTCTGCGTGCTCCTTCGAGAGCCGGCGGAAGGTGTCCAGGTTTGCGGTGGCCTGCGGGTCGGCGAGCAGCGCGTCGAGCTCGCGCGCGCGGGCGACGAGGCTCGCGAGCTTGGTGGCAATCGCGGGCTTCATGGCTGGCCCGCTTCGCTCGCCGGCGGGGCCTCGTCGGGGAACAGCGCCTCGACGGCGCGAACGAGGGAGTCTCGCTCGGCGTCCCGGGCCCGGTTGAGCGCCTGGGTGGGGTGGTGCAGGATCTTGTTCACGAGGCCGTTGGCGAGCGACTCGACCACTTTCGCCGGGTCATCGCCGTTGGCGAGTCGCTGGCGGGCCTTGTCGAGCTCCGCTTGTCGGTAGGCGTCAGCCTTGGCGCGCAACTGCACAATGGCCGGCACCGCGCTTCGCGACTGGAGCCAGGCGCCGAAGGCGCCGACCTGCCGGTCGATGATCCCCTCGGCCTCGCGCACGGCCGCCTGGCGCTGCCCGGCGCCCTGCTGGACGATCGCCCCCAGGTCGTCGATGGTGTAGAGGAACAGGTCATCCAACCCGGCCGCCTCGGGCTCCACGTCCCGGGGCACGGCGAAGTCCACGATGAACATCGGCCGGAATCGGCGTGCCTTCAGGGCGCGCTCCAGCGCCGTTCGGGAAAGGATGGGCAGCGTCGAGGCAGTTCCGGTCAGCACGATGTCGAAGTCCCCCAGGCGATCGGGCAACTGGGCGAGTGAAATCGCCGTGCCGCCGAAGCGCGAGGCGAAATCCTGCCCGCGGGCGAGCGTGCGATTGGCCACCACGACGGCTTGCGGCCTCTGGGCGTGGAAGTAGGTGGCGGCAAGCTCCACCATCTCGCCCACCCCGATCAGGAGCATGCGCGTGCGGCTGATGTCGCCGAAGAGGTTCTGCGCGAGCTTGAGCGCCGCCGCCGACATGGAGATCGATTGCTCGCCGATCGCGGTCTCGGTGCGCACCTCCTTCGCTACGGAGAACGTGTGCTGGAAGAGGCGGTTCAGCTGCGAGCCCAGCGTGCCGCTGCCCTCTGCGGTGCGCACGCTCTGCTTGACCTGCCCGAGTATCTGCGGCTCGCCCAGCACCATCGAGTCAAGCCCGGAGGCGACCCGGAAGGCGTGGCGAACGGCATCGGCGCCGCTGTGGGCGTAGAGGTGCGGGGTGATGTCGAGCCCGGCGTCGCGAGCCTTGCCCAGCAGCCAGTCGCGCACCGGGCCGAGTGCCTCGGCGCGGCAGTACACCTCCGTGCGGTTGCACGTGGAGACGAGAACGGCCTCCGCCACGCCGGGCTGAGAAGCGAGCGTGCCAAGCGCATCGGGCTGAGCCTCGGGCGGGAAGGCAAGGCCTTCCCGGACTTCGATCGGCGCGCTGTGATGGTTGATGCCGAGAACGTGCAGGGGCATGGGCCGTCGGGCGTCGCGCCGCGCGCAGGAGGGCACGCGGCGAGCGACGAAATTATACAGTCGCCTCCGCTGGGGCCGTCTTCAGAGCTCGTCGATCCGCTCGCGCGTTCGACGCGCCCAGTCGCGAATGGCCTGTCGCTGGGCATCCGACAGGCGCTGGAGGTTCTTCACCATCAGGGCGGTTCGGGGGTGGCCTGCGAACTCGCGCTCGTTGCGGTCGAGAAAATCCCAGTACAGCGTGGTGACGGGGCAGGCGCGCTCGCCCGTCGACTCCTTGGGCCGATACGGGCACCCTCGGCAGTAGTTGCTCATGCGGTCGATGTACGCGCCACTCGCGACGTAAGGCTTGGACGTGAAGCGCCCGCCGTTGGCGTAGAGCGCCATGCCGGCGACGTTGGGCAGCTCGGCCCACTCCACGGCATCGACGTAGACCCCGAGGTACCACTTCGCCACCTCTGCGGGGTCCACGCCAGCGAGCAGGGCGAACTGCCCGGTGACCATCAGGCGCTGGATGTGATGCGCGTAGCCGAGCTCCAGGGTCTGGCCGATGGACTCCCGCATGCACTGCATCCTCGTCTGGCCCGTCCAGTACCAGCGGGGCAGGGGTGCGCGGTGGCCGAAGTGGTTGGCCTGCGCCATGGCCGGCATGTCCACCCAGTACATGCCGCGGATGAATTCGCGCCAGCCGAGAATCTGGCGGATGAACCCCTCGACGCTTTCGATGGGGGCCTTGCCGCCAGTCCATGCCGCTTCGGCAGCCGCGACGACTTCGCGGGGGTTCAGGAGCTTCACATTCAGCGCGGCCGCCAGCAGGCTGTGAGAAAGCGTGGGCTCCCCCGTCCACATCGCGTCCTGGTGGCGCCCGAACACGGGCAGCCGGTCCCGCGCGAAGGCCTCGAGGGCGCCCAGCGCCTGGGCACGCGTGACGGGCCAGTCGAAGCGGCCTGTCTTTCCGGGGTGGCCCTGGAAATGGCGCTCCACGTCTTCCATGACCGACCGGGTGATGGCGTCCGGTGGGAAGGTGGGCCGAGCCGGCCCGGGCGGCGGGCCCTCGCGCCCGAAGGATTCGCGATTGTCGGCGTCGAAGTTCCATCGCCCGCCCGCGGGCTCCCCGCCCTCCATCAACACGCCGGTTCGCTTGCGCATCCAGCGGTAGAAGGACTCCATCCGGAGTTGCTTGTACCCCGACGCCCAACCGGCGAACTCCGCCCGAGACACATAGAAGTGCGTGTCGTCGAGCACGAGGAGGGGCGCTCCCGTGGCACGGCTAGCGTCGTCCAGGAGCCGCTCGACTCGCCACTCTCCCGGCTCCACGACCATCAGCCTGTCGGGGCTGTGCCGGCGAGCCGCCGCCGCGATGGCTGCATCCAGTCCCGCGTGGGTGTGCGTGCCGAGGGCCAGGTAATCCACCGTCAGGCCTCGCTCGCGCAGGCCAGCGGCGAAGTGGCGCATGGCCGCCAGGAAAAACGTGATTCGGGCCTTGGCGCTCCAGGCCTGCGTCGATTCGGCCGGCGCCTCGACCATGAGCACCACGTCCTGGCCAGGGTCGGCGTCGGCGAGCGCAGGGCTGTTGGCATCGAGCTGGTCACCCAGCACCACGATGAGGTGGCGGCAGCGCTTGGGCGACGGGATGCTGCGGGGCTTTGGCATGGCAGGTCCTGCGTATCATAGGGGTCGACCCGATTTCCCGAACCCATGCGAACGCTTCGACCGCTCTTTTGCCTGACGCTCGCGCTGTCGGCCGTGCCGGCAACCGGCGCGACCTGCCCCGCCTTGCTCAACCATCGAGTGCAGTCGATCAAGGGTGAGCCGATGGACCTGTGCCAGTACGCGGGCCGCGTGGTGCTATTCGTCAACACCGCCAGCTACTGCGGGTTCACGGACCAGTATCGGGGCCTCGAGGCGCTCAACCAGAAGTACCGGGGCCGGGGGTTGGTGGTGCTGGGCGTGCCGTCGAACGACTTCGGCGCCCAGGAGCCGGGAAGCAATGCACAAGTCGCGGACTTCTGCGAGCGGACCTATCGCGTCCGCTTCCCCATGCTTGAAAAGACGGTGGTGCGAGGGGCGGGCGCGTCCCCGCTCTACCGGCAGCTTGCCGAGCAGTCCGGCTCGCCCCCCGCCTGGAATTTCCACAAGTACCTGCTGGGCCGCGACGGCCGCCTCGTTGGCGCGTATCCGAGCGGCGTTGCCCCGGAGAGCGAGCCGCTGGTGGCGGCGATCGAGCGCGCGCTCGGCGCGCCGTGACCCGGGGTTTGCTTTACACGGCATCGCCGCCCGGCGCACCATAGCCGCCCTCTCCCCCAGCGCCACGCCATGGTTGCCGTCGCCGGAAATTTCAGCCCGCTCGCCCGCGCCCTGGTTCAGCAGGGGCGCCTCGCGCAACCGGACGCGCTCGCCATCCAGGCCGAGGCGGCGCGAGCCGGCGTGGGCTTCGTCCAGCAGCTCGTGAGCTCGAGCAAGCTTTCCTCACGTGAGGTGGCGCAGTTTGCCGCGCAGGCCTTTGGCTACCCGCTGCTGGACCTCGGCGCCGTTGACGTCGAGCAGCTTCCCGTCAACCTCATCGACGCGAAGACCATCGCCAGCCATCGCGTCATCGCGCTCGCCAAGCGCGGCAACCGGCTGTTTGTCGGCATGTCGGACCCGACCAACGAAGCGGCGATGCAGGAGCTCAAGTTCGCCACGGGCATGGTCACCGAGCCAGTGGTTGTCGATGACGAGCGGCTGGGGGCCCTGGTGAGCAAGCTCGCCGCCTCGGCGAGTCGCGCGCTGGAGACGGCCACCGCGGATGTCGACCTCTCCAGCATCGAGCTCACCGGCGGCGAGGCACAGCCCGAGGCGCCGACGGAGGAGATCGACGACGCGCCGGTCGTGCGCTACGTGCACAAGATCATCCTGGACGCCATCAGCAGCGGCGCCTCGGACATCCACTTCGAGCCGTACGAGAAGTTCTACCGCATCCGGTACCGCCAGGATGGCGTGCTCTACGACATCGCCCAGCCGCCGCTCGCCATCAAGGACAAGATCACCTCGCGCATCAAGGTGGTGTCGAGGCTCGACATCTCCGAGAAGCGCGTGCCGCAGGACGGCCGCATGAAGATGGTGCTGTCGCGCACCCGGGCGGTCGACTTGCGGGTCTCCACGCTTCCGACGCTGCATGGCGAGAAGATCGTCCTGCGGGTGCTTGACGCCTCCGTCGCGAGCGTCGGCATCGAGTCGCTGGGCTACGAGCCCGAGCAGCAAGCGGCCTTGTTGCACGCCATCGGGCGCCCGCATGGCATGGTGCTCGTCACCGGGCCGACCGGCTCGGGCAAGACCGTCTCGCTCTACACCTGCCTCAACCTGCTCAACAAGCCGGGCGTCAACATCTCAACAGCGGAGGACCCGGCGGAAATCAACCTGCCGGGCGTCAACCAGGTCAACATGAACGAGAAGGCCGGGCTCACCTTTTCGGTCGCCTTGCGCGCGTTCCTGCGCCAGGACCCGGACGTCATCATGGTGGGCGAGGTTCGCGACCTCGACACGGCCGAGATTGCCGTGAAGGCGGCGCAGACGGGCCACCTCGTGCTGTCGACGCTGCACACCAATGACGCGCCATCGACTTTGGCGCGGCTGCTCAACATGGGGGTGGCACCGTTCAACATCGCCTCGAGCGTGAACCTGATCACCGCCCAGCGCCTCATCCGGCGGCTCTGCGCGTGCAAGCGGCCCGCGAAGATTCCCGATGAGGCGCTGCTGCGGGCGGGCTTCGCCGAGTCGGACCTCGACGGCAGCTGGCACCCGTACGCGCCCGCGGGGTGCGAGGCGTGCAAGAACTCCGGCTTCAAGGGGCGGGTGGGCATCTTCCAGGTGATGCCCGTGTCCGAGGAAATCAACCGCATCATCCTGCGAAATGGCAACTCGGATGACGTCGCCCGGCAGGCGGCGGCCGAAGGGGTCAAGGACCTCCGGCAGGCCGGTCTCCTCAAAGTGCGGCGAGGCCTCACCTCCCTGGAGGAGGTGGAGGCGGCAACGAACGAATAAAGGGGCGCTCCGATGGCGGCGGTTGCCAAGAAGGACTTGAAGGACGCGAAGGAAATGAAGGCCCTCAGTTACGCCTGGTCGGGCCGCGACAAGTCGGGCAAGCTCGTGCGCGGGGAACTGCGGGCGAGTGGAGAAGGGCACGTGGCAGCCACGCTGCGCCGGCAGGGCATCGTCGTGTCTTCCGTGAAGCGGGTGCGCGAGCCGCGAGGCCAGAAGATCACCGAGAAGGACATCGCCATCTTCACCCGCCAGCTGGCAGTCATGTTGAAGGCGGGTGTTGCCCTGCTCCAAACCTTCGACATCGTGGCCAGGGGTCACAGCAACCCTGCGCTCAGCCGGCTGCTGTTGAGCGTCAGGAACGAGGTGGAAACCGGCTCGTCGCTGGCCCAGGCGTTCCGCAAGCACCCCGCGCAGTTCGACGCGCTCTACTGCAACCTCGTCTGGGCGGGGGAGCAGGCCGGCACGCTCGACACCGTTCTTGATCGGCTGGCGTCCTACAAGGAAAAAATCGTCGCCATCAAGGGCAAGATCAAGAGCGCGCTCTTCTACCCGGCGGCGGTGGTGGTGGTGGCCCTGGCGATCACGGCGGTGATCATGATCTTCGTGATCCCCACCTTCAAGGACCTGTTCAAGAGCTTCGGGGCGGACCTTCCCGCCCCGACGCTCGTCGTGATCGCGATGTCCGACTTCATGGTTGCGTACTGGTACGTCCTGCTGGGGGCGTTGGCGGGCGGGGCGTGGAGCCTCGCGCACTTTTACCGGCGCTCGGCGGTCCTTCAGCAGCGCGTCGACCGGCTGGTCCTGCGACTGCCCGTGTTCGGGGAAATCCTGCGCAAGGCCGCGATCGCGCGCTGGTGCCGGACGCTCTCCACGATGTTCGCCGCCGGCGTGCCGCTGGTGGAATCCCTCGACTCGGTGGCTGGAGCCACCGGCAATCATGTCTACCTCGAGGGCACGAAGAAAATCCAGACGGAAGTGGCTACCGGCTCAAGCCTGGCCCTTTCCATGCAGAACACCGGCCTCTTCCCGAACATGGTCCTGCAGATGACGGCGATCGGCGAAGAGTCGGGGTCGCTCGATACCATGCTGTCCAAGGTGGCCGATTTCTTTGAAGCCGAGGTCGATGACGCCGTTTCGGCCCTCTCGTCCCTGCTCGAGCCCATGATCATGGTCGTGCTGGGCACGTTGATCGCGGGCATGGTGATCGCCATGTACCTGCCCATCTTCAAGATGGGCCAGGCGATCTGACGGGCGACCAGCCCAGCCCCGGCAAGTGACGGAAGCCCTATCGGTCCTGCAGGCACCCTCGGTCCTGGTGTTGGTCGTCGGGGTGCTGGGGCTTATCGTCGGCTCTTTCCTCAACGTGGTGATCCACCGGCTACCGCGCATGATGGAGGCCGAGTGGGCGGCGGAGTGCGCCGGGCTCACGGGCAACGCCTTGCCCGAGGACGCGCGCCTGTCGCTCGCCACGCCCGGCTCCCATTGCCCTGCCTGCTCGACGCCCATTCGGGCCCTTCACAACATTCCGGTGCTGAGTTGGCTCGCGCTGCGCGGCCGGTGCGCTGCGTGCCGAGCCCCCATCTCGCTTCGCTACCCGTTGGTCGAGTTGGGTGCGGCGGCGCTGGGCGCGTTCCTGGCCTGGCGGCTCGGTTGGGGCTGGGCGCTGCCGGCCGCGCTCGTTCTGGCCTGGTCGCTCCTCGCCGCGAGCGTGATCGATTTCGACACGCAGTTGCTCCCCGACCGGATCACGTTGCCCCTGCTGTGGGCGGGGCTGCTGGCCAACGTCGGGGGTGTTTTCGCGCCGCTCGAGGCCGCTGTTGTCGGCGCCGTGGCGGGCTACCTTGCGCTCTGGCTCGTGTACTGGGCCTTCAAGCTGGCGACGGGCAAAGAGGGCATGGGCTACGGCGACTTCAAGCTGCTCGCTGCCCTTGGCGCTTGGCTGGGCTGGCAGCTCCTGCCGGTCGTCGTGCTGGTGGCGGCGTGCGCTGGCTCGGTGCTGGGCCTTGCGTCGATGGTGATCTCGGGCAGCGGGCGGGACCTTCGCATCCCTTTTGGGCCCTTTCTCGCGGTTGGCGGGCTTGTTGCCCTGCTGTGGGGCCATCGACTGACGGCGTGGTGGCTCGGCGCCCCCCTCCTGTGACGCGAGTCATCGGGCTGACGGGGGGCATCGGCTCCGGCAAATCGACCGCAGCCGACATGCTGGGCCGGCTGGGAGGGGCGGTGATCGATGCCGATGACCTCTCCCGGGCCCTCACGGCGCCCCACGGCGGGGCTCTCGAGGCCATCCGGGCGGCCTTCGGCGCCGCGATGGCGCCGCCGGGCCAGGGCCTCGACCGTCGGGCGATGCGCGAGCGGATTTTCCGGGATGACGAGGCGCGTCGCCGCCTCGAGGCGATACTTCATCCGGCCATCGCCGCCGAGATCGACCGCCGGCTTCCCGAGGCCCGCGGTGCCTACGTGTTGCTGGTCGTACCACTGCTTTTCGAGACGGGCCGTTACCGCCAGCGGGTCGACCGGGTGGTGGTGGTCGATTGCAGCGAGGCTCTGCAAGTGGCCCGGGCCGCGGCCCGCTCCAGCCTGAATCCGCACGAGGTTCGGGCCATCATGTCGGCGCAATGGCCCCGCTGGCGTCGCCTGCAGGCCGCCGATCACGTCCTCTGGAATGGCGCGGGCCTGGCGTCGCTGGAGGCGCAATGCCGGCAATTGCACGAAACCCTCGCCGGGGGCTGAGGCGCTGATTGGCATTGCAGGCGGGCATGGATCACAATGCCGACACTATCGGCTGGAGCTCCCTGCCCGACCGCGGACATGATCACCTACGAGTTTCCGCTCAACGAGCGAATCCGAACGCTCCTTCGGTTGGAGGATCTCTTCGAGCGCGCGCGCCATTTTCTCGGCCGCGATACCCCCCACGACCACCATGCCTGCCTCACGGGGATCTTCGAGATCCTCGAGGTCGTCGGCCGCGCGGACCTCAAGAGCGACCTCTTGCAGGAGCTCGACCGCCAGCGGATTTTTCTCGAGGCGCTGCGGGCGAACCCGGCCATTTCGGAGGAGAAGCTCAATGCGGTGCTGGGCGAGATCGAGCGGGCGTTCACGGCCCTGCATGCGTCGGCGGGCAAATCCGGGCACGAGCTTCGCGAAAACGAGTGGCTGATGGCGGTCAAGCAGCGGGCGGCCATTCCGGGCGGAACGAGCGAGTTCGACCTTCCGTCCTACCACTTCTGGATGCACCGGGGAGGCGACGCGCGGCGGGAGGACCTCATCGCCTGGCTTCACCCGCTGGATCCCATCAGCACTGCGATGGCCGTGGTGCTGAGGGTGCTGCGGGAGAGCGCCCGCTCCTCAACCCTGGTCGCGCACGGCGGTGTCTTCACCCAGGGGCCGGGAGAAAAGCCGGCACAGATGCTGCGGCTGACGCTGGCGCGCGACTACGCCTGCGTGCCCGAGGTGAGCGCCAACAAGTACGCCCTCAATATCCGGTTCCTGATTCCCGACGGCGTCCAGAAGAGCCGGGTGTTCGACCGGGACGTGGCCTTCGACCTGGCGTTTTGCGGGTTGTGACGAGGCCGATGCCGCCCCGGGTCGTGAGCTGCCCGGCTTGCGGCAAGCCGGCGAGCTTTGCGGCGGAGAACCGGTTTCGGCCGTTCTGTTCCGAGCGCTGCCGGACCGTGGACCTGGGGGAGTGGGCGGCGGAGGGATATCGAATTCCCGTGAAGGAGCCCGACAGCGCCGATGAGCCCGGACGCGCCCCGCCGGAGTAGCCCCATCGGGTTTTGCGCCCCCCCTCCCCATCGGCTACACTCACGAGCGGTTTTCGTCACGGCGTCCCATGCCTCGTTTTGCAGAAGTTTCCCCCCGTCGGCGAGTCTGGACGGCTGCCCCGAATCGGTCGCTCGGCAGCCAGGCTCGCGCTCTCTGTCTCTTGGCGCTGGCTGGTTCGGTGGCGGCCGTGGGTTTTTTTGCGGCGCTGGTCGGTGCCTGGCCCATCCTGCCGTTCGCTGGCCTGGAGCTCGCCGTGCTCTGGCTCGCCTTTCGCTGCCTTGCCCGCCACGACTCGGACTTCGAGCGTCTGGAGCTCGACGGTGACCGGTTGACCTGGCGGTCGCAGATCGCCGGCCGCAGCGACGCCATGGAAGCCAATCTGCCTTGGGTACGCCTCTTGGTGCGCGACGCAAGTGGCCGCTGCTCCCTCGCGCTGCGCTA